>NZ_JBGFSJ010000003.1:0-503378 GCF_041365695.1 Rhodosalinus sp. 5P4
ATCTCGGCTGGCGCGAAAATACAGCGCCCGGCCGCCCCCCCGGGGCCGGGCGCTGCCCTCCCAGAGGCGCGCGGTCCGGCAACCCCGCGGGAGGCCGCCGATGACCCGCGAGCGTCTCTCCCTTTACGACACCACGCTCCGCGACGGGCAGCAGACCCAGGGCGTGCAGTTCTCCGTCGAGGAGAAGCGCAAGATCGCCGCGGCGCTCGACGCGCTCGGGGTCGACTACATCGAGGGCGGATGGCCGGGCGCGAACCCCACCGACAGCGCCTTCTTCGACGCCGCCCCCGAGACCCGCGCCCGTATGACGGCCTTCGGCATGACGAAGCGCGCGGGCCGCTCGGCGGAAAACGACGAGGTGCTCGCCGCCGTCCTCAACGCCGGCACGCCGGCCGTCTGCCTCGTCGGCAAGACCCACGACTACCACGTCGAGCGCGCGCTCGGGATCAGCCGCGAGGAGAACCTCGAGAACATCGCCCGCTCGGTCGCCCATGTCGTGGGCCAGGGGCGCGAGGCCATCTTCGACGCCGAGCATTTCTTCGACGGCCACGCCTCGGACCCGGGCTACGCGCTTGCCTGTCTCGAGGCCGCGCTCGCGGCGGGGGCGCGCTGGATCGTGCTTTGCGACACCAACGGCGGCGCGCTGCCGGGGCGCATCGGGCGCGTGGTGGGCGAGGTGATCGCCCGCGGCATCCCCGGCGACAGGCTGGGCATCCATACCCACGACGACACCGAGACGGCGGTGGCGGGCAGCCTCGCCGCGCTCGAGGCCGGCGCGCGGCAGGTGCAGGGCACGCTGAACGGCCTCGGAGAGCGCTGCGGCAACGCGAACCTCACCGCGCTCATCCCGACGCTGAAGCTCAAGGAGCCCTGGGCGAGCGCCTTCGAGACCGGCGTCAGCGACGCCGCGCTTGCGGGCCTCACCCGGACGAGCCGGATGCTCGACGAGATCCTGAACCGCGTGCCGCAGAAGCAGGCGGCCTATGTCGGCGCCTCGGCCTTCGCCCACAAGGCGGGGCTTCATGCAAGCGCGATCCTGAAGGATCCGTCCACCTACGAGCATGTCGATCCGGTCCGCGTCGGCAACGCCCGCGTCGTGCCGATGTCGAACCAGGCGGGCCAGTCGAACCTGCGCCGGCGCCTCGCCGAGGCGGGGCTCGAGGTGGCGCCGGACGACCCGGCGCTCGGGCGCATCCTCGAGGAGGTGAAGGCGCGCGAGAACGAGGGCTATTCCTATGACACGGCGCAGGCGAGCTTCGAGATCCTCGCCCGGCGGCTTCTCGGGCGGTTGCCCGATTATTTCGAGGTGAAGCGCTACCGCGTCACGGTGGAGCGGCGGAAGAACAAGTACGACCGGATGGTGAGCCTTTCCGAGGCGGTGGTCGTCGTGAAGGTGGACGGGGAGAAGAAGCTCTCGGTGAGCGAATCGATGGACGATGCGGGCTCCGACCGCGGCCCCGTCAACGCGCTCGCCCGGGCGCTCGCAAAGGATCTCGGCCCCTACCAGTCCGTCATCGACGACATGCGCCTGGTGGATTTCAAGGTGCGGATCACCCAGGGCGGCACGGAGGCCGTGACGCGCGTCATCATCGACAGCGAGGACGGGCAGGGGCGGCGCTGGTCGACCGTGGGGGTGAGCGCCAACATCGTGGACGCGAGCTTCGAGGCGCTGCTGGACGCGATCACCTGGAAGCTCGTGCGCGACGCGGGCTGAGGCGGAGGGCCGGGCGATGACGACCGACGACGCAGGCCACGCGGGCATGATGCGCTACCGCATCTGCCTGGTTCGCGAGGCACCGGACATGGCCGGGGACCTGCGCCGGGCGCGGGGCAGGATGGCCGCCTCGCGGACCGCGCCCGCCAATATCGGCCGCACGCCGACCCCGGCGAGGCCGGCTTGACCCTGGAGGCCTGCGCAGAGCTACTTCGCCGGGGCGATCCGGACCGATTCCGCGCCGCCATGGCCGCGCCGCCCTCCGCGCGCGGGGTACTCTTTCCGGTCTTCGCCTTCAACGTGGAGGTGGCGCGCGCGCCCTGGGTGGTCTCCGAGCCGATGCTGGGCGAGATTCGCCTGCAATGGTGGCGCGACGCGCTGGAGGAGATCGCGGAAGGCGCGGCCCCCCGGCGCCACGAGGTGGTGACGCCGCTCGCCGGGGTCATGGACGCAGAGGGCGCGCGGCTTCTCGACGGCGTGGCCGCGGCGCGGCGGGCCGACCTCGAGCGCGCCCCCTTCGCAGACGAGGCGGCGCTTCTGGCCTACATCGACGCCACGGCGGGCAACCTGCTCTGGGCGGCGGCGCGCGCGCTCGGCCCGGCCGAGGAGGCGGTGGTGCGCGACGCCGGGCTTGCCGCGGGGCTTGCCGCCTATCTTCGCGCGGTGCCCGAGCTCGAGGCGCGGGGCCGCGCGCCCCTGCCGGACGGGCGGCCGGAGGCGGTCGCCCGGCTCGCCGCCGAGGGCCGGCGCCGCCTTGCCGCCGCCCGCGCGCGCCGGCGCGACGTGTCGCGGGGGGCGGGCGCGGCGCTTCTGGGTGTCGGGCAGGCCGCGGCGGAGCTTGCCCGTGCCGAAGCCGAGCCGGCCCGCGTGGCGCAGGGCACTCCGCGGGTGAGCCCGGCGCGGGAGCGGGCCGCGCTCATCTGGCGCGCGTCGACGGGGCGCTGGTAGCGGCGCGGCGCTCAGGCCGCCATGTCGCGGGGCCGCAGGGCGAGCCAGATCAGCGCGCCGCCCGCGAGCACGAGGAACGGCACCATGGCGATGTTCACCGCCATCCAGCCTTCCATCGCCGAGCCGCCGGTGCAGTTCATCAGCCCGCCCGAGGCGAGCGAGGCGAAGGTGACGCCGCCGAAGACGATGAGGTCGTTCAGCCCCTGCATCCGGCCCCGCTCCCACGGCTCATGGGCGCCGGCGAGCATCGTGGTCGCGCCGATGAAGCCGAAGTTCCAGCCCACGCCCAGAAGCACTAGCGCCAGGAAGAACTGCTCGAGCTCCACCCCGGTGAGCGCCACCGCCCCCGCGGCGCCGAGGATCGCGAGGCCGGTGGCCACGATGGTCTTGGCGCCAAAACGCGCGATCAGGTGCCCGGTGAAGAAGGAGGGCACGTACATCGCCAGCACATGGGCCGTCACCACGTCCGCCGCATTGCCCTCGGTGAAGCCGCAGCCCACCACGGCGAGCGGCGTCGAGGTCATCACAAGGTTCATGAGTGCGTAGGAGACCGTGGCGCAGATCACTGCGACCGCGATGGTCGGCGTGGTGATGAGCTCCCACCGCGACCGCCCCTTGGGCGCGTCCTCCGCCGGGACGGGCGGCTTGGGGATGTCGAGGGCGAGAAAGAGCGCCGAGCCCAGGACGTTGAGCGCGATGACCGCGAGGTAGGTGCCGAGGAAGGGGATCACGAAGGCCTGGCTCGTCACCTTGACGAGTTGCGGGCCGATGATCGCCGCGGCGAGCCCGCCCGCCATCACGTAGGAAATCGCCTTGGGCCGGAACGCGTCCGTCGCGGTGTCGGCGGCGGCGAAGCGGTAGAAGCCTTGTGCCGACATGTAGAGCCCGGTCAGAAGGCTGCCGGCGAGGAAGATCGGAAAGGACGCGTACCAGAGCCCGATCGCGCCGACCGCGCCGCCCGTCGCGCCGCCCATCGCGCCGATGAAGAAGCCGGTGCGCCGCCCGTAGCGCTGCATCGCCCACGAGAGCGGCGTGGCCGAGATCATCGAGCCCAGAACGATGAGCGAGATCGGCAGCGTCGCGAGGCAGGCATTGGGCGCGAGCGACTGCCCGGCAAGGCCGCCGATGGTGAAGATCATCGGCATCTGCGCGCCAAGAAGCGCCTGCGCGCCGACGAGCACGGTCACGTTGCGTTTCGCGCGCGCGTCGCTGTCGGCGTCGGAGAGAGCGGTATCGGTCATGGGCCTCGTGCTAAGCCCGCCCGCGGCCGGTGGCAAGACCCTCGCATGCCGGAGGCGAGATGTGTTGGCGGGGCCATGGTGCAGGCGGCCCCGGCGCGCTAGGAAGGGGGCATGGCGGAACGCATCATCGAAACGCCGGACTGCGTGGCCGAGGGCGCGGCGTGGCTCGCCGCGCGCGAGCCGCGCTTCGGCCACGTGCTCTCCCTGACCGGGCCCCTGCCGCTACGCCGCCGGGGCGACGGGTTCTCCGCGCTTCTCGCGGCCATCGTGAGCCAGCAGGTGAGCGTGGCCGCGGCCCGGGCGATCCAGGGGCGGCTCGAGGCCGCGCGGCTCACCGGGCCCCGCAAGATCACCTGGGCGTCGCAAGAGGAGCTGGCCGCCTGCGGCCTGTCGCGCCAGAAGATCCGCTATGCCAAGGCGCTCGCCGCGGCGCGCATCGACTACCGCGCGCTGCGCGCCGCACCCACCGAGGAGGTCGTCGCCACGCTGACCGATGTGCCGGGCATCGGTGTCTGGACGGCGGAGATCTACGCCATGTTCTCGCTCGGGCGCGCCGACGTCTTCGCGCCGGGCGACCTCGCGCTGCAGGAATCGGCGCGGCTTCTCTTCGGGCTGCCCGAACGGCCGAAGGCGCGCGCGCTGCGCGCCATGGCCGAGGCGTGGTCGCCCTGGCGCGCGGTTGCGGCGCGCGCGCTCTGGGCCTACTACCGCGTGGAAAAGGAACGGGAAGGGATCACATGACGCGTGTTCTTCAGGCCGAGAAGGTGGCGCCGCGATCGGGGGAGACCCGAAATGCGGTTGTGTTCCTGCACGGTTACGGCGCGAACGGCGCCGATCTTCTGGGGCTGGCGCAGCCGCTCGGCGAGCATCTGCCCGACACGCTTTTCGTGGCGCCCGATGCGCCCGAAGCCTGCGCGGGCGCCCCGATGGGGTTCCAGTGGTTCCCGATCCCCTGGATTGACGGCTCCTCCGAGGAGGCGGCGGAGCAGGGGATGCGCGCGGCGGTGGCCGATCTCGACGCCTTTCTGGACGCCTTCATGGTGGACGAGGACCTTATGCCCGAGCAGGTGGCGCTTTTCGGGTTCAGCCAGGGCACCATGCTCGCCCTTCACGTCGCGCCGCGCCGCCCCGATGCCGTGGCGGGGATCGTGGCCTTTTCGGGCCGGTTGCTCGCTCCCGAGGTACTGGCCGACGAGGCGGTGAGCCGCCCGCCCGTGCTGCTCGTGCATGGGGACATGGACGATCTGGTGCCCGTGCACTCCATGCCGGAGGCTGCCGAGGCTCTGCAGAAGGCGGGCTGGAAGGACGTCTACGCCCATGTGATGGAGGGTACGGGCCACGGAATCGCGCCGGACGGGCTGGGCGTGGCGCTGGCCTTCCTGCGCGACAAGCTCAGTTTCTGACGCGGCGCCGGGCCGCGCCGCATTGCCGCCTCCGGCGGGAGTATTTGGGCCAAGAAGAAGGGCGGGGGCGCGCGCCGCCGGGGCACGTCGCGTGGGCCGGTTCAAAGCCCGCGGTCAGCCCCAGAGCCGAGGCTCGGCGATCTCGAGCGAATTGCCGGCCGGGTCGCGGAAATAGAGGGAGCGCGCGCCGTTCGGCCAATGGAAATCGGCCTCGATCTCCACGCCCGCCGCCTCGAGCCGCGTGCGCCAGGCGTCGAGTTCGCTGGCGGTGGCCGCGAGGCAGAGGTGCCCGGGCCCTTCGGCGCCATGGGGCGGCACGGGCAAGCGGGCGTCGGGGTCCGGCGGCCGGGCCGTCTCGGCAGGATTGAACACGAGCACGATCTGCGCGCCCGCCCGGTAGAAGACGTGCCGGTCGCCCACGCGGCGGATGCGCTCGAGCCCCAGAACGCCGCCATAGAACGCCTCCGCCGCATCGAGGTCGGCGGCGTAGACCGCCGCCTCGAGCACGCCGCCGGCGGGCGGGGCAGGGGGCAGATCGGGTCTGATCATGGCGCGAAAGCCTACCAGCGCGCCCCCGGCCTGTCACGGCACGCCCGGGGCCTGTGGATAACCGTCACGAAGACGTTACAGCCGTCGCGTAGGCGTTCCATGGGACCACTGGATGTAGCGGGGCTTGCCCAAAGCTGAACGCGATATATAGTGGGCTGGAGAGTTGGCAGGACTGGGGCGGCGCACCCCGCCCCGTTCCCCGCGAAAGGGGCTCTGAGGGTGGAGGCGGTGAACCGGATGGATGGCGAATTCAGAACGACTTTCGTGCGTGAACCGGCGGCGCTGAAACAGCATCCCGCCCTCGTTCTGAACGCCGATTATCGCCCGCTGTCGTATTACCCGCTCTCTCTCTGGCCCTGGCAGGAAGCGATCAAGGCCGCGTGGCTCGACAGGGTGGACATCGTCGCGGAATACGACGAGGTCGTCAGAAGCCCGTCGACGAGGATACGCATCCCCTCGGTCGTGGTGCTGAAGGATTATGTCCGACCCCAGAAGCGCGTGGCCTTCACGCGCTTCAATCTTTTTCTGAGGGACGAATTCTGCTGCCAGTACTGCGGCGCGAAGGGCGACCTGACCTTCGATCACGTCGTGCCGCGCGCGAAGGGCGGGATCACCAGCTGGGAAAACGTGGTCGCCGCCTGCGCGCGGTGCAATCTTCGCAAGGGCGCGAAGAGCCTGCGCCAGTCGGGCCTGACGCTGCGCAAGCCCCCGCGGCAGCCGGGCGCGGAAGAGATGCGCAACATGGGCCGGCGCTTTCCGCCCAACTACCTGCACGAGAGCTGGGTGGACTTCCTTTACTGGGACGCCGAACTCGAGGCCTGACCCCGGCCGCGCCGCACCGGCGCAACCCGTCATGCCCGGATGGGCGTTCGCGCGAACGCGCGGTTCATGCGGGCCTTGCATGCCGCCAACGACCGGCCCGAGCGGAGCTTCGGCAGCCGCTCTCCATGTGTCATGTGCATGCCGGCAAGACGCGCGCCGCACCGGTGGCAGATGTCTTGCCCGCAGGGGGCATCCGTGCCGGTGGTACTGCAGGGCGGGCGTGCAAGGCGCGGTGCGCCGCGCGAGATGGCGCGCGACTGTGATGGCCCGGCTTTTCGGATCGGACCGTGTCCGAGACCCGCCGGGGCCCGGGCGCGGGCGCCCGGCCGCCCGCTCAGGCGCGCTGGTTCTGGCGTGCGGTGGCCTGGGCGCTCGGCTGCTGGCTTGCCGCGCCCTCGGCCGGCTGGGCCTGCGTCTGCGGCTGTTGCTGCGCTTTCGCCTTGGAGCCACCGTTCAGGGGATCGTCCTGACGCTGCACCGAGCCCTCGAAATGGGCGCCGGACTCGATCGCGATCGTCTTGTGGATGATGTCGCCCTCGACCCGCGCGGTGGAGGTAAGACGCACCTTCAGGCCGCGCACCCGTCCGACGATCCGCCCGTTGATGACCACGTCGTCGGCGGTCACTTCACCCTTGATGGTGGCGCTTTCGCCGATGGTCAGCAGGTGGGCGCGAATATCGCCCTCGACAGTCCCCTCGACCTGGATATCGCCGGTCGTCTTGACGTTGCCGGTGATGTGCAGATCCGAGGACAGCAGCGATGCGGGGGGTTTCGCCTTGTGCGGCGGCGCCTTGTAATCGCCCTGCTTCGCGGCGGGGGCTGTATCTGCCGTGGCCTGCGGCGCCGCGGTATCCGCCTTGGGGCCGGGATCGTTGATCTTGCTCTTAGAAAACATCGTTCGCAGCCTTGATGTAGGTCATGGGGTTGACGGGCTTCTCGCCGACGCGGACCTCGTAGTGGAGGTGCGTGCCCGTGGAGCGTCCGCTGTTCCCCATATCACCGATCCTCGTGCCGCGCGATACCCTTTGACCGACTTCCACGCGGATACGCGACAGATGCGCGTAGCGCGTCTCGATCCCGAACTGGTGCTGGATCTTCACCAGCCGCCCGTAGCCCGACAGCCAGCCGGCATGGGTGACGACGCCGTCCGCGGTCGAATAGATCGCGGTGCCGTGGGGGCCGGCGAAATCGGTGCCGTTGTGCATCCGCCCCCAGCGCATCCCGAAGCCGCTGGTGAAACGCACGCTGTCCTTCACCGGCATGGCGAAGGGCGCCTTCTGGGCCGCGATGCGGTAAAGGTTGAGCTCGTCGAGACGGTTCAGGATGCGGTTGGCACGCTCCGCGTCGGGGTGCGGCGCCTCTCCGCGAGTCGAGAAGGAGAGCGGCGTGATCGGCCCCCCGAGGCCCGAATAGCCGCGGCGCACCTCGTCGATCAGGCGGTCGGCGTCGAGGCCCGCGCGTTCGAACATCTTGTCCAGCGGCTCCACCGAGACGGTCATCGCCTCCTCGAGCTGGCGGAAGATCTCGGAATTCTGGTCCTGCATCCGGCGGATGCGTTCGGCCATGCGATCCGCTTGCAAAAGCGCATCCTGCGCATCGGCCACCACCTTGTCGCGCTCGGCGGCGGTTTCCGACAGGGCGCGGGTGAGCATGGCCACCGCTTCGCTGTCGCCGCCATCCCCCAAGCCCTCGACGCCGCCCTCGAGCGCGGCGCGCAGCGTGGCGACCTCCTTGCGGACACGCTCGCGCTCCTTGAGGGCGGTGCGCAGCTTGCCCTGGATCACCTCGAGCCCGGTTTCCATTTCGCGCCGGCGGGTCTCGGAAGCCAGCAGCCGCGACTGCATGACCGAGACCTCCTCGAGCGCGGTGTTGAACCGTTCCTGTGCGGCCAGCGCCTCCGCGGCGCGCGCGTCGCGCTCTGACGAAAGCTCGTTCAGGCGATGCTGGTACGTTTCCATGTCGCGTCTGGCCTGGTCGCGGAAATTCCCCGCGCCGATGCTGTCCATCAGAAGGACCGACGTGGCGATGATGGCCCATGCCACCACGAGCGTCGCGCCCGAGAAGGCCACCGCCTGCGTCGCCGGCCTGAGCCGGATGAACCGCATGTCGTCGTCGGATTTTAGAAAGAGCCGCCGCTCGGGGAAAAAACGTTCCAGGAACGCGTTGATCCTGATCAGAAGACGCGATCGCACGAAGCCCGCCCCTTTTCCTGCCTGTCCCAATGCCGACACTCGGATCCCCGGTCCGGCGCCTTGGCGAATGGCTTAGCGGCGAGGCCGAAGGCTGACAACCTTTTTGGGCGTTCCCGTCGCGGATGCGCTCCGAATCACGCGAAACCGGCAAGAATCCGCCGAGTCGCGCGAAAACGCCGCGCGCGGGCCTCAGCGTTGCGCGGATGCCAGCGGCCAGTAGAAGTCCGGCGGCAGGCCCGCCTCGGCGCGCTTTTCCTCGTTGAAGGGCGGCTTCAGCGCGCCCTTGAAGTACCGCGCGACGAGCGCGTGAAAGACATCCTTGGGGTCGGCGTTCTCGCGTCCGCAGAGGAAGTGGAACCACTTCGAGCCGTAGGCGACATGCGCCACCTCCTCGGCATAGATCGTTTCCAAAGCGGCAACCGCCTGTTTCGCTTCCGCCCGCTGAAACACGTCGATCATCCCCGGTGTCACGTCGAGGCCGCGTGCCTCCAGCACCATGGGCACCACGGCGAGGCGGCCCAGCAGGTCGTCGCGGGTGTCCTCGGCGGCGCGCCACATCCCCGCATGGGCGGGCAGGGCGCCGTAATGGCTGCCCATGGCTTCAAGACAATCGGCGACAAGATTGAAATGCTTGGATTCCTCGTCGGCCGCCTTCACCCAGTCGTCGTAGAAGCCGGGCGGCATAGGCACGTCGGCGAAACGCGCCACGATGTCCCAGTGCAGGTCCACCGCGTTGAGTTCGATATGCGCGACCGCGTGCAAAAGCGCCTTGCGCCCCTCGGGCGAGCCGGGCTTGCGCTTGGGCACGGCGCGCGGGTCGAGAAGCTCGGGCCGGTCGGGCCGCGCCGGGCGGAGCGGCGGGCGCGCATCGCCGAGAGGCAGCGGCGCGCCCGCCGCCCGCGCCTCGAACCAGCGCGCGGCGTGGGCGCGCGACAGCGCCGTCTTCGCCCGCGCGTCGGCGGTCGAGAGCACCTCGACCGCCATGCCGGTAAGCGTCGCGCTCATAGCGTCTTCGCGGCCTCGAGAACCTCCTCGGCGTGGCCCGGCACCTTGACCTTGCGCCATTCCCGCGCGATCCGCCCCTCGGCGTCGATCAGGAAGGTGGATCGCTCGATCCCCCAGAAGGTCTTGCCGTACATCTTCTTTTCCTTCCAGACGTCGAAGCGTTCGCAGACGTCGGACCCCTCGTCCGAGAGAAGCCCGACGTCGAGATCGTGCTTGGCGGCGAACTTGTCGTGGCTGGCCAGGCTGTCCTTGGAGATGCCGAACACCTTCACGCCCGCGGCCTCGAACGCGTCCTTCAAGCCGGTGAAGGCGACCGCCTCCTTGGTGCAGCCCGAGGTGTCGTCGCGCGGGTAGAAGAACAGCACGACCGGCGCGCCGCGCAGCGCGGAGAGCGTCACCTCCCCTCCGCCGCTGGCGGGAAGGGTGAAATCGGGGGCGGTTGCGGGGGTGTCGGGCATGCTCTGGCGCTCCTCTGGCTGCGGCCTTGGATATTTCATATTAGGATACGGCCATGACAATCAAACCGATGAGGCGGAAACGGCGATGAGCGGCCCCGGCACCGACGGGAGGGCCGGCGTCCCCTCTGCGGGGCGCCGGCGCGCGGGGCTCTGGGGCCTTGTCGCCCTCGCCCTCGCGCTCGCGGGCCTCGCCGCGGCGGCGCTGTCGCTCGGGGGGCGCGGCGTGGCGGCGCCAGACTGGCTCGTGACCCGGGTCGAGGCGCGGCTTCAGGCGCTGGCCCCGGGCCTCGACGTGGAGTTTGGCGCGCTGACCCTGAGGCTCGGGCCGGAGGGGCAGCCGGTCCTCGGCCTGCGCCGGGTGTCGCTTGCCGATGCCTCGGGCACGGAGGCCGCGACGATCGGCGAACTCGACGCGACGCTCGCGCTGTGGCCGATCCTCTCCGGTCGGTTGGAGCCGAGCGCGCTGCGTGTCGCGGGGGCGATCCTTACGGTCCGACGCGACCGGTCCGGTCGGCTCGATCTCGCCATCGGCACGCCGCGCGCGGCCGGGACGAGAGAGTTGCGCGACCTCGTCGCACGGATCGACGAGGTCGCGCTGCGCCCGCAATTCGCCCGCCTCGGTTCGGTGGAGGCGCGCGCCGTCACGCTGCGCTACGAGGACGCCCGGGCCGGTCGGGCCTGGACCGCGGATGGCGGGCGGCTCCACATCGAGCGGCAGGAGGGCGCGCTGCGGCTGTCGGGCGATTTCGCGCTGCTCTCGGGCCATGACAGGGCCGCGCGGATCGCGCTCAACGCCGAAAGTACGATCGGCGCCCGGGATATCGCGTTCGGCGTCACCTTCGACGGGATGAGTGCGACGGATATCGCCACCCAGTCGCCCGCGCTCGCCTGGCTCGAGGTGCTGCGCGCGCCGATCTCGGGGGCGCTGCGCGGGGCGGTGGATGGCCGCGGCGCGCTCGGTCCCCTGCATGCCACGCTCCAGATCTCCGAAGGCGTGCTGCAACCCTCGCCGGGCACGCAGCCCGTCCCGTTCCGGGCGGCGCGCAGCTACTTCACCTACGATCCCCGCGCGGCAACGATCACCTTCGACGAGATCAGGGTGGACAGCGCCTGGATCAGCGCGCGGGCCGAGGGCCGGGCGCTTCTGAAAGGGTTGGAGACGGGCTGGCCCACGGAACTGGTGGCGCAGATCAGGGTGGCCGACATGAGCGCGGCCGCGGCCGATCTCTACGACGGCCCGGTCACCGTCGAGCGGGCCAGTGCCGACGTGAAGATCCGACTCGACCCGTTCGAGGTCACGCTGGGCCAGATGGTTCTCGACGACCCCGACCTGCCGCTGCGGCTCTCGGGCCGTGCGTCGGCGCACCCCGAGGGCTGGCGCGTCGCGCTCGACGCATCGGCCGAGATGGTGTCGCCGGAGCAGGTCGTCGCGTGGTGGCCGCCGGGGCAAAACCCCAACACCCGCCGCTGGGTCGCGCGCAACGTGCTTGGCGGCCGGCTGGTGCGGCCCGCCGCGGCGCTGCGCATCGCGCCCGGTGCGCCGCCGCGGGTCCATGTGACGGCGGGGCTCGACGGTGCCCGCGTCCGCGTCCTGCGCGGCTTGCCGCCCGTCGAGAACGGGCGGGGCCACCTGACGCTCGCCGGCGACCGCCTCGCCATCGCTGTGGAGACCGGGCGCGTGGCCACGGCTGGGGGCGGCACGGTCGACCTTGCCGGGTCGACCTTCGTCATTCCCGATCTCAGCACGCGCCCGGCACGCGCCGAGATCGGGCTGGAGGCGCGCGCACATATCCCGGACGCGCTCTGGCTTCTCGATCAGGCGCCCTTCCGCTTTCTGGAAAAGGCCGGGCGCGGCACCGATCTGGCGCAGGGGCGGCTGCGGCTCGAAGGCCGGGTGACGCTGCCGATGAGGCCCGACATCCCACGCGAGGCGATCGACTTCGCCTTCGCAGGGCAGCTTCTCGGCGTAGAGAGCACGTCGGTCGTGCCGGGCCGGCAGCTCGAGGCGCCGGCGCTCGATCTGGCCGTCGATCGCGAGGCGCTCGTCATATCCGGCGCGGGCCGGATCGACGGCGTGCCCTTCGACGCGGAGTGGCGCGCCCCGCTCGGCGCGGGCGGTCCGGGCCAGGGCAGCCGTCTGAGCGGCGAGGTGGAACTCGGCCGCCGCTTCGCGGAGGTGTTCGCGCCGGGTCTTCCGCCGGACGGGGTTTCGGGTGCGGCGCGTGCCGCGCTCGACGTCGTGCTGCCGCCCGGAGGCCCGCCCAGCTTCACGCTGCGGTCCGACCTTCGGGGCCTCGGCGCGGCGTTGCCGGCGATCGGCTGGACGAAGGGCCCGGACGCGCGCGGCCGTCTGGAGGTCGCGGGCGTTTCGGGCGCCCCGGGGCGCGCGCCGCGCATCGACCGGCTGAGGCTCGAGCTTCCGGGACTCGATGCGGCGGGCCGGATCGACTTGCGGGACGAGGGCGGTCTGGCGCAAGCGGTCTTCGAGCGGGTGCGCGTGGGCGCCTGGCTCGACACGCAGGTCACGCTGACCGGGCGCGGGCCCGACATGCCGCCCGAGGTCGCGCTGAACGGGGGCCGCCTCGACATGGCGGCCATGCCGGAGCTCGGCGCGGCAGGGGCGGGCGGTGCCGCGGGCGGTCTGATCGTGGCGGCCCTCGACCGGGTCGCGCTGACCGACCGGATCGTGCTGGAGGGGTTTCGCGGCCGCTTCAGCACCGGGGAGGGGATCGCGGGAGCCTTCACCGCCGATGTGGGCGGACAGGCGCCGATCCGCGGCGAACTGATCCCGCGGGCGGGCGGGCGCCCGGCTCTGCGCCTCGCGTCGGAGGACGCAGGCGGGGTCTTCCGCGCCGCGGGACTTCTGCGGCAGGCCTCGGGCGGGGCGATGACGCTGGCGCTGGAACCCGGTCCGCAGCCGGGCTCCCAGGACGGCTTCCTGTCGGTCACCGATGTGCGGCTTCGCGATGCGCCGGTGATGGCCGAGCTTCTGAACGCGCTCAGCATCGTCGGATTGCTGGAACAGATGGGCGGGCAGGGGATCTACTTCTCGGATGTGGAGGCACGGTTCCGCCTCACGCCGGATCGGGTGATCGTGAGCCGGGCCTCGGCCGTGGGGCCGTCGATGGGCGTGTCGCTCGACGGCTATTACGGGCGCGCGTCGCGCCGGCTCGACATGCAGGGCGTGCTGTCGCCGGTCTACCTCGTCAACGTGGTGGGCGCGCCGCTCACCCGCCGTGGCGAGGGCCTCATCGGCTTCAACTTCCAGATCACCGGCGAAGCGCGCGCGCCGCGCGTGGCCGTCAATCCGCTTTCGGCGCTGACACCGGGGATGTTCCGCGAGATATTCCGCCGTCCGCCGCCCCAGCTTTCGCAGTGACCTGCCCGAGGAGCCCCGCAGATGCAGCTCAGCGATTTCGATTTCGACCTGCCCGACCACCTGATCGCGACGCGGCCCGCCCGCCCGCGCTCGTCCGCCAGGCTGCTCGTGGCCGAAGGCGACGGCATCACCGACGCGGTCGTGCGCGATCTGCCTGGCTTCCTGCGACCGGGGGACCGGCTGGTGCTGAACGACACCCGGGTGATCCCGGCGCGGCTTTCGGGTGTGCGGCGGCGCGACGGCCCGGCGGGCCGGACCGAGGCGGCGATCGAGGTGACGCTGCTCGAACCGCGGCCCGGCGGCCTTTGGAGCGCGCTCGTGAAGCCCTTGAAGAAACTCGCGCCGGGCGAGACGGTGCGCTTCTCCGACACGCTCTCGGCGCGGATGCAGGGCCGCGAAGAGGATCGCGCGATCCTGGAATTCAACCTGACGGGCCCCGATTTCGACACGGCACTGGCCGAGGCCGGGGCAATGCCGCTGCCGCCCTACATCGCGCAACGCCGCGCGCCCGACGCGCAGGACCGGGAGGATTACCAGACGGTCTGGGCACGTCGGCCCGGCGCGGTCGCGGCGCCAACGGCGAGCCTGCATTTCGACGCGCCGCTTCTCGCCGCGCTCGAGACGGCCGGGATCGACTTCAGCCATGTGACGCTGCATGTGGGCGCGGGCACCTTCCTGCCGGTGAAGGTGGATGACGTCACCCGGCACAGGATGCACGCCGAATGGGGCGAGGTGAGCGAGGACGCGGCCCGGGACCTGGCGCGGACGCGGGCCGAGGGTGGGCGGATCATCCCGGTGGGCACCACGGCGCTGCGCCTGATCGAGACCGCGGCGCAGGCCGGCGAGATCGCGCCATGGCGCGGCGATACCGACATCTTCATCTACCCCGGCTTCGCGTTCCGCGCGACCGACGCGCTGATGACCAACTTCCACCTGCCGCAGTCCACCTTGATGATGCTCGTTTCGGCGCTGATGGGGCAGGACCGCATAAGGCGGATTTACGCTCACGCAATCGAATCCGGGTACCGGTTCTTCTCGTACGGCGACGCATCGCTCTTGATCCCGCAGCGGTAGGCTGTAAGGCGTGCGGGCCGCGACAGGACATGGTCGCGGACGGGACAGCGCGCCGGGCCGCGGCGGGTGCAGAGTGAAACCGTTCTTGCGGGTCGAGGGCCGATGCTGAGCGTTCTGAGCAATTCCTGGGCCCTGCTTCTGGGCATGTTCCTCCTGATGATCGGCAACGGCCTTCAGGGCACACTGCTCGGCGTGCGCGGCGAGATCGAGGGATTCTCGACCGCCGAGATGTCGATCGTGATGTCGGCCTATTTCGCGGGCTTCCTGGGCGGCTCGCGGCTCGCGCCCGAGATGATCCGGCGCGTGGGCCATGTGCGCGTCTTCGCCGCGCTCGCCTCCATGGTCTCGGCGGTGCTGATCCTGTTCCCGGTCTTCACCGACCCGTGGCTCTGGACCATCGGGCGGCTGCTGGTGGGGTTCTGCCTTTCGGGGGTCTACGTCACCGCGGAAAGCTGGCTCAACAATGCCGCCACGAACCAGAACCGCGGCCAGACGCTGTCGGCCTACATGATCGTGCAGGTGGTGGGCATCATCACCGCGCAGGGGCTTCTGGTGGTGGCGGATCCGTCGGGTTTCGTGCTTTTCGTGATCCCGTCGGTGCTGGTCTCCATCTCGTTCGCGCCGATCCTGCTGTCGATCTCGCCCACGCCCGCCTTCGACACCGCGAAGCCCATGACCCTGCGCGCGCTTTACGGGGTTTCGCCGCTGGGCGTGATGGGGATGCTGCTGCTGGGTTCGGTGTTCGCGGCGCAGTTCGGGATGTCGGCCGTCTACGGCGCGGCCGCCGGGCTTTCCCTGGGCCAGATCTCTGTCTTCGCGGCGATGTTCTTCGTGGGCTCGCTGGTGGTGCAGTATCCGCTCGGCTGGCTTTCGGACCGGATGGACCGTCGACTGCTGATCCTGGTCTGCTCGGCGGTGGGCGCCGTGGGCGCGGCGTTGGGCTACGCCTCGGGGCAGGTCTTCGAGGTGCTGCTCGTCGCGGCCTTCGTGATCGGCGGCGTGTCGAACCCGCTCTACTCGCTTCTCATTGCCTACACGAACGACTTCCTCCAGCCCGAGGACATGGCCTCTGCGTCGGGCGGGCTGTTGTTCATCAACGGGCTGGGCGCGATCGCCGGCCCGGTGGTCACCGGGCAGATCATGCGCATCCAGGGGCCGGCGGGTTTCTTCGTGGTGATCGCCTTCTTCTTCGCGGCGCTGTCGATCTACGCGGCCTATCGCATGACGCAGCGCCCCACCCCGGCGACGGAGGACGCGGCCAGCTACGCGCCGGTCGGGCCGACCTCCACCCCGGTGGCGGTCGAGTTCGCGCAGGAATACGCCATCGAGGTCCAGGCCGAGGAAGAGACCGCGGCAGCCGATGCGCGCGGCCCGACATCGGACGCGGCCTGATGCGCTGCGATCACGGCTGAAGCGGTCTGTTGCAATTCGTTACTGTAAACCGCGATGCTCCGGGCATTACCTTGTGGAAACCTGGTGGAGGACCAGTTCCGGAGGAGACAGGGCGCATGGGTGACGTTGACGGTATTCTGAGTTTCTGGCTGGACGAGGTCGGGCCGGATGAGTGGTACAAGGCGGACGACGCGCTGGACGAAGAGATCCGTCGGCGGTTCCTGCCGCTCTGGGAAGGCGCCTGCGAGGGCCGCTTCGCGATGTGGCTCACCTATCCCGCGGGGTCGCTGGCCTACATCATCCTGACCGATCAGTTTCCGCGCAACATGTTCCGCGGCGAGGGGCGCGCCTTCGCCACCGACCGTGCCGCGCTCGCCGCCGCGAAGTCGGCGATCCACCGCAAGTGGGATCTGCGCATCGACGAGCCGGCGCGGCAGTTCTTCTACCTTCCGCTCATGCACTCGGAGAACCTGTGCGACCAGGATCGCTGCGTGCGCCTCATCCACGAGCGCATGCCCGAAACCGGCGCAGACAATCTGACGCACGCCAAGGCGCACCGTGAAGTGATCCGCCGCTTCGGCCGCTTTCCCTACCGCAACGCGGCGCTCGGCCGCGCGAACACGGCGCCCGAGCGCGCGTTCCTCGACGAGGGCGGCTACGGCGCGGCGGTGCGCGAGTTGCAGGTCGCGGTCTGACGCACCGCGCGCGTTGAAGCGCCCGGGCGGATGGTTTAGCGTCAAACCATCTTCGCGCGGGAGGCTTCAGGCATGGCAGAATCGAGTTTCGACATGGTGGTGATCGGGGCGGGCCCCGGCGGCTACGTGGCCGCCATAAGGGGGGCGCAACTCGGTCTGCGGGTCGCCATCGTCGAGCGCGAGCACATGGGCGGCATCTGCCTCAACTGGGGCTGCATCCCGACCAAGGCGCTGCTGCGCACCTCCGAGATCTTCCACCTGATGCATCGCGCGGGCGAGTTCGGCCTGAAGGCCGCGGATCTCGGCTTCGAGCTCGACAAGGTGATCGCCCGCTCGCGCAAGGTGGCCGGTCAACTCTCGTCCGGTGTCGATCACCTGATGAAGAAGAACAAGATCACCGTGCTGCGCGGCGAGGGCCGCCTTGCCGGCAAGGGCCGCGTGGCGGTGAAGACCGACAAGGGCGAGGAAACCCTGACCGCGAAGGCCGTGATCGTGGCCACCGGCGCCCGCGCGCGCGAGCTGCCCGGGCTCGAGGCCGACGGTGAGCGGGTCTGGACCTACAAGCACGCGCTCAAGCCGCCGCACATGCCCAAGAAGCTTCTGGTGATCGGGTCGGGCGCGATCGGCATCGAGTTCGCCAGCTTCTACAACACCATGGGCGCCGAGACGACCGTGGTCGAGGTTCAGGACCGCATCCTGCCGGTGGAGGATCCCGAAATCTCGGCCTTCGCGAGGAAAGCGTTCGAAAAGCAGGGCATGAGCATCCGGCCCTCGTCGGTGGTCAAGAAGCTCGAGCGCGGCAAGGACAAGGTGACCGCCCATATCGAGAGCGACGGCAAGACCGAGACGCTGGAGGTCGACACCGTGATCGCGGCCGTGGGGATCGTCGGCAACACCGAGGGGATCGGCCTCGAGGAGGCCGGCGTCACGGTGGAGCGCGGGCAGATCAGGGTGGATGCGATGTGCCGCACCGGGGTCGAGGGCGTCTACGCCATCGGCGACATCGCCGGCGCGCCATGGCTTGCCCACAAGGCCAGCCACGAGGGGGTGATGGTGGCCGAACTCGTCGCCGGCGGCGATCCCCATCCCGTGCGGCCCGAGCAGATCGCGGGCTGCACCTACTGCCACCCGCAGGTGGCGAGCGTGGGCCTGACCGAGCCCGCGGCCAAGGCGGCCGGCCACGAGATAAGGGTGGGCCGCTTCCCGTTCATAGGCAACGGCAAGGCCATCGCGCTCGGCGAGCCCGAGGGCCTCGTCAAGACGATCTTCGACGCTGCGACGGGCGAGCTTCTGGGCGCGCACATGATCGGCGCTGAGGTGACGGAGCTGATCCAGGGCTACGTCGTGGGCCGCACGCTGGAGACGACGGAGGCAGAGCTGATGCAGGCGGTCTTCCCGCATCCGACGCTCAGCGAGATGATGCACGAATCCGTGCTCGACGCCTACGATCGCGTGGTCCACATGTAGAACGCGCGCGCAGGCGCCCCGGCATCCGGCAAACGGACGGGCCGGGACGGTGCCGCGCGTCGGCTGCACCGTCCCGGCCCGGAGAGCCTTCGCTCAGGCGCTGCGGCGGCGTCCGCCCCGGCGCCCGCCGCGCCCGCCACCGCCCGCGGCGGCCTGCGCCCGGGCGGCCTCGGGGAAGGGCGTGCCGCCCTGCACGGCCTCGAGCACGCGGGCGAAGCGGATCCAGTCGCTGCCGTTCGGGTCGTTGTTCATCAGGAAGTTCGCGGCCTTGATCGCCTCCATCTCGACCTGGCGCACCGGGTTCATGATCGCCGAGGTCATGCCCGAGGCGATCGCCATGGGCAGGAACGCCGCGTTGATCCCGTGCCGGTTCGGCAGGCCGAAAGAGATGTTGGAGGCGCCGCAGGTGGTGTTCACGCCCAGCTCGTCACGCAGCTTCCGCACGAGAGAGAAGACCTGCCGCCCCGCCGTACCCATGGCGCCCACGGGCATGACGAGCGGATCCACGACGATGTCGTGGGCGGGAATGCCGTGATCGGCCGCGCGCTCGACGATCTTCTTCGCTACCGCGAAGCGCACCTCCGGATCCTCGGATATGCCCGTGTCGTCGTTCGAGATCGCGACCACGGGAATGTTGTACTTCTTCACGAGCGGCAGGATCGCCTCCAGGCGCTCCTCCTCGCCGGTGACGGAATTGAGAAGCGGGCGGCCCTCCGCCGCGTCGAGCCCCGCCTCCAGCGCGGCGGGCACCGAGCTGTCGATGCAGAGCGGCACGTCCACCAGCCCCTGCACGAGCTCGATCATCTTCCGCATGAGCGGCGGCTCGGTCTCGTTGGGGTTGGGGTTCGAGTTGTAGACGACGCCCGCGTTCACGTCGAGCACCATCGCCCCGCAGGCCACCTGCTCGAGCGCGTCCTTCTCGACGGTGGAGAAGTCGCCCGCCTCGAGTTCGGCGGCGAGCTTCTTGCGGCCCGTCGGGTTGATGCGCTCGCCGATCACGCAGAACGGCTCGTCAAAGCCGATGGTGACGGTCTTAGTCTTGGACTCGACGACGGTGCGGGTCATGTGATGCCTTTCAAGCTGCTGTTGCGGGCGCGGCGGCGGCGCCGCCATGCGCCTGGGCCCACTCGGCATTGGCCTTGATGCCGCCGAGCGGGAAGAAATGGACGTTGGTGATGTTGAAATCGGGATTGCGCGCCTTGTGCGCGGCGAGTTCGGCCACAACCTCGGTCGGCTCGTAGGGCAGCAGCAGTTTCGAGACGTCCATCGCCCGTTTCTGCAGCACCTTGAGCGAGGGGCCGACGCCGCAGGCCACGGCGAACTTGATCAGCGTCTGCAGCTTCGCGGGCCCCGCGATGCCGATATGGATGGGCAGCGTGACGCCTTCGGCGCGAAGCCGGTCCGCCCACGCGATCAGCGGCTCTGCGTCGAAGGCGAACTGCGTGACGATCGCCATCTCCGCGTCGGTGCGCCGGGAGAAGTCCTGTTTCCAGCGAAGCGACGCGTCCACGGTCGCGCTGCCGCCCGCGGGGTCGATGTCGCGGTTGCCCTCGGGGTGCCCGGCCACATGCAGGCGGCGGAAGCCGGCCTTGTCGAACAGGCCGCTTTCCATGAGCTGCATGGAGCAGTGGTAATCGCCGTGAGGCTTTTCCACCCCGCCGGCCAGCAGCAGCGCCTCGCGCACGCCCGCCTCGCCCTGGTAGCGGGCGATCCAGTCCGCGAGCGTGGCCGCGTCCTTGATGATCCGCGCCGGGAAATGCGGCATCGGCTCATAGCCCTCGGCGCGCAGCCGTGCGGCGGTGGCCACCATGTCGGCAATGGGCGTGCCCTCGATATGGGCGATGTAGACCCGGGTGCCTGCGGGCAGGAGGGTGCGGAAATCCTCCACCTTCTCGGCGGTGCGCGGCATCACCTCGATGGAGTAGTTCTCGAGGAAAGCCTCGAACTCGGGGCGCGCGGGACCGGGCGCGCCCGTTTTCCGCTGGCCGAATTTCAACAGCGCCATGATGGTCTCCTTCAAACGCATGGGGCCGTCAGGCCCAGCCGTCATTCGCGATGAGCGCCCGGAGCCGCTCCTGATCATAATCCGCGTCGAGGCGCGCGGCCTCCGCTTCCGCCACCTCGGCGGGATCGCCCTCGACCTCGTAGGGCGCGGCCTTGCGCCACTCGGCCAAATAAGCGTCGGTGTCCGCCGCCCCCACCTTCATCGCCGCGCGGTCGATCGCCTGTTCGAACCGCTCGGGCAGGGGCTTCTTTGATCCGCGCCGGCCTTTGCCCACGATGACCTGCGCGGGTATGTCGCGCCAATAGACGATGGTGACGTCCGGCATGGATGATTCCCTCGCTTCGGTTGGTCCTCTCTAGAGCAGCGAGCTCCGGCGCCGATGCTTGATTTCGACAATTGCGCCGCGCGAAGCGACAGGGCCGCGTCGCATCGCAAGACAGCATCAGCCTAAGGCGGGGCCGCGCGCTGCGCCACAGACGGGCGCCGGAATTCTACTCAGCTTCTGCATGAGGCGCGTTCAACAACCCTGACGTGCGTGGCGCGCGGAATCCGCGCGCGCACACCTTGCCGGAACGGCCGTCGCACCGTATCTTGGGAGCAAGTTGAAATCGGAGGGCGTGTGACATGGCGCCCAGGCGTCCCAAGGGTGCGGGCGCTGTCCCGGTTCCGGTCGAAAGCCCCGCGCCCGCGCGGCCCGATCCCGCCGAGCTTTACGCCGCGCTGGATCTGGGAACCAACAGTTGCCGCATGCTGATTGCCCAGCCCAAGGGCAGCCAGTTTCATGTGGTGGACAGTTTTTCGAAAACCGTCCAGCTCGGAATGGGGCTGGAGCGGTCGGGCAACCTCAGTCGTGGCTCGATGCGCCGCACGACACAGGCGCTGCGTATCTGTCAGCAGAAGATCCAGCGCCACAAGGTCCGCCGGATGCGCCTCGTCGCGACAGAGGCCTGCCGTCGCGCGGGCAACGCCCGCGATTTCCTGCGCCAGGTCGAACGCGAGACGGGCCTCGCCCTCGAGATCATCCAGCCCGAGGAGGAGGCGCGGCTCGCCGTGATCTCCTGCGCGCCGCTCGTCTCGACCCGGACCGAGCAGCTTCTGGTGGTCGATATCGGCGGCGGCTCGACCGAGCTTGTCTGGATCGACCTCTCGTCGGTGCCCAACCGCGAGCGCCCGCGCGCGATCATGCGCCTGCACGCGGGCTTCCACCCCACCGACAGCCCGTTCCCGGCGGCCAAGGTGGTGGACTGGATCAGCGTGCCCCTCGGCGTGGCGACGCTGCGCGACCAGTTCCGCGACGTGGAGGACGACGCGGCGCGCTATGCGCTGATGAGCTGGTTCTTCGAGGAGAACCTGGCCGATTTCGCGCCCTACAAGGACGAGCAGGCCCGCGAGGGATTCCAGATCGTGGGCACGTCCGGCACGGTGACCACGGTGGCGGCGAGCCATCTGGGGCTCAAGCGCTATGACAGGACCAAGGTGGACGGGCTGCGCATGACCTCCGACCAGATCGACCGGGTGATCCGCGACTACCTCGCCATGGGGCCCGAAGGACGCCGGCGCGATCCGCGCATCGGGCAGGACCGTCAGGCGCTGATCATGTCGGGCTCCGCGATCCTGCAGGCGCTCTTGCGCGTCTGGCCGACCGATCGCCTGTCGGTGGCCGACCGGGGCTTGCGCGAGGGGCTGCTCTACGCGCAGATGACGGCCGACGGGGTGCTCGAGGACGGCCCCTTCTGAGCGTGCGGGGGACCGAGAATTTTCGATCGAAAATTCTCGCGGCGCCGGACCCGGCGAGGGATGGAAGGACTGCCATGACACGACGCAAGGGCACATCCGGACGCGGCCAGCGCGACCTGACCGTGAAGGTGAAGACCGCGCGGGGGCGCAAGCTGTCCTCCACGCGCTGGCTTCAGCGCCAGCTCAACGATCCTTACGTGAAGCGCGCGCGCGACGAGGGGTATCGCGGCCGCGCGGCCTACAAGATCAGCGAGATCGACGACAAGTACCGCTTCCTCGTTCCGGGGGCGCGGGTCGTGGACCTCGGCTGCGCGCCTGGGGGCTGGAGCCAGGTGGCCGTCGCGCGCGTGAACGCGCTCGGCCAGAAGCCGGGCAAGGCGCGGGGGCGCGTGCTTGGGATCGACCTGCAGGAGGTGGACGCGATCCCGGGCGCCGAGCTGCACCGGCTCGACTTCCTGGAAGAGGGGGCCGACGACCGGGTGAAGGCGTGGCTCGGCGGCAAGGCCGACGTGGTGATGTCGGACATGGCCGCCGCCGCCTCCGGGCACAAGCAGACCGATCACCTGCGGATCGTGGCGCTTTGCGAGGCGGCGGCCGAGTTCGCCTTCGACGTGCTGGAGGAGGGCGGCACCTTCGTGGCCAAGGTGCTCGCGGGCGGGGCGGAGCAGGGGCTTCAGGCGCTCCTCAAGCGGCGCTTCGACAAGGTGGCCAACGTGAAGCCGCCCGCCTCGCGCGCGGACAGTTCGGAAAAATTCGTGGTCGCGACCGGGTTCCGGGGCCCGGCCGGCGACGGCGACGCTAGCGGCGAAGCGCGCTGATGCTTTCGCCGTAGCGCGCGCGGAAGGCGCGGGCGAGGGCGGCCGGGTCGGCATAGCCGCAGCGCAGCGCGATCTCGCTTACCGGTGCGGCACCCGCCTCTGCCATCTGCCGCGCCGCCGAGAGGCGAAGGTGGCGGTAGACGCGGCCCGGCGCCGCGCCGAGCTCGGCGTGGAAGCGCCGGTCCAGCGTGCGGCGCTGGCAGCCCAGCCGCCGCGCCAGCAGCTCTATCGGCAGGGGCGCCTCCAGATTGTCGCGCATGAGGGCGAGCGCCCGACCGACAAGCCCCGCGGGCGGCGCGCCATCCGCGTCGCGCCGTTCGCGGGCGAGGAAAAGCCCCTCGATCTCGAGCGCCGGGGCCTCGCCCAGATGCGCGCGCACCAACGCCAGCGCCATCTCGTAGGCCGACATCGCGCCCGCGCAGGTCAGCCGCCGCCCGTCCGAGACGACGCGCGCCCGCAGCGCCTCCACCCGCGGGAAGCGTTCGGCGAAGCTTTCGAGCGCGTCCCAGTGCACGGTCGCGCGCCGCCCGTCGAGCAGCCCTGCCGCCGCCAGGAGCCAGGGCCCCGTGTCGAGCCCCGCGACCACGCCCGCGCGCCCGGCAGCCGCGCGCAGCGCGCGGCGCGTGGCCGGCGTGTCCAGCCGCTCGGGCGCGTAGCTCGCCAGGACGAAGAGGTAATCCACCGCGCGGGGGCTTGCGGCCGCGTCGGGCATCATGCGCAGCCCGCTCGAACTGGTCACTGGCGCGCCGTCGATCGTGACGAAGCGCCAGCGATAGGCGTCCCGCCCTGCGAAGGTGTTGGCCGCGCGCATCGGTTCGATCGCGTTGGCAAGGCAGAGGTTCGAGAAGCGGTCGAAGACGAGGAGGTCGATCTCGACCGGGCGCGATGCGCCGACTGTCCATTCCGGCATGATGATTGTCGCATACCGCAAGGACGCATGCCGCGCCAGCACCCTAGCATCGCACTGGACCCGGAGGATGCCATGCCGCTCGAAATGTCCCGCGAGGTTTTCGTCACCTGCGCCGTCACGGGCTCCGGCTCGACCCATGACCGGAGCCCGCACGTCCCGCGCTCACCCGCCGAGATCGCCGGGAGCGCCATCGCCGCCGCGAAGGCCGGCGCCGCCATCGTGCACTGCCACGTCCGCGATCCCGAGACCGGCGCGCCCGCCCGGGACCTCGCCCTTTACCGCGAGCTGACCGAGCGCATCCGCGCCGCGGACACCGACGTGGTGCTGAACCTGACCACCGGCATGGGGGGCGATCTGGTCTTCGGCGGCCCGGAGACGCCCCTGCCGCTCGCCCGGGGGACCGATATGGCCGGCGCCTCCGAGCGCCTCGCCCACATCGCCGAGTGCCGCCCCGAGATCTGCACGCTCGATTGCGGCACCATGAACTTCGCCGAAAAGGACTACGTGATGACCAACACGCCCGGCATGCTCCAGGCGATGGGCAAGGGCATCACCGATCTCGGCGTGAAACCCGAGATCGAGGCGTTCGACACGGGCCATCTGTGGTATGCGAAACAGCTCGTCGCTGACGGCAAGATCACGCCCGACGTGCTGGTGCAGCTCTGCATGGGCGTGCCCTGGGGCGCGCCGGACGATCTGAACACGCTGATGGCGATGGTGAACAACATCCCCGAGGGCTGGACCTTCTCGGCCTTCTCGCTGGGGCGCAACCAGATGCCCTATGCCGCCGCCGCCGTGCTCGCCGGCGGGCATGTCCGCGTCGGGCTGGAGGACAATCTCTATCTCGAGAAGGGCGTACTCGCCACCAACGCCCAGCTCGTCGAGAAGGCGGTGGGCATCGTCGAGGGGCTGGGCGCGCGGGTGATGACGCCCGCGGAGGTGCGCGAAAAGCTCGGCCTCAAGAAGCAGGACATGGCATGAAGCGCGTCGCTCGACTGTCCCGGTGCTGCGCGTGCGGAGGGCGGGGCGTCGCCCCGCGGAGGGCCGCGTCTCACCCGGCGCGTGCCAGGGTGCCGGCCAGAGCGGCGCGGATCGCCCGCGGCGCCGTCGGGACGGGGGCGTTCGCGCGATGACCGGAACGGCGGCCATCATAGGCGGCGGCGTCATCGGCTCTGGCTGGGCCGCGCGCTTTCTTCTCAACGGATGGGACGTGCGCGTCTTCGACCCCGACCCGGACGCGGAGCGCAAGATCGCCGAGGGTCTCGCCGCGGCGCGGCGCGCGCTGCCGATGCTCTACGATGTGGCACTGCCCGCCGAGGGCCGGCTCGATTTCGCGGGCAGCATCGCCGAGGCGGTCGCGGATGCGGACTGGATACAGGAAAGCGCCTCCGAACGGCTCGACCTGAAGCACCGGGTCTTCCGCGAGATCGAGGCGGCGGCGCCGGAGGCGGCGCTCATCGGCTCCTCCACCTCCGGGTTCAAGCCTTCCCAATTGCAGGAAGGGGCGGCCCGGCCCGGCCGCATCTTCGTCGCCCATCCGTTCAACCCGGTCTACCTTCTGCCGCTGGTCGAGCTCGTGGGCGGCGCGAAGGCCGAGCCGGACACCATTGAGAAAGCGTCCGAAATCCTTTCCGCGGTCGGCATGTTGCCACTGCGCGTGCGCGGCGAGATCGACGCTCACCTCGCCGATCGCTTTCTCGAGGCCGTGTGGCGCGAGGCGCTCTGGCTTGTGAAGGACGGCATCGCCACGACCGCAGAGATCGACGACGCGATCCGGATGGGCTTCGGCCTTCGCTGGGCGCAGATGGGACTTTTCGAGACCTACCGCCTCGCCGGGGGCGAACAGGGGATGCGGCATTTCCTGGCCCAGTTCGGCCCGGCCCTCGAATGGCCATGGACGAAGCTCATGGACGTGCCCGCGCTCGACGATGCGCTGGTGGAGGAGATCGCCACGCAATCGGACGCGCAATCGGGGCACATGACCATCGGGGAGCTGGCGCGTCTGCGCGACGACAATCTCGTGGCACTCCTGCGGGCGCTGAAGGCGCGCGGCGCGGCGGCGGGCCGGGTGGTCGGCGAGCACGAGGCGCGCCTTCGGCCCACCCCCGTGGTCGGCGCCCTGATGGAGACCCAGCGCCGGGTCGTCCCGGTGGACTGGACCGACTACAACGGGCACATGAACGAGGGCCGCTACGGGCAGGTCTTTTCCGACGCGGCCGAAACGGTCCTCGCCGCCATCGGCGCGATGGAGGCCTACGTCGCCCGCGGGCTCAGCTATTTCACCGTCGAAACCGACATAAGGTACCTTGCCGAAACCCTTGCCGGTGAGGAGATTTCCGTGGAAACGCGTGTCACGCAGGGCGAAGGCAAGAAGCTGCGGCTCTTCCACGAGATGAAGCGCGCGACCGACGCGGCGCTTCTGGCGACCTGCGACCAGCTGCTCATCCACGTCAACCTCGCGACGCGGCGCGCCTGCGCGCCCGAGCCCGAGGTCGCCGCCGCCATCGCGCGGCTCGCCGCCACCCGGGCGGGGGGATGAGCGCATGCAGCTGGGCCTGAGCGAAGAACAGGAGATGATCGTCGCCACCGTGCGCAGCTTCGTGGAGCGCGAGATCCATCCCCACGAGGCGGAGGTGGAGCGCACGGGGGTCGTGCCCCCGGAACTCGCAGCGGAGATCCGGCGCAAGGTCATCGAACTGGGCTTCTACGCCTGCAACTTTCCCGAAACGGTCGGCGGCGCGGGGCTTTCGCATCTCGACTTCGCGCTGGTCGAGCGCGAGCTTGGCCGGGGCTCGATGGCGCTCACCCATTTCTTCGGGCGTCCGCAGAACATCCTGATGGCCTGCGCGGGAGAGCAGCGCGAGCGCTACCTCCTCCCCGCGGTGCGGGGCGACCGGATGGACGCCCTCGCCATGACCGAGCCCGAGGCGGGCTCGGACGTGCGCGGCATGAAATGCTCCGCCCGGCGGGTGGATGGCGATTGGGTGGTGAACGGCACAAAACACTTCATCTCCGGCGCGGATCATGCCGATTTCTTTATCGTTTTCGTCGCAACCGGCGAGGACGACACGCCCCACGGTCCGAAGAAGCGCATCACCGCCTTCCTCGTCGACCGCGGCACGCCGGGCTTCACCGTGCGCGAGGGATACCGGAGCGTCAGCCACCGGGGCTACGCGAACTGCATCCTCGACTTCGACGACTGCCGCCTGCCGGACGCGCAGGTCCTGGGCGAGGTGGACGGCGGCTTCGAGGTCATGAACACATGGCTCTACGCGACCCGGATCACCGTCGCGGCGATGGCCGTGGGCCGCGCCCGGCGCGCCTTCGACCTCGCGCTCGATCATGCCGCGGCGCGCTGGCAGTTCGGGCAGACGATCGGCCGCTTCCAGGGCGTGTCCTTCCAGCTCGCCGACGCGGTGACCGAGATCGACGCTGCGGACTGGCTGACGCTCGCCGCCGCATGGCGGCTCGACCAGGATCTGCCCGCCAACCGGGAAATCGCATCGGCCAAGCTCTACGCCACGGAGATGCTCGCCCGCGTCACGGACATGGCGATCCAGGTCTTCGGCGGCATGGGCCTCATGGACGACTACCCGCTGGAGCGGTTCTGGCGCGACGCCCGGGTGGAGCGGATCTGGGACGGCACGTCGGAAATCCAGCGCCACATCATCGGGCGGGAGCTTCTCCGGCCGCGCGGCAGCTGACGGCCATGCGCCCGCCCGGTCCTTCTTCTTGGGAAGAAATACTCCGGGGGAGTCGCGCGGCACGCGCGACGGGGGCAGCGCCCCCATGACCGCGGCGGCCGGCCCGCGCGACCTCTCCCGTCTGCTCCGACCGCGCTCGGTCGCGGTGATCGGCGGCGGCTGGGGGCGCGCGGTGGTGGCCGCGCTCGATGCCATGGGCTTTCCGGGCGAGGTCTGGCCGATCCACCCGACGGCGCCCGAGATCTCCGGCCGCCGCACATTCGTCAGGCTCGAGGATCTGCCCGGCCCGCCCGACGCGGCCTACGTCGCCATCAATCGTGGCGCCACGGTCGCGGCGGTGCGGCGCCTGTCGGAGCTGGGCGCCGGCGGGGCGGTCTGTTTCGCCTCGGGCTTCGCCGAGGCCGAGGCCGAAAGCACGGGATCGGGCACCTTGCAGCGGGCGCTCGTCGACGCGGCCGGCACAATGCCGATCATCGGCCCCAACTGTTACGGTTTCGTCAATTATCTCGACGGCGCGCTTCTCTGGCCGGACCAGCATGGCGGGGTGCGCGTGCCGACGGGCGTCGCCATCGTCACGCAAAGCTCCAACATCGCCATCAATCTCACCATGCAGGCGCGGGCACTGCCGCTGGCCTACGCGGTCACCGCGGGCAACCAGGCGCAGACGGGCCTGGCCGAGATCGCGCACGCGCTCGCGGCGGATCCGCGGGTGACGGCGCTCGGCCTGCATGTCGAGGGTGTCCGCGACATCGCCGCGTGGGAGGCGCTCGCCGCCTGGATCCGGGCGCGGGGGCTGCCCGTCGTGGTCCTGAAGGCGGGCCGCTCGACCGAGGCACGGGCCGCCACCCTGTCGCACACCGGCTCGCTCGCGGGCGACGCGGCGGGTGCGCGGGCCTTCTTCGCGCGGCTGGGGTTTGCCGAGGTCGAAACCCTGCCGGGCTTCCTCGAGGCGCTGAAGCTCGGGCACATGACGGGCGGTCTTGCCCGGGGCGGCCTTGCGGCGCTGTCGAGTTCGGGCGGAGAGGCGAGCCTCGCCGCCGACGCGGGGCTTGCGCGGGGCCTGGCCTTCCCGGCGCTGACGGACCCGCAGCGCGCCCGGCTGCGCGCGGCGTTGGGACCGATGGTGGCGCTGGCCAACCCGCTCGACTACCACACCTATGTTTGGGGCGACGCCGGGCGCATGGCCGAAACCTTCGCCGCGATGGACGGCCCCCACCTCGCCGCGATGGCCGTCATCGCCGATTTCCCGCGCGCCGATCGCTGCGAGACGGCGGGCTGGGACTGCGTCGTCGCAGCGGCGCTCGCCGCGCGGGCGCGCGTGGCGCGCCCGCTCCTCGTGGTCTCAACCCTGCCCGAAGGCATGCCCGAACCGGTCGCAGCGCGGCTGATGGCGGGTGGCGTCGTGCCGATGGCGGGACTTGAGCCGGCGTTCGAGGCTCTCGCTGCATTCGCCCGCGTCGCGGGCGCGCCCGTGGCGCCTGCGCCGCTGCTCCACCCGTGTGCGGGGCGCGCGGCGCCGCGCCTTCTGTCGGAGGCGAAGGCCAAGGCGGCGCTTGCCGCCCACGGGGTGCCGGTGCCCCGGGGCGAGACGGTGGAGGGTCCGGCCGCCGCGGGGCTGGCGGCCGGCCGGCTCGGCGGCCCCGTGGCGGTCAAGGCGCTCGGCATCGCCCACAAGAGCGAGTCCGGCGCGGTGGCGCTCGGCCTCTCCACGCCCGAGGCGGCGCGAAGGGCGGCGGCGGGGATGCCGGGGGCGCGCTTTCTCGTCGAGGAGATGGTGGAGGACGGTGTGGCGGAACTCCTGCTCGGTGTCACCCGCGATCCGGCGCATGGTTTCGTGCTGACGCTCGCCGCCGGCGGGGTGCTGACCGAGCTTTTGGCCGACAGCGCCAGCCTTCTGGTCCCCTCGGGCGAGGACGAGATCGCCGCGGCGCTCGACGGGTTGCGCGCCGCGCCGCTCCTCGCGGGGTATCGCGGCCGCCCGCCCGCGTGCCGGGCCTCGATCCTCGCCGCGGCGATGGCGCTTCAGCGCTTCGTCGCGGCCGAGGCGCACCGGCTCGTCGAGGTCGAGATCAATCCGCTGATCTGCGCGCCGACGCGCGCGGTCGCGGCCGATGCGCTCGTCCGTTTCGGCTGAGGCCGTCACGCCGGCGTCATGGGGGGTTCCTATCGTCGCGTGGGGGCGGCATCCTGCCGGTGCGGGCGGCGCGCGCCCCCGCCAAAGGCACCACGGCACACCGGGTTAGGGCGATCGACGCATGCTGATCGAGAACAAGACCTTCGACGAGCTGTCCGTCGGCGACAGCTCCGAGCTCAAACGGCTTTGCACGCAGGACGACATGGTGATCTTCGCCAACGTCTCGGGCAATCACAATCCGATGCACCTGGTAGATCCCGACGGGGAAGGGCCGAGGGAGCCGCCGGCGCCGTCCATGTTCATCGCCTCCCTCATCTCGGCGGTGATCGGCAACGTGCTTCCCGGGGCGGGCACGCTCTACCGCAGCCAGACCCTGCATTTCTGTGGCCGCGCCCATGCCGGCGAGGAGCTGGTGAGCCGGGTCCGGGTCATCGCGAAGGACGCGGCCGAGGGCACCGTGACGCTCGAGACGGAGGTGCGCCGCGCCGGCGACGACGCGCTCGTCACGACGGGCGAGGCGGTGGTCGAGGCCCCGCGCGAGAAGATGAGCTACGACGACCGCGATCTGCCGGGGCTCGTCGTTCAGCGCCACCGCCATTTCGAGGAACTCTTGCGCCGCGCCGAGCCGCTGCCGCCGCTGCCCACGGCCGTGGTCTGTCCCGAGGAGGCGCTTTCGCTCGGCGGCGCGCTGCTCGGGATGAAGCACACGCTCATCACGCCGATCCTCGTGGGGTGCGCCGACAAGATCCGCGCGACGGCCGAGGAGATCGGCGCCGACCTGACGGACATCGAGATCGTGGACGAGGCCGATCACGCCGCCGCCGCGCGCCGCGCCGTGGCGCTGGTCCACGAGGGCCGCGCGGGCGGCGTGATGAAGGGGCATCTGCACACCGATCAGCTGCTCCGCCCGATGGTCGACAGGGAAAAGGGGCTGCGCGGCGACCGGCGCTTCACCCATGTGTTCGTCATGGACGTGCCGGGGCTCGGCCACCCGCTTCTGGTGACCGACGCGGCGATCAACATCTCCCCCGATCTGCGCGTCAAGGTCGACATCGTCCAGAACGCCATCGACGTGGCGCGCTCGATCGGCATCGAGACGCCGAAGGTGGGCGTGCTGTCGGCGACGGAAAACGTGAACCCGGACATGCCGTCCTCGATCGACGCGGCGCTTCTGTCGAAGATGGCGGATCGCGGGCAGATCACGGGCGGTTTGGTGGAGGGGCCCCTCGCCATGGACAACGCGGTCGACATCGGCGCGGCGCGCACCAAGGGCCTGAAGTCGCCGGTGGCCGGTCACGCCGAGGTGCTGGTCGCCCCCGACATCGACGCGGCGAACATGCTGGCCAAGCAGCTCACCTTCATCAGCCACGCCGAGGGCGCGGGGCTGGTGCTGGGCGCGCGCGTCCCGGTGATCCTGAACTCGCGCTCCGACGACGACATGTCGCGCCTGGCCTCCTGCGCGGTGGCGGCGCTGCACCACGCGCGCATCACCGGCAAGACGGCGGAGGACGCGGAATGACGACCCATGCGCTGACGGTCAACGCGGGGTCGTCCTCGCTCAAGTTCGCGCTTTTCGCGCTGGATGGACTGTCCTGCCGCGCGACCGGCCTTGTGGACCGGATCGGCGGCGACGCGACGCTGGAGCTCTCCGACGACACGGGCGCCGTCCTCGCCCAGAGGGATCTGGGCGGGCGGGGTGCCGATCACGCTGAGGCGCTTCGCGCGGCCATCGACGCGGTGCGCGAGGCCTTCGCCGATGCGGAGGTCGCCGTGGTGGGCCATCGCATCGTTCACGGCGGCACGGACCACGACCGTCCGGTGCGGCTCGACGACGACGTGATCGCGGGGTTGAAGGCGCTCGAACCCTTCGCGCCCCTGCATCAGCCGCACAACCTGGCCGGGGTGGACGGCGCGCGCGCGGCCTTTCCCGAGGCGGTGCAGGTGGCGTGCTTCGACACCGCGTTCCACCGCCGCCACCCCTTCGTCAACGACGTGTTCGGCCTGCCGCGCGAGTATTACGAGAAAGGCGTGCGCCGCTACGGCTTTCACGGGCTGAGCTACGAGTTCATCGCGAGCGAACTCGCCCGCACGGCGCCCGACCTGCACGCGGGCCGCGTTGCCGTGGCGCATCTCGGAAACGGCGCGTCCATGTGCGGCATCGTGGGCGGGCGGTCCGTGGCCTCGACGATGGGCTTCACCGCGCTCGACGGGCTGCCGATGGGGACGCGGTGCGGCCAGCTGGACCCTGGCGTCGTGCTCTACCTGTTGGAGGTAGAGGGGCTCGACGCCGCCGCGATCTCCGACATGCTCTACCGGCGCTCGGGGCTGCTGGGGCTTTCCGGGATCAGCAACGACATGCGCGCGCTCGAGGCGTCGGAGGATCCGCGCGCCGACGAGGCCATCGCCTATTTCACCTTCCGCATCCGGCGCGAGCTCGGAGGGCTGGCCGCGGCCATGGAAGGTCTCGACGCGGTCGTCTTCACCGGCGGGATCGGAGAGAACTCCGACCGCATCCGCCGCGAGGTCTGCGCGCCGATGGGCTGGCTCGGGATCGATCTCGACGAGGGGGCCAACGCGGCGCATGACCGCGTGGTGAGCGTGGGCGACGCAGCCGTGACGGTCATGGTCATTCCCACGAACGAGGAACGCGTGATCGCCCGCGCGGCGGCGGACGCGATCAAGGGCGGCGGCTGAGTGCCGAGCCGTCCTGCCGGTCGAAACCTGTCGCGCAAATGGGCCACGCGCGCCCCGGACGAACCGCTCAGTCGTCCTGGAGCGGCGGCATCCCGACGAACTTGCGCAGAAGGCGGATGAACTGGCGACGTTCCCGCGCGGTCAGGTGGTCCAGTTGGCGGTCGTCGTGGGCATAAAGCTCGGGCGTGGCCTTTGCGACGAAGGCGTGCCCCTCGGGCGTGGTGTAGAAAAGGACGGAGCGGCGATCCTCCGGCGGCTGGTGCCGCTCGATCAGGCGCTCCGCTTCCAGTGCGTTGAGAAGCTTCGTCATGTGCGCGAGCTTCACCCGCAGCGCCGCGGCCAGAAGCCCGTGCCGGATACCCGGGTTGCGGTCGATCAGCACAAGCGCCGAGAACATGCCCGGGCGGAGCGACCGCGGCGCGAAATCCCTGAAATAGGCGTCGAAGATCTGGATTTGCGCCAGCCGGAGCAGGAAGCCCGCCTGGCGGTCAAGCCGGTCGTAGTCCAGCATGTCCGGAACACGCGCGGGTTCGCACGTGGTGTCGATACCTCGAGCCGATCCCAACCCTGACACCCCAAGATTTTTAACGTCACACCATATATTAGTTAACGCTATAACCAGAGGTTGGATGTTACAACCTTGATATCGACCAAAATGAGATTATTGCGCGATATCCGGCGCAAATTGGAACATATGTTCGCATAGTCGCCCCGGCGCCGGTGAACCGTTCCAGCTTGCCGGTGCCATTCGCGCCTGCGCCGCGTCGAAAAAAGCGTGCTCCGCGGCCGCGTTCACGCGTCGGGCGCGGCGTCCTGTCCGGAAGCGGGCTGGCCGGGTTCGGTCTGGCGCGTCCTTCGCGCCGTGCCGGCCTCATGGCTTACCCGGTGCCGTCCGAAGCCCGAGCGTGCGGCGCCAATATGCGGTACGGACACCGCGCGGGTCTGGCGCGCCCATCACGGGCAAGCGGGTCGGTTTTCAAGACGCTCAAGAATTGGGCGGACGCCGGAAAATTCGCCTCGGGCGAAGCGGGGGCGCGCCGCGAGCCCATCGGGGATCGGCCAAGGCCCGCAGGGCTGCGGAGAGGCCATCGCCTTGCACAGGCCGTGCGCCGGACAAATCGGGCCAGACCGGCCATCGCGGAAAACCGGTTGGCAATCGCGCGCAAGAAGACCTATCTCTCGCGCTCAGCGGAAGCACGCCTCGAAGACGGTGCGGGACAGGCGAGGGTCATTCGATGCCTATCGGTAACCTGGTGCGGGACTGCGGTCCTGGCGGTTTGTCGGACGACCTGCGGAGTCGCGCCAAGGGCACCGGGGCAAAATCCTGATGGCCGGAGCCGAGACCTCGGGAAAACCGGCCGGGAACGGCGCGGCGGGCGTGCTGCCAATCCTGCTGGCCGCCGGCCTCTTCGCCGTCTTCATGTCGACCGTGCCGGACGTGGCGCGGGGCGAGGTCCTTCGCTGGCAGCTCGACTGGGTGCCTTCGCTGGGCATCTCCTTGGGCATCCTGCTGGATGGGCTGGCGCTGACCTTCGCGCTGTTGATCTCCGGGATCGGCACGCTGGTGCTGCTCTATTCCAACACCTACCTGGCCGGGCACGCGCACTACGACCGATTCGCGCTCTACCTCACGTCCTTCATGCTCTCCATGCTGGGGCTCGTGCTGGCGGACGACCTGATCACGCTGTTCGTGTTCTGGGAACTGACCACGCTCACCTCCTACCTGCTGATCGGCTTCTCGCACGAGCAGGAGGGCGCGCGCCGCAACGCGCTGCAGGCGCTGCTGGTCACGGCCGCGGGCGGGCTTGCCTTTCTCGCCGGCCTGATCCTGCTGGGCTTCGCTGCCGGTACCACCTCGCTGGCCCAGATCGTGACGCAGGGCGAGGACCTGAAGGCCCATGCGCTCTACCTGCCGATCCTGGTGCTGATCCTGATCGGCGCCTTTACCAAATCGGCGCAGGTGCCGTTCCACTTCTGGCTGCCCAACGCGATGGCGGCGCCCACGCCGGTCAGCGCCTTCCTGCACTCGGCCACGATGGTGAAGGCGGGCGTCTACGTCATGGCGCGGCTGCACCCGCCGCTTTCGGGCACCGATGTCTGGCTCTGGACACTGACGATCTTCGGCGCCGTCACGGCGGTCTATGCCAGCATCCTTGCGCTGCGGCAGACCGACCTCAAGCAGGCATTGGCCTATACCACGCTGATGGCGCTCGGCACGCTCACGCTCTTCCTGGGGCAGGAGTCGGGCTATGCGATGACGGCGTTCGCGACCTTCCTCGTCGTTCACTCGCTCTACAAGGCCGCGCTCTTCCTGGTGGTGGGCTGCATGGACAAGGCGACCGGCACGCGTGAGGCGGACCTGCTAGGCGGCCTCGGCCGTGCGATGCCGGTGACGGCCGTGGCCGCGGCGGTGGCGGCGATGTCGATGGCAGGCTTCCCGCCGCTTCTGGGCTTCATCTCGAAGGAACTGAAATACGCGGGCGCGCTCGCCGTGGCCTCCGAGCCGGTGCTCGTTGCGGGGTCCATGCTGCTGTCGAACGCGCTGATGATGGCGGTGGCCGGTGTCGTCGCGCTCCGTCCCTTCTGGAGCCGGTCGGGCGAGATGCCGCGCACCCCCCGCGAGGCGCCCTGGCAGATGCTGGCGGGGCCCGTGATCCTCGCAGGGCTCGGGGCGCTTTTCGGGTTGCAGCCCGATCTGCTGCAACAGGCGCTCGTTCAGCCCACGGTCGTCTCGCTCACCGGGGAGGTCGGCGAAGTGAAGCCGCTACAGCTTTGGGCCGGTATCAACATGCCGCTCATCCTGAGCATCGCCACCTTCGCGCTCGGGATCGTGCTCTATCTCGCGCATCGGTCGCTGCGCCGGGGGCTCGCGGCGGTGTTCGGCAGACTGCCCAGCCTCGACGCGGGCTGGGACCGCCTGCTCGACGGCCTGAAGGCGCTTGCGGGCTGGCAGACGGGCATCATCCAGAACGGGCAACTGGGCACCTATCTGGCCGCCACCTTCGCCACCATTCTGGCGGGGCTCGTGGGCACGATGCTGTGGGCCGGGCTGCCCGAGATCGCGCCCGCCCCGGTTCCCCCCACATGGCAGCAGGCAGCCATCGCCGCGCTGATCCTCGCCGGCGCCGCGCTCGCCATGGTCACCAACTCGCGCATCGCGGCCATAGCAGGGCTGGGCGCCGTCGGCATCGGCGTGGCGCTGGTCTTCATCCTTTACGGGGCGCCCGACGTGGCCATCACGCAGCTTCTGGTCGAAACGCTGGTCGTTGTCCTGCTCGCGGTGGTGATGCTGCGCCTGCCGGCGCTGACACCCGACCGGTTCCGCGCGGGCCACGCGGCGCTTGCGGCGGGGCTGGGCGCGTCGGTCACGTTGATCGTGCTCGCCGTGCTCACCGTGCCCTTCGATCGGCGTCTTACCGAGTACTTCGAGGCGGCGAGCTGGCCCGAGGCGTTCGGACGCAACATCGTCAACGTCATCCTCGTCGATTTCCGCGCGCTCGACACTTTCGGCGAGATCGCGGTGGTGGTGATCGCGGCGCTGTCGGCCTATGCGCTGCTGCGCCAGTCGGGAAAGGGAGCCGAGAAATGAACTCCATCCTGCTGCGGGCGGGCACCCGCTATCTGGCCGCGCTGCTCATGCTCTTCTCGATCTACATGCTGCTCAGGGGGCACAACGAGCCGGGCGGCGGCTTCATCGGCGGGTTGATCGGCGCCACGGGCTTCGTGCTCTACGCCATTGCCGTGGGCACGCAGGACGCGCGCGCCGCGCTGCGGCTGGAGCCGCAGGGCATCGCCATGGCGGGGCTTGGCATCGCTCTTGCCGCGGGGCTTGCCGCGGCGCTTTTCGGCGACGTGTTCTTCACCGGGCAGTGGCTGTTTCTCGGTGCCACCGAGGATGACAAGGGCCTGCCGCTTTCGACGGTTCTGGTCTTCGACATCGGGGTCTATCTGGTCGTCTTCGGCTCGGTCCTGACGCTGGTCTTCGCGATCGAAGAGGAGGTCTGATGGAGCTTCTGCTCGCCATCGTCTGCGGTGCGCTGGTCGCCGCCGCCGTCTACCTGATGCTGGCGGGCGACATGCTGCGCTTCGTCTTCGGCCTGCTTCTGATGTCGAACGCCGCGAACCTGGTGATCTTCACCGGAGGCCGGCTGACCGAAGGCGCGCCCGCGCTGATCGCCGAGGGCGCCGACGCGCCCGCGGGCATGGTCGCGAACGCCCTGCCGCAAGCGCTGGTGTTGACCGCCATCGTGATCGGTTTCGGGCTTTTCGCCTTCGCGGTCGTGCTTCTTCTGCGCGCCTGGACCGAGCTCGGGACGCTCCGGGGCGACGAGATGCGGCTGGCCGAGCCCGAGGAGGACGGGCGGTGAGCTGGCTTCTCGTCCTTCCCATCGCGATCCCCTTCGTCACGGCGGTCGCGGCCTTCCTGTTGCGGGCGGATGCGGCTGGGCGCTGGATATCGGTCGGGGGATCGGCCGCCGCGCTGCTGGCGGCCGTCGCGCTCATGCAGGAGGTGCTGGCAGAGGGCGTGCTCTCGGCCCAGATGGGCAGCTGGCCCGCGCCCTTCGGCATCACGCTGGTCGCGGACCTCCTGGCGGCGGTCATGGTTCTGATCACCGCGATCGTCGGCCTCGCGGTCGCGGTCTATGCGCTGGCCGACATCGAGCCCAGGCTCGAGCGGCTGGGCTTTCACGCGCTCTACCAGGTCTTGCTGGCGGGGGTGACGGGCGCCTTCCTGACCGGCGACCTCTTCAACCTCTACGTCTGGTTCGAGGTCATGCTGATTTCGTCCTTCGGCCTTCTGGTGCTGGGCGGGCGGCCCGAGCAGATCGACGGCGGCGTGAAATACGTGGCGCTCAACCTCGTCTCGACACTGTTGTTCCTGACCGCCATCGGCGTGATCTACGGGGTCACGGGCACGCTCAACATGGCCGACCTGTCGCAGGCGACCGACACGCTCGCGCCCGAGCTCATGACGCTGATCGCGATGCTCTTCATGATCGCCTTCGGGATCAAGGCGGCGGTCTTTCCGCTCTTCTTCTGGCTTCCGGCCTCCTACCACACGCCGGCCTTCGCGGTCTCGGCGGTCTTCGCCGGGCTGCTGACCAAGGTCGGGGTCTATGCGCTCATCCGCAGCTTCACGCTGATCTTCGACCACGACACGGGCACCACGCACACCGTGCTGCTGTGGGTCGCCGGGCTGACCATGGTGACGGGCGTTCTGGGGGCGGCCGCGCAGAACGAGATGCGCAAGATCCTGTCGTTCCACATCGTGAGCCAGATCGGCTACATGATCATGGGGCTTGCGCTGCTCACGCCGCTCGCGCTTGTCGGTGCCGTCTTCTACCTCGTGCACCACATCATCGTGAAGGCGAACCTCTTCCTGATCGCGGGGGTCGCGCAGCGGCTGACGGGAAGCGAGGCGCTGGCGCGGATCGGCGGGCTTTACAAGTCCGCGCCGCTCCTGGCGCTGCTGTTTCTCGTGCCGGCCTTCTCGCTGGCAGGCTTCCCGCCGCTTTCGGGCTTCTGGGCCAAGTTCCTGCTTGTGCGGGCGGCGCTCGAGGTGGAGGGCTGGGTGATCGCGGGGGTGGCGCTGGCCGTCGGGCTGCTTACCATCTACTCGATGACCAAGATCTGGGCCGCCGCCTTCTGGGAGCCGCATCCCGACGGAATCTCCCCGACGCTCGACCGTCTGGACGGACCGGCGCGGGGCGCGCTTCTGCTGCCGATCGCGGGGCTCGCCGCGCTGACGGTCGTGATCGGTCTCTTCCCCGAGCCTTTCGTGGTCTTTGCCGAGCGGTCGGCCGAGCAACTGCTCGATCCCTCGGCCTATGTCGCCGCGGTGCTGGGCACGCCTGTGATGCCGGGAGGAGCCGAATGAACGCGTTCGGCATCAACCTGCTGCTGGCTGTCGTCTGGGTGGCGCTGACCGGGTCCACCACGCTGAGCGGCCTTCTGACCGGCTTCGTGCTGGGCTTCGGCGTGCTCTGGATGGTCAAGCCGCTGACCGGCGAACGGCTCTATTTCCGACGCGTTTTCGCCTGGGTGCGCCTGGTGGTCATGTTCCTCTACGAACTGGTGGTCTCCAGCCTCGCCGTGGCCTGGGACATCGTCACGCCGAAAGAGCGCGCGCGCCCGCAGATCATCGAGGTGCCGCTCGACGTGACCTCGGACGTGGGCATCCTGCTTGTCACCAACCTGATCTCGCTCACCCCCGGCACGCTCAGCCTGGACGTGAGCCGCGACCGCAAGACACTGGCGGTGCATGCGATGTTCGTGGACGATCCGGACGAACTCTGCGCCCAACTCAAGCGCGGCATGGAGCGGTGGGTGATCGACGCGGTGGAGGGAGAGTGATGGAATCGTTCTACACGCTCGCACTGGACGCCGGGCTGGGCATGATCGTGCTGTCGGTGGCGCTGATCTTTGCGCGCCTCGTGCTGGGGCCAAGCCTGCCCGACAGGGTCGTGGCACTCGACATGATGACGGTGGCGATCGTCGCGTTCTGCGGCCTCGCCGCGATCCGCTACGACACGCCGGCTTTCCTCGACGTGGCGCTCGTGCTGGCGCTGGTGAGCTTCCTCGCCACCGTGGCGCTGGCCCGTTTCGCGGAGCGGCAGCGCATCCGGCGCGACGAGGGAAGGAGCGGACGATGACGCAAGCTGTCGTGGCCGGACTGGTGCTGCTAGGCACCGCCTTCGGGCTTCTGGGGGCCGTGGGGCTTCTGCGGATGCCCGACGTGCTCGTGCGGATGCACGCCTCGACCAAGCTCGCCACGCTGGCCTGCGGGCTTACGCTCGCCGCCGCCGCGGTGCATTTCGGATCGGCGGACGTGACCATTCGCGCGGTGGCGATCCTGCTTTTCCTGCTGCTCACCGCGCCGCTTGCCGCGCACATGATCGGCCGTGCCGCGGTCACGACCGGCGTGCCGCTATGGCGCGTCACGGCGCCGGACTGGCTTTGCCGCACCCGTGAGGCGGCGGGGGACGACGAACCAACCGACGCCGAAGATCCGCGGGACGATCGGCCGGATACCTAGCGCACGCGCTCCGGCGCGCCGTCGGCCTCGGCCTCCAGGCGCGCGCGCTCCTCGTCGCTCTCGAAACTGGCCCAGGGACGGCCGGTGCCGGTGGACGGCAGCGTGGTCGGCCGCTCCTGCCTGTGAATGTGTGTCTTGGCGATGAATTGTGCCGTGACGGGCGCCGTGAGAAGCAGGAAGATCGTGATCAGCAGCTCGTGCAGCGAGGCCTTGCCGTCCACGAAGAGGAAAAACAGCATCGAGGCGATCAGGACGCCGCCCACGCCCAGCGTCGTCGCCTTCGTGGGGGCGTGCAGCTGGCGCATCGAGCCCCGGAGCTTCACCAGCCCGTAGCTGCCCACCAGCCCGAAGATGCCCCCGATCACGAGGAAGGCCGAGATCGCGATTTCCACCCAGACATTCGTCATGCCGCTCTCCTCATTCGATCACGTCGCCGCGCAGGATGTAGCGCGCATAAGACACGGTAGAGACGAAGCCCGTCATCGCGATCAGCATCGACGCCTCGAAATAGACCTGAGTGTCGAGCGCCACGTCGTAGAGCGCGATCAGCGCGATGGCGTTGATCACCAGCGTGTCCAGCGCGAGAATCCGGTCACCGGGATTCGGGCCCATCACGATGCGGTAGAGATTGAACAGTGCGGCCAGCCCGAAGCAGCCGAAGGCGAAGGCAAGGGCGATCTCGATCATTCGAACAGCTCCTTCAACCGGCGTTCGTAGCGGTGCTTGATGGTGTCGCGCACCTCGTCCGGGTCGTCGGTGTCCAGGCAGTGCACCAGCAGCGCCCGCCCGCAGGCCGACAGGTCGCTCGACAGCGTGCCGGGCGTCATCGTGATGGTGCCCGCGAGAAGCGCGATGGCCTCGGGCGATCGGATGTCGAGCGGCACGGTCACCCACTGCGAATTGATCCGCGAATTCGGCTTGAAGAGGATGATCGCCGCGACCACGACGTTGGCGACCACGATGTCCCAGAGCACGATCAGGATGTAGGCCACGGCGACGCGTAGGCTCTTCAGCCGGACCCGGCCGGGCCAGTAGGGCGCGGTGAAGAACGGGATCACGACGCCCAGGATCGTGCCCATGACCAGCGCGTTGAGCGACAGGTCGTTGATGAGCAGCAACCATACGACGATCAGCGCCAGCGTCAGAAGAGGGTGGGGCAGGAACCGCCGTTGCATGGTCTCAGCCTTCGATATCGCTGCCGAGCACGGCAGAGATGTACGTCTGCGGTGCATAAAGCTGGGCCGCGGTGTTGTCGAGATAGGATGTCACGGGGCCGGCGAAGAGCGTGAGCGCCACGATGGCCCCGAGGAGAACGAAGGTCGACGCGGCGGGCAGCGCGATCGCCGGTGCGGGCCCGGCCGGCGGCGCGCCATCCGCGGGCGCCTCCAGCTTCCAGAAGATGCGGCTGCCGCCTTGTGCGAGGCCCAGGATCGCGATCAGCGTGCCGCCCAGGATGGCCGTCCAGATCAGCCAGGCAAGCGGCGCGTCGCGCACCGCGTCGAGGATCAGGAGCTTGCCCACGAAGCCCGACAGCGGCGGCATGCCCGCCACCGCGATGGCGGCTCCGAAATAGAGCGCCGTGACCAGCCCGCCCTGCGCCATCGCCGGGGCAGGGCGATAGGCGTCGCCGCCCGCGCGCCGCTCTCGAACCATGTCGACGACGAGGAACAGAAGGGCGCCCGCCAGGGTCGAATGCAGCATGTAATAGAGCGTGGCCGCCGCCGTTTCCTGCGTGAAGATCGCCATCGCGCTGAAGAGCGTGCCCATCGAGCCGATCACGGCGAAGGCCGCGAGCCGCCCCAGCCCCGAGGCACCGAGGATCCCGATCATGCCCACCGCCAGCGTCGCGAGCGCCGCGGCGAGCAGGAGCCCCGACAGGAGCGCTGCCATGGCGTCGTTGGCGGAATGGAAGATCAGCGTGTCCACCCGCAGGATCGCGTAGGCGCCCACCTTGGTCATCACCGCAAAGAGCGCGGCGACCGGCGCGGGCGCCGAGGCGTAGGTCTCGGGCAGCCAGAAATGCAGCGGCAGCAGCGCGCTCTTGATCGCGAAGACCATCAGCAAGAGAACCGCGCCCACGAGCAGGAGCGCCGTGTCGCCGCCCGTGATCCCGCCCACGCGCCCGGCCATGTCCGCCATGTTCAGCGTGCCGGTCACCGCGTAGAGGATGGCGAGAGCGAAAAGAAAGAGCGTCGAGCCCAGCAGGTTGTAGATCACGTACTGCACGCCCGCGCGCAACCGCCGCCCGCCGCCCCCGTGGATCATCAGCCCGTAGGAGGCGATGAGCAGCACCTCGAAGAAGACGAAGAGGTTGAAGAGATCGCCGGTCAGGAAGGCGCCGGAAATCCCCATGAGCTGGAACTGGAAAAGCGCGTGGAAGTGCTGTCCGCGGGCATCCCAGCCGCTGCCGACGGCATAGAGCACGACCACCAGCGCGATCGCGGCGGTGAGCATGAGCATCATCGCCGAAAGCCGGTCCAGCACCAGCACGATGCCGAAGGGCGCGGACCAGTCGCCCAGCTCGTAGACGCTGACGGTGCCATCATGCGCCATCGCCATGAGCACCACACCCAGGCCCGCCAGCGCCACGGTGCCGGCGATGGAGAAGATGCGCTGAAGGTCGAGGTGGTGGCGCAGCGCCAGCACGAGCACCGAGGCCATGAGCGCCGGAAGCACGACCGGCAGGATGATCCAGTGGCTCATTGTCCGGCCTCTTCCTCGGCGTCCGGGCCGTTGTCCATGTCCATCCGGTCGGACCGCGTGCTGAGATAGGCGCCGAGCGCCAGAAGCACGACGACCGCCGTCATGCCGAAGGAGATCACGATCGCCGTCAGCACCAGCGCCTGCGGCAGGGGGTCCGTGTAGACGCCGGCGCCGGTCTTGTCGATCAGCACCGGCGGCGCGTTCAGCATCAGCCGGCCCGAGGCGAAGAGAAAGACGTTGACCGCATAGGACAGCAGCGCGATGCCCAGGATCGCCGGAAAGGTCCGTCGCCGCAGCACCAGGTAGATGCCCGCGGCGGTCAGCGTGCCGATCCCGAGTGCGACCAGTGCCTCCATCTCAGTCCTCCTCGCCGCCGGGCCGGCCGCGTAGCGGGTTCACGTCCATCGCGTGCACGTTGACCTTCTCGCCCGTCCGTCGCGCCACGCTGGACAGGCTGGCCAGCGCCAGCATCACCGCGCCCAGCACGGTCAGGAACACGCCGAGGTCGAAGAGCATCGCGGTGGCGAGTTCAAATTCCTCGAGCGGCGGCATCTCGACGTAGCCGAAGGCACTGGTCAGGAAGGGCATCCCGTTGAACCAGGCGCCGAGGCCCGTCAGGATGGAGATCAGCACGCCGAGGCCGATGACGGTATGGTAGGGCAGGCGCCGGCGTTCTTCGGCCCAGGCGAAGCCAGAGGCCATGTATTGCATCAGAAGCGCGATCGCCACGACGAGGCCGGCGATGAAGCCGCCCCCCGGCTCGTTGTGGCCGCGCAGGAAGACGTAGACGCCCACCATCAGCGCCATCGGCATCATCACCCGCGTCGCGATGACCATGAGAAGCGGGTGCCGGTCGCCGGCCTCCCGCCGCGCGCCCTTCCAGTTTGCCAGCCAGTCGGCGCCGGGACCGCGCAACACCTGCTCGGTGAGCGCGAAGATGACCAGTGCCGCGATGCCGAGCACGATGATCTCGCCGAAGGTATCGAAGCCGCGGAAGTCGACGAGAATCACGTTGACGATGTTGCTGCCGCCCGCGCCCTTGTAGGCGTTGGCGATGTGATACTCCGAGATCGCGGGCAGCGCGAAATCCCGAGTCAGCATGGCGAAGGCCACGACCGCCACGCCGAGACCGCCAAGACCCGCGATCACGCCATCGCGGATCTTGCGCGACATGCTGTCCTCGGGCGGGTCTTCCTGCGGAAGAAAGTTCAGCGCGAGCAGCAGAAGGATGATCGTGACCACCTCGACGGAAAGCTGCGTCATGGCGAGGTCCGGCGCGGAGAAGTAGATGAATCCGATCGCCACCACCAGGCCCACGACGCCCAGCAGCACCAGCGCGACGAGCCGGCGCCGGTGCAGCACCACGAGCGTGGCGGTCGAGACTACCAACAGCGCCACGGCGATCGCGGGCAACAGGCTCACCGGCAGCAGCGCGCGGGTCGGCGGCCCGGCTTCGCCGTTGCTCCAGGCGATCGCGCCCGCACCCAACGTTGCGAGGGTCAGGATCGCGGCATAGCGTGTCATCGCCCCGTCATGCAGACCGTCGGTCACGCCCCGCGCGCCGCGCGTGGCCGCGCCCACGACGACGTCGAAGATCGCCTTGGCGTAGGGCGGCCCGGCCCGGCGCCAGCCCGTTGCCAGCGGCCGATGCAGCGCGAGCAGCAGGGCACCGCCAAGGATGGCCGCGACCGAGATGTAAAGCGCGGGCGTGAACCCGTGCCAGAGCGACAGGTGGGCATGCGGATGGCCGCCGGTGATCGCCGCCGCCACAGCGTCGACGAACGGGGTGACGAGCGCCGGGAAGAGCCCCGTGACAACAACGACGAGCGCCAGGAGACCGGGACCTGCCCACATGCCGAACGGCGGGTCATGCGGGGGCTTCGGATAGTGCTCGCGCACGGGGCCGAAAAAGACGTGCACGAGGAAGCGGAACGAGTAGGCCACCGAGAAGAGCGCGCCCAGCCCCGCCAGAGCGGGCAGCAGCCAGGGCGTGCCGGCCCAGACGGTATGTGTCGCCTCCTCCAGCATCATCTCCTTGGAGATGAAGCCGTTGAGCGGCGGTATGCCGGCCATCGACAGCGCGGTGAGCGCTCCGATCGCGAAGGTGGTGGGCATCAGCTGCCGGAGCCCGCCCAGCCGCGGGATGTCGCGCGTGCCCGTCTCGTGATCGATGATCCCGGCCGTCATGAATAGCGCGGCCTTGAAGCTTGCATGCGCGAGGATGTGCACCGTCGCCGCCAGCGCCGCCGCCTCGGTCCCGAAGCCAAGCAGCATGGTGATGAGGCCGAGGTGGCTGACGGTGGAGAAGGCCAGCAGCGCCTTCAGGTCGTCCTTGAAGAGCGCGATGCCCGCACCGATCACCATGGTGATCAGACCCGTCGTGGCGACGATGTAGAACCATTCCGGCGTGCCCGAGAGCACCGGCCAGAGCCGCGCCATGAGGAAAAGCCCGGCCTTCACCATCGTGGCCGAGTGCAGGTAGGCCGAGACGGGGGTCGGCGCGGCCATCGCGTGCGGCAGCCAGAAGTGGAAGGGGAACTGCGCCGACTTCGTAAAACAGCCGATCAGGATGAGGATCAGCGCCGGAAGATACCATTCCGAGCCCTGGATCGCCTCGCTGTTCTGCAAAATCACAGAGATGTCGTAGCTGCCCGCGATATTGCCGAGGATCAGCATGCCGCCGATCAGGGCAAGCCCGCCGAGGCCGGTGACCGCGAGCGCCATGCGTGCCCCCTGCCGGCCCTCGGGCAGGTGGTTCCAGTAGCCGATCAGCAGGAAGGACGAGAGCGAGGTCAGCTCCCAGAAGATGAGCAGCAGCAGGATGTTGTCGGACAGCACGATCCCCACCATGGCGCCCTGGAAGAGCAGCAGGTAGGTGAAGAACTGCCCCATCGGGTCGCTGCGGTAGAGGTAGAAGCGCGCGTAAAGGATGATCAGCAACCCGATCCCGAGGATCAGCCCGGCGAACATCAGCCCCAGACCGTCCAGCATGAGATTGACGTTCATCCCGAGCGACGGCAGCCAGGCGAGCCTGTAGTGGAACACCTCGCCCGCGATCACCGCCGGCGCGTGCAGGACGAGCATCAGCAGCGCGAGCGCGGTGGGCAGCAGGGTGAACCAGGTGCAGGTGTCGCGCCCCGCACGTATCATCAGCCCCGGCAGAAGCGCGCCGAGAAAGGGCGCCGCGACGATGAGAGGCAGCATGCTGCTTGTGGTGTCCATACCGTCCCTGCCTGTTGCCGGTCCGTTCGCGCGGGGGCTCGTTCCGTCATAGTGCGGACCTGCGCAACATGCAAAAACGCTCTTGCCCGGATCGTGGGCCCGGGCGTTCGGCAGGACCAGCCGGGGCTTAGGAAAATGACTTGGCCGGCGAGTTCAAGATGCAATCCGCCGGGGGTCATCGGGTTTCGGGGGCGTGTTGCATGCATCCGGTTGCCGGGCGCGGGTGCGGTCGCGGCGCCGTCGCCGGCTGGGCCGGGCGCCGCGACGGATCCAGGGTGGGCGGCCGGCCTAGACGTTGCCCCGCCGCTCGCGCCAGAGGCCCAGCTTTTCCTGAACCGGACGGTCGGAGAAGGAGAAGAGCACCGCCTCCTCCGCCGCCTCGTGCACCACGGGCCACCATGCCGGCACGACGAAGATGTCCTTCGGGCCCCAGGCGATCTCCTCGTCGCCGATGCGGCTCTTGCCCCGCCCCTCGACGCAGGTGAAGACGGTCGCGTCGGTGGCGCGGTAGGGCGTCGTGGCCCCCGCGGGCAAAAGCTGGATGAAGGTGCCGATGGTGGGCATCGCCCAGCCGCCGTCGAGCGGATTGGTGTAGCGCAGCTTCCAGCCGTGGCAGGGATCGTGGGGCTGGCCGCGCTTCATGGTCTCAAGCGTCGCGCGCGCCTCCTCGTAGGGATAGTTGAAGATGGGCGAGACGTTCCCGCCCCGCGGCGCGTCCACCGGCATCAGGTTGTGGCCGAACTCGGCGTAGCTCTGACCGGTCTCGCGGGTGATCTCCTGGCAGTCCTCGCCCAGCCCCTCGGCGAAGGAGGCGTCGAGGAACTGCACGAGCGGGATGTCGAGGCCGTCGAGCCAGAACATCGGCGCGTCGGTCTCGTTGCCGTGGTCGTGCCAGGCCATCTGCGGGGTGATGACGAAATCGCCCGGGCGCATCACCGTCTTCTCGCCGCTCACCGCCGTGTAGGCGCCCGTGCCTTCCAGCACGAAGCGCAGCGCGGATTGCGAGTGCCGGTGCGCGGGCGCCACCTCGCCCGGCAGGACGAGCTGCACACCCGCGTAGAGCGAGGTGGTCGTCTTGGAATGGCCGCGCAGCCCCGGGTTCTCGAGGATGAGCACCCGCCGCTCGGCCTCCTTGGCGGTGATGAGCCCGCCGGCCTCGATCATCGCGCTCCGGATCTCGTCGAAGCGCCAGCCGACCGGGCGGCAGTCGGATTTCGGCTCGGGGGTGACGAGGCCGCTCATCACCGTCCAGAGCGCGGTCATGTTCTGCTTGTCGATCTTCTCGTAGAAGGCGCGGCGTTCGGGGGTTTCCACGGGTGGCTTGTCCATCAGGCGGCTCCTTTCGGGGGATGGGTGCGCAGCGCCTGCCGGTCGATCTTGCCGGTGCCCGTCTTGGGCAGGGCCGCGGCGAACTCCACGAGGCGCGGATACTTGTAGGGTTGCAGCCGCGCCTTCACGAAGTCCTGCAGCGCGGCGATGTCCGGGCGCGCGCCCGCCACCGGCGCGACGACGGCGCGAAGCGTGGTGCGCCCGTCGGGCAGGCGCTCGGCCAGAACGGCGCATTCGTGCACCTCGGGGTGCTCGGCGAGGCAGCGCTCCACCTCGAGCGGCCAGACCCACTGGCCCGACACCTTCACGAGGTCGTCGGCGCGGCCCTGGAAGTAGAAATGGCCGTCGCGCTCGACGAAGCGGTCGCCGGTGTGGATCCAGTCGCCGCGCATGGTCTCGCGGGTCTTGTCGGGCCGCTTCCAGTAGAGCGGCGCGGAGGAGTGCCCGCGCACCTCCATGACGCCTTCCTCGCCCGGCGCGGCCTCGCGGCCCCCGGGCGTCACCAGCCGGACCTCGTAGCCCGGCACCCGCGCGCCCGCGCTGCCGGGGCGGTGATCGTCGTGGCGGTTCGAGAGGTAGATGTGCAGCATCTCGGTGGAGCCGAGCCCCTCGGTGGGCCCGTGCCCGGCCAGCGCGCGCCAGCGGTCATAGACCTCGGCCGAAAGCGTCTCGGCCGCCGAGATGGAAAGGCGGAGCGAGGAGAGGTCGCGCGCCTCCACACCTTCGGCCCGGGCGAGCGCGGTGTAAAGCGTGGGCAGCCCGAAGAGGACGGTGGGCCGATGGCCTTCGATCGTGTCGAGCACCGCCTGCGGCTCCGGCCGCCCCGGCATCAGGACGCTCGTCGCGCCGGCGGCGAAGGGAAAGGTGACGGCGTTCCCGAAACCGTAGGCGAAGAACATCTTCGGCACCGAGAAGCAGACGTCGCCCGGCGCGAGGCCGAGGATGTGGCGGCCGTAGCTTTGCGCCGTGTAGGCCATGTCGTGGTGCAGGTGCACGATGCCCTTGGGCCGTCCGGTGCTGCCCGAGGAATACATCCAGAAGGCCATGTCGTCGGGGCCGGTCCCGGCGGGGGCGAGCGTGTCGGGCTGGCCCGCGAGGAAGGCGTCGGCGCCCTCCGGCCCGTCGCGGCCCACCACCACCAGCCGCTCCAGCGCGCTTCCGGCCCGCGCGGCCTCCGCCATCCCGGCGAGCGCGGCCTCGCAGACGGCGATCCGCGCCTCGGTGTTCTGCAGGAAATAAGACAGCAGGTCCTGCGTGGTCTGGGTGTTCAGCAGCACCGGCACGAATCCCGCGCGCACCGCCCCGAAGAAGGCGGCCACGTAGTCCGGACGGTCGTCGAGCAGCATCGGTATCCGGTCGCCCGGCGCGAGGCCCGCCGCGGCGAAGGCGTTGCCCCAGCGCGCGGCCTCGGCGGCGAGCTCTGCATAGGTGAGGCTGCCTGCCGGGCCCGTCACGGCGAGCTTCTCCGCGTTCGCCGGCAGGTTGTCCCAGAGGATGGTCGCGCAGTTCGGATGCGCCGCCTTGTCGAAGCCGATCTCGGCCGCGCCGGGCGCGTCGTCGGGGACGGGATCGAACAGACGGCCCGCCTTCTCCGCCTCGTAGCGGGCCATGAAGCGGGGCGCGAGGCGGCGGAGCTTCTCGTCGTCCACGCGGCCCGAGCGCGTGATGTAGCTGCGCGCGAAGTCGAGGGGGCCGAGCGCCATGTGCCTGTCGAACGCCTCGTACCAGTCGGCGGAGGTGTTGGCGGCGTCCACGATCTTCTTCGCCACCGGCATCCGCGTCGCCTGCCAGTCGTCGAGCGCGGCGTCGAGCGTCGCGCCCTCTTCCAGCGCGGCGACGAGGGCGATCGCGTCCTCCATGGCAAGCCGCGTGCCCGAGCCGATGGAGAAATGCGCGGTATGCGCCGCGTCGCCGAGGATCACCCGGTTGCCCCGCGCCCAGCGGCGGCACCAGAGGCGCGGGAAGCGACGCCAGTGCGAGCGGTTGGTGAGAAGCGGCGCGCCCTCCAGCACCTCGGCAAAGATCTCGGCGCAGGCGGCGGCGCTCTCCGCCTCGGTCATCTCGCCGAAGCCGTGGGCGGCGAAGCTCTCCGGCGTGGCCTCCACGATGAAGGTGCTCATCTCGGGCGCGTAGCGGTAGTGATGGGCGTTGAGCGCGCCTTTTTCCGTGCGCAGGAAGCTTTGCGTCAGCGTGTCGAAGGCGCGCGGCGCGCCGAACCAGGCGAAGCGGTTTTCCAGATGGGAGAGCGTCTCGCCGAAGCCTTGCGGGTCGGACTGCCGCACCAGCGAGTTGAGCCCGTCCGCGCCCACAACGAGGTCGGCGTCGAGTTCGTCGACCGCGCCCAGCTCGTGGCCGAAGCGAAGCGCCACGCCTTCGGCCTCCGCGCGCTGCGTGAGAAGCTCGATGAGCTCGAGCCTCCCGATCGCCGAGAAGCCCACCCCGTCCAGCACCACGCGCCCCTCGGGGTGGTCGAGCGTCATGTCGCGCCAGGTTTCCATCCGCGGAGTGACGAGGTCGTGGGTGTCTGGGTCGTCGGCGCGCAGGAACTCCAGCGCGCGGTCCGAGAAGACCACGCCAAATCCGAAGGTGGCGCCGCGCGGGTTGCGTTCGGTCACCCGCACAGCGACGTCGCCGAGGCGGCGACGCGCGAGGATGGCCGTGTAAAGCCCCGCCGGCCCGCCGCCCAGCACCTCGATGCGGCCGATGCGCATGGATCTCCTCCCGGTCGTCTCGACTTCTCCCGCCGGGCAGGATAGGCTGATTTCCACAGGCCGCAAGGATTTTCGCAGGATGGAAAACACTCCTCCCGACCACTCCCTCTCCGTCGGCGTCAGCTTCGGCGACTGCGACCCGGCGGGGATCGTCTTCTACCCCAATTTCTTTCGCTGGTTCGATCGCTGCTTTCACCATTTCCTCGCCGCGCGGGCGGGCGGGCACGCCGAGCTTTGCGCGCGGCTGGGCGCCCTGGGCGTGGGGCTGATGGACGTGCAGGCGCAGTTCCGCGCGCCGGTGCGCGAGAACTGCACGCTGACGCTCGACCTGCGCGTGCGCGAATGGCGGGGCCGGGCGCTGCGGCTCGGTTACGAGGGGCATGTCGGCGACACGCTTTGCGTGACGGGTGAGGAAGTTCGCGGGCTTTTCGTGATGCGGGAGGGGCGCATGGCGGCCGGCGAGATGGCGCCGCTGCGCGCCGCGCTGGGGCTGTGAGCGGCGCGGCGCGTCCGGGCGGGGTGCAGGCGCTCGACGCCGCGCTCGGGCTTTTGACGGCGCTCGCCGCGCGGGGCGGGCCCGTGTCGCTGACCGAACTCGCGCGGGAGTGCGGGATGCCGGCCAGCAAGGCGCACCGCTACCTCGCCTCCTTCCAGGCCGCGGGGCTGGTGGCGCAGGCCGGGCGCTCGGGGAAGTATGACCTCGGGCCGGGCGCGGCGGCGCTCGGCGTGGCGGCCATGGCGCGCCACGACATGGTGAACCGCGCCGCCGACGGCCTGCCCGAGCTCTGCGCCGAGACGGGCATGACGGCGCTGCTGTCGGTCTGGGGCAGCGAGGGCGCGACGGTCGTGCGCTGGGAGCGCGCGGCCGCGCCGCTCGTCACCTCCATGGGGCTGGGCACGGCGCTGCCGCTTCTGACCTCGGCCACGGGGCGCGTTTTCCTCGCATGGGCGCCAGAGGCGGTCACCGCGGCGCAGCTCGATGCAGAGCTGTCGCGGGCGCGCGCCAATCCCGGGATCCTCGGCGAGCTCGACCCGACCCGCGCCGGGACGACGGCGCTCGCGGCCCGGATCCGTGCCCGGGGCCACGCCACGGTGGACGGGCGCTACATCCCCGGCCTCGTGGCCGTGGCGGCGCCGGTGCTCGACTGGCAGGATGAGGTTCAGGCGGCGGTGACGCTTGTCGGCACCGACCCCGCCGCCATCGGGCCCGACGGCGCGCCGGTGGCACGGCTTCAGGCGTTCTGTCGCGGGCTTTCCGTGCGCGCGCCGTGCTGCGGCGCAGCGGAGGAAAAGGGCTGACGCGACACGCGAAACTGCGCTACGACTTGCAACGGAAGAAAACGTTCCGCGCCTGCGCGCGAGAGCGTGCGACCAGGGAGAACGCGACGCATGGAAATGACGGGAACCCGGGAGATCCGGGCCGATCGCGCGACGGTGTGGGCGGCGCTGCTGTCGCCCGAGGTCCTCAGGGAATGCGTGCCGGGCTGTCAGGAACTCACCGGCTCGCCGGAAGAGGGCTTTCACGCCACGGTCGTGCAGAAGGTCGGCCCGGTGAAGGCCACCTTCAAGGGCACGGTCACGCTGTCGGAGATGAACGAGCCCGACAGCCTGCATCTCGCGGGCGAGGGCAAGGGCGGCGCGGCGGGGTTCGCCAAGGGCGGGGCCGACGTGTCGCTCGAGGACTGCGAGGAGGGCACGCGGCTGTCCTACAACGTGGAGGCCAAGGTGGGTGGCAAGCTCGCGCAGCTCGGCTCCCGCGTGATCGACGGTTTCGCGAAGAAGGTGGCGGACCAGTTCTTCACCCGCTTCCAGGAGGCGGTGGAAGGCCCCGCCGAAGAGGAAGAGGCCCCCGAGGCGCCCGAGACCGGCGCCAAGAAGGGCTGGTTCAAGCGACTCGTGAAGGGTGGCGCCGGCGCGTAGGCGCGCGCGCGAAAGGGAGGACGACATGACGCAAGTGACGATGACGGTGAACGGCGAGGCGGTTTCCGCCGAGGTCGAGGGCCGCACGCTTCTGGTGGAGGCGCTGCGCGACCAGCTCGGGCTCACCGGAACCCATGTGGGCTGCGACACCTCGCAATGCGGGGCCTGCGTGGTGCATGTGAACGGCAAGGACGTGAAGGCCTGCGCCATGTTCGCCTGGGAAGCCGAGGGCGCCGAGATCACGACCATCGAGGGCATGGCGAACCCCGACGGATCGCTTTCGGTCATCCAGCAGGCGTTCCAGGATCATCACGGTCTTCAGTGCGGCTTCTGCACGCCGGGCATGGTTATGACGGCCGCGGCGCTGCTCAAGGAGACCCCGAAGCCCAGCGAGGCGGAGATCCGCGACTACCTTGAGGGCAACATCTGCCGCTGCACGGGCTATCACAACATCGTCAAGGCGATCATGGCGGCCTCGGGCCAGGATGCAGAGGCCATCGCGGCGGAATGAGCGCCGCCAGAACGCAACATCCGGCGGCCCCGTGCGAGAGGAGACGCGCGCCCGCCGCGAAGGAGGAGTGAAAGAGATGCCAAAGGATCACGGGATCGGCGCGCCGATGAAGCGCCGCGAGGATGTCCGCTTTCTCACCGGGGCCGGAAACTACACCGACGACATCAACCTGTCGCGTCAGCTTTACGTGCACTTCCTTCGCTCGGACGTGGCGCATGGCCGGATCAACGGGATCGACACCGAGGAGGCGTCGAAGATGCCCGGCGTGGTGCGGATCTTCACCGGCAAGGATTTCGAGGGCGTGGGCGGGCTGCCCTGCGGCTGGCAGGTGACCGACCGCCACGGCGAGCCCATGCAGGAGCCCGCGCATCCCGTTCTGGCCCAGGGCAAGGTGCGCCATGTGGGCGACCCGATCGCCGCCGTCGTGGCCGAGACGCGGGAGCAGGCGCGCGACGCCGCCGAGGCGATCGCCGTCGACATCGAGGAACTGCCCGCCGTCGTGGACATGAAGGCGGCGCTGCAGGACGGCGCGCCCAGGGTGCACGACGACCTGACGAGCAATCTCTGCTATGACTGGGGCTTCGTCGAGGACAACAAGGCCGCAGTGGACGAGGCGATCCGCAACGCCCACCACGTCACCACGCTGGAACTCGTCAACCAGCGCCTTGCGCCCAACGCGATGGAGCCGCGGGTGGCCGTGGGCGACTATCAGCGCGCGAACGACGAGTCGACGCTCTACACCACCAGCCAGAATCCCCACGTGATCCGGCTGCTGATGGGCGCCTTCGTGCTGGGCATCCCCGAGCACAAGCTGCGCGTCGTGGCCCCCGACGTGGGCGGCGGGTTCGGCTCGAAGATCTTCCACTACGCCGAGGAAGCCTTCGTCACCTTCGCCGCGCGGCAGCTCAACCGCCCGGTGAAATGGACGGCCTCGCGCTCGGAGGCGTTCCTGTCGGACGCGCAGGGCCGCGATCACGTCACCAAGATCGAGCTCGCCCTCGACGCGGACAACAATTTCACCGCGATCCGCACCGAAACCTACGCGAACATGGGGGCCTATCTGTCGACCTTCGCGCCCTCGGTGCCGACATGGCTGCACGGCACGCTGATGGCGGGCAACTACAAGACGCCCAACATCTACGTGAACGTGAAGGCGGTGTTCACCAACACGGTGCCGGTGGACGCCTATCGCGGGGCCGGCCGGCCCGAGGCGACGTTCCAGCTGGAGCGCGTGATCGACAAGGCCGCGCGCGAGCTTGGCGTGGACCCGATGGCGCTTCGCCGGCAGAACTTCGTCACCGAATTCCCCTACGCCACGCCCGTGGCGGTGGAATACGACACCGGCGATTATCCGGCGCTCGTCGACAAGCTGGAGGAAATCGCCGATTTCGGAGGGTTCGAGGCACGGCGCAAGGAATCGGAGGCGCGCGGCAAGCTGCGGGGCCTCGGCGTGAATTGCTACATCGAGGCCTGCGGCATCGCGCCCTCGAACCTGGTGGGCCAGCTGGGCGCGCGCGCGGGGCTTTACGACGCGGCCACCGTGCGCGTGAATGCGACCGGCTCGATCAGCGTGATGGTGGGCGCGCATTCCCACGGCCAGGGCCACGAGACGGCGTTCCCGCAGGTCGTGGCCGACATGCTTGGCATCGACGAGTCGATGGTCGATATCGTGCATGGCGACACCTCCAAGATCCCCTTCGGCATGGGCACCTACGGCTCGCGCAGCCTCGCGGTCTGCGGCTCGGCCATGGTGCGGGCGACCGAGAAGATCATCGCCAAGGCCAAGAAGATCGCCGCGCACCTGATGGAGGCGTCGGACGCCGACATCGAGCTCAAGGACGGCAAGTTCACCGTGGCGGGCACCGACAAGTCGGTCGCCTGGGGCGACGTGACGCTTGCCGCCTACGTGCCCCACAACTATCCGCTCACCGAGATCGAGCCGGGGCTCGAGGAGACGTCGTTCTACGATCCCTCGAACTTCACCTACCCGGCGGGGGCCTATGCCTGCGAGGTCGAGGTGGACCCGGACACCGGCAAGGTGACGATCGAACGCTTCTCCGCGGCGGACGATTTCGGCAATGTCATCAACCCGATGATCGTGGACGGCCAAGTGCATGGCGGCATCGGGCAGGGCATCGGGCAGGCGCTTCTCGAAAGCTGCGCCTACGACGAGAACGGGCAACTCGTGTCGGCCTCCTACATGGACTACGCGATGCCGCGCGCCGACGACGTGCCGTTCTACAGCGTGGACCACTCGGTCCAGACGCCCTGCACCCACAACCCGCTCGGCGTGAAGGGCTGCGGCGAGGCGGGCGCGATCGGCTCGCCGCCCACCATCGTGAACGCGGTGATCGATGCGCTGCACTCGGGCGGCCACAAGGTGGATCACATCGACATGCCGCTGACGCCCTCGCGCGTCTGGACGGCGATGGAAGGCTGAAGAGGGAGGGACCCCATCATGTACAGTTTCGATTTCGTGAAGCCCTCCAGCGTGGCGGAGGCCGTGGCCGCCCTCGCCGAGGACGAGGCGCAGCCGCTCGGCGGCGGGCAGACGCTGATCCCGACGCTGAAGCAGCGCCTCGCCATGCCCTCGAAGCTCGTGAGCCTTGCGGGCATCGACGAGATGCGCGGCATCTGCCGCGACGACGACGGGCGCATCTGCATCGGCGCGTCCACGACCCACGCCGAGATCGCCGAAGGGGCGGGCGACTATCCCGCGCTGGCCAGGCTCGCCGCGAACATCGGCGATCCCGCGGTGCGCAACCGCGGCACCATAGGCGGCAGTCTTGCCAACAACGACCCCTCCGCCTGCTACCCGGCGGCGGCGCTCGGGTCCGGCGCGACGATCATCACCGACAGGCGCGAGATCGCGGCGGACGACTACTTCCAGGGCATGTTCGCCACCGCGCTCGAGGAGGGTGAGATCATCACTGAGGCCCGCTTCCCGGTGCCGGAGAAGGCCGATTACCAGAAATTCGAGCAGCCGGCCTCGCGCTTCGCGCTGGTCGGCGTCTTCGTGGGGAAATACGCCGACGGCGTGCGCGTCGCGGTGACCGGTGCCAGCGAAGAGGGCGTCTTCCGCTGGACCGAGGCCGAGGCGGCGCTCTCGTCGGATTTCACGGCGGAGGCGGTGGCGGGGCTCTCGGTTCCGGCCGACGGGATGATCGGCGACCTTCACGGCTCTCCCGAGTATCGCGCGCACCTGGTGGGCGTGATGACGAAGCGCGCCGTGGCCGCCGCCGGCTGAGGCGTCAGGCGCGGCCCGCCGTCAGGGCCGCGCATCCCGCCAGCGCCGCGGTATCCGCCGCCACGAGGTGCACCGGCGTGTCGGCCAGAAGCGGCGCGGTCGCGAAGGCCGCGCGCAGCCCTTCGCCCAGTTCCGGCGCGAGGGCGCGGGCGACGCTGCCGGCGAGCGCGACGCCCCCGGTGGCGAGGAAGGCGAGCGCCCATCCCTGCGCCACCCGGCCCGCGATGCGGGCGTAAAGGTCCACCGCCGCGCGTGCCGCCGGATCGCCCGCGCGCAGGCGTTCGGGCACGTCCCGGGGTGCGACCGGCTGGCCGCCGTGGAACGCGAAGAGCCGCGCAAGCCCGGCGCCCGAAAGGGCATCCTCGATCCGCCCCGCCGTGCCCTCGCGGTGCAGGTAATGCCTCAGCGCCAGCGTCTCGTCGTCGAAGGCGGGCAGGGCGGCCTGGCCGGCCTCGGCCGGCGGCACCGTGCCGCAGGGCAGCCGCGCGGCGAGGTTGACGCCCGTGCCGAGCCCGATCACGAGCCGCGCCTCCCCCGGCCGTCCCCGCCCTGGACGCAGCCGGGGCATCTCCTGCGCGGTAAGGTGGTCGAGCGCGTGGGCCTGCGCCTGCAGGTCGTTGAGCAGCGTCACCGCCTCCAGCCCGAGCCCGCGCGCAAGGCGCGCCGCCTCGACCCGCCAGCCGCGGTTCGTCATGTCGCAGGCGCCGTCGCGGACCGGCCCCGCAAGGGCAAGGCAGGCAGCCCGCGGCCGGGGCCGCCCCGCGAGATAGGCGCCAAGCAGCGCCTCGGCGTCGGGATGCTCCGCGCAGGGCCAGGTGGCGATCGTGTCGGCCAGCACCGCTCCGGCCCGCGCCAGCGCCATGCGCGCGGTGGTGCCACCGATATCGGCCACGAGCGTGGGCGCGTCCATCCTGGTCTCCGGCTAGGATGACGCCGAGGGATAAGCGCGGGCGACGCCGCCGGCAAGCCTGCGGCGCCGTGGCGGCCCGCGACAGGGCGCGCGCGTGGATCGACGCCGCCGGGATCCGGCCCCGCCTCTTCGCGCGGGTGGCTGTCGGGGGCCGAAATGAGCGCGATAGTGCCGCGTCGCGCACCACGCGGCGCAGCCCGAGCCATGCGAACCGCCGTGGTTCACATTTTGTTCGCACTTTTCGGTTGGCCCTGCCTGCGCGCTCGACTATCTCTTCGCTATTCGAGCCAAAGGGGGGCGGACATGGCCGAACAGAAGTTCATCGAGGTCCGCGGCGCGCGCGAACACAATCTGAAGGGCATCGACGTCGAGATCCCGCGCGACAGGCTGGTGGTCATCACCGGCCTGAGCGGGTCCGGCAAGTCGAGCCTCGCTTTCGACACGATCTATGCCGAGGGGCAGCGACGCTATGTCGAATCGCTGTCGGCCTACGCGCGGCAGTTCCTCGACATGATGGAAAAGCCCGACGTGGACCATATCGCGGGCCTCAGCCCCGCGATCTCCATCGAGCAGAAGACGACGAGCAAGAACCCGCGCTCCACCGTTGGCACCGTCACCGAGATCTACGACTATCTCCGCCTGCTTTTCGCGCGTGCCGGCACGCCCTACAGCCCCGCCACGGGCCTGCCGATCGAGGCGCAGCAGGTGCAGGACATGGTGGACCGCGTGATGGCGATGGAGGAGGGCACCCGCGCCTACCTGCTCGCCCCCATCGTGCGCGACCGGAAGGGCGAATACCGCAAGGAGATGCTGGAGCTCCGCAAGCAGGGCTTCCAGCGGGTGAAGGTGGACGGGCAGTTCCACGAACTCGACGACCCGCCCGCGCTCGACAAGAAGTTCCGCCACGACATCGACGTGGTGGTGGACCGCATCGTCGTGCGCGAGGGGATGGAGACGCGGCTGGCCGACAGTTTCCGCACCGCGCTCGACCTGGCCAATGGCATCGCCATCCTCGAGACCGCGCCGCGCGACGACGAGGGCGAGCCCGAGCGCATCACCTTCTCGGAGAATTTCGCCTGTCCCGTCTCGGGCTTCACCATCCCCGAGATCGAGCCGCGGCTCTTTTCCTTCAACGCGCCCTTCGGGGCCTGCCCGGATTGCGGCGGCCTGGGCGCGGAGCTCTTCTTCGATCCCAACCTCGTGGTGCCGGACACCACATTGCGCATCTCCGACGGGGCGCTCGCGCCCTGGCGCAAGGGCAAGTCGCCCTATTTCCTGCAGACCATCGAGGCGATCGCGCGCCATTACGAGTTCGACCGGAACGCGCGCTGGAAGGATCTGCCGGCGCATGTGCAGCAGGTCTTCCTTTACGGCTCGGGCGACGAGGAGATCCTCTTTCGCTACGACGAGGGCGGGCGCGTCTACCAGGTGAGCCGCAGCTTCGAAGGGGTGATCCCCAACATGGAGCGGCGCTACCGCGAGACGGATTCGGCCTGGGTGCGGGAGGAGTTCGAGCGCTACCAGAACAACCGGCCCTGCGGCACCTGCCACGGGCACCGGCTGCGCCCCGAGGCGCTCGCCGTGAAGATCGGCGGGCTCCACATCGGCCACGTGGTCGAGAAGTCGATCCGGGACGCGCTGGCCTGGGTGGACACCGCGCCCGAGCAACTGAGCCGGCAGAAGAACGAAATCGCCCGCGCGATCCTGAAGGAGATCCGCGAGCGGCTCGGGTTTCTCAACAACGTGGGGCTGGAATACCTGACGCTCAGCCGGAACGCCGGAACGCTTTCGGGCGGAGAGAGCCAGCGCATCCGCCTTGCCTCCCAGATCGGGTCGGGTCTGACGGGCGTGCTCTACGTGCTCGACGAGCCCTCGATCGGCCTGCACCAGCGCGACAACGACCGGCTGCTCGGCACGCTCAAGAACCTGCGCGACCAGGGCAACACCGTGATCGTGGTCGAGCACGACGAGGAGGCGATCCGCGAGGCCGACTACGTCTTCGACATCGGCCCCGGTGCGGGCGTCCATGGCGGGCAGGTCGTGGCCCGCGGCACGCCCGAGGAGATCGCCGCCGATCCGGCATCGCTCACCGGGCAGTACCTGTCCGGCAAGCGCGAGATCGCGGTGCCCGCGATCCGCCGGGAGGGCAACGGCAAGCAGCTGACCGTGGTGAAGGCATCGGGCAACAACCTGAAGGACGTGACGGTCGATCTTCCCCTGGGCAAGTTCGTCTGCGTCACCGGCGTGTCGGGCGGGGGCAAGTCCACGCTCACCGTCGAGACGTTGTTCAAGACAGCCTCGATGCGCCTGAACGGCGCGCGGCAGACCCCGGCCCCCTGCGAGACGATTCGCGGGCTCGAGCATCTCGACAAGGTGATCGACATCGACCAGCGCCCCATCGGGCGCACGCCGCGGTCGAACCCGGCGACTTATACGGGGGCCTTCACGCCGATCCGCGACTGGTTCGCGGGCCTGCCGGAGGCCAAGGCGCGCGGCTACAAGCCGGGGCGCTTCAGCTTCAACGTGAAGGGCGGGCGGTGCGAGGCCTGCCAGGGCGACGGCGTCATCAAGATCGAGATGCACTTCCTGCCCGATGTCTACGTCACCTGCGAGACCTGCAAGGGGGCGCGCTACAATCGGGAAACGCTGGAAATCCGCTTCAAGGGCAAGAGTATAGCGGACGTTCTTGATATGACGGTGGAAGACGCGCAGGAGTTCTTCAAGGCGGTGCCCGCGATCCGCGAGAAGATGGACGCGCTGGTGCGCGTGGGGCTGGGCTACATCCGGGTCGGCCAGCAGGCGACGACGCTGTCGGGCGGCGAGGCGCAGCGGGTGAAGCTGTCGCGGGAACTGGCCAAGCGCGCCACCGGGCGCACGCTCTACATCCTGGACGAACCGACCACCGGGCTTCATTTCGAGGATGTGAAAAAACTGCTGGAAGTGCTTCACGAGCTTGTGGAAAGCGGCAACACCGTCGTGGTGATCGAGCACAATCTCGACGTCATCAAGACCGCCGACCACATCATCGACATCGGCCCCGAGGGCGGCGACGGCGGTGGCGAGATCGTGGCCGAGGGCACGCCCGAGGACGTCGCGCGTGTCGAGCGCAGCCACACCGGTCAATACCTGCGTCCGATGCTGGACGCGAAGAAGGTCGCGGCGGAGTAGAGCTCAGTCGTGCAGGGCGGCCACCGCGCCGATCACGTCCAGCACCTCGCGCGTGTCCCGGTCCACGAGGAAGATGTGTCCGCCGACGCGAAAGTATGTCCTGGCGGCGTCCAGCCCGTAGGCGAGTTGCCGCCCGATCACGGAATAGTCGCGCAAGATCCGGTCGCCGCCGCCGTAGGGCGCCTTCTTCGCCAGCCCGGGCGGAGGGCGCAGGGCGGACTCTTCCTCGCGAGCCCGGGCGGGTCATTCTTGAGTTGGCCGGCCGCGGGCGCGGCCGGCAGAGCCGCCGCCAGGGCGAGTGACGTCGGGAAGGCAAGACGGTCCCTCATGCCCGACGCCTCGCATGTCGGACACATGTCCGGAAGGGGCCTCCGCCCCATTGGCGAAAGGCCGCCGCCGCGTTCCCCGGAAACGCCGGGGCCCGAGTCGCGCGGTGGTTTTCACGGCCCCGCGCCTCGACAGCCCGGGGCCGGCGGGGCACAAGGGCGCCTGCTGACGAAAGAAGTTGGGGCGGTTCGCATGAGTGATGGCAAGAAGCGCAAGTTGGGCCTCGCGCTCGGCTCCGGCGGGGCGCGGGGCTGGTGCCATATCGGCGTCATCCGTGCGCTCGAGGAGATCGGCGTGCGCCCCGACGTGGTGGCGGGCTGTTCGATGGGGGCGGTCGTCGGCGCGGCCTGGGCATCGGGAAAGCTCGACGCGCTGGAGGAGTTCGCGCGGCAGATGAGCCGGACGCGTTTCCTGTCCTACTTCGACATCGGGCTTGCGCGTGGCGGGCTGGTGCAGGGGCGCTCGGTGATGGAGGCGCTGGAACGCATGGGCGTGCCCGACGATTTCGCGGCGCTCGACCGGCGCCTCATCGCGGTGGCCACGGACATGAGCACCGGGCGCGAGATCTGGTTGCAGGAAGGCCCGCTTCTGGATGCGCTGCGCGCATCCTTCGCGATCCCCGGGCTCTTCGCGCCCTATCACCTGGACGGCCGGTGGCTGATCGACGGGGGGATCGTCAACCCGGTGCCGTCCTCCGCCTGCCGCGCGCTCGGGGCGGACGTGACCATCGCGGTCAACCCGAACGGGCGCGACGACGGGCGCTTCTGGTCGCCCGAGGGGGACGCGGCGGATCTGGTGAAGGGGGCCGGCGGGACGGGTCTGCTCGCGCATCTTCCGCCCGCGATCCGCGACCTCTGGGACCGGAGTGACAGCGAACCGAAGCCGCCCAACTATTTCGAGGTGGTCGCGGCGGCGATCGACATCTTGTCGGAACACGTGCACATGTCGCGCCGGGCCAGCGATCCGCCGCATCTTGCACTGGCGGTCGACCTGCAGCACCTCACCTTCATCGAACTCTACCGCGCGCACGAAGCCATCGACGCGGGCCACGAGGCCGTGATGCGCTCGCGGGACGACCTCGAAAAGCTTCTCGAGAAGATGTGAGGAGTGGCGGGCCGGGCGAGGCCCGGCCCGGCCTTGTCAGTCGGTCTTGCAGGTCTTGATGCCGAAGATCGAGTAGGCGGGGCAGCTGCCCATCAGCGCGGTCGCGAGCGGTACGATCCCGATGAGATAGAGCCAGCGATACCCGGCATCCGGGTTCAGGAAGAACGCCGCAATGAGTGCGGCCCCGATGACGAGCCGCAGCACGCGGTCGATGGTGCCCATGTTCTTGGCGAGCATGTTGTCCGGTCCTTTCGTCTCTTGCGCCCCGGCCGGGGCGCCTGTGACGAGCATGCGGGATTCGGCATCCGTCGCGCCTTGATATGGCTCAAATGCGCCTTTCGTCGCGATCAGGTTCGGCCGCGCCGTTCGAAGCGGGGCAGCATCGCCGAGAAGTCGCGCCCCGCGCCATCCTCGTCTTCCACGAAACGGGCATAGAGCGTGCAGGCGGCCTGCCCGATGGGCGTGTCGGCATCCGCGGTCTCCGCCGCCTGCATGGCCAGTCGCAGGTCCTTCAGCATGAGATCGGCGGCGAAGCCGGGCTGGTAGGCGTTGTCCGCCGGGCTTGTCGGGCCCACGCCCGGGGCGGGGCAATAGGTGTTCATGGACCAGCTCTGCCCCGAGGAGGTGGAGACGACGTCGAACATGGCCTGCCGGTCGAGGCCGAGCTTGTCGGCCAGCGCGAAGGCCTCGCAGGTGACGATCATCGTCGCGCCGAGAATCATGTTGTTGCAGATCTTCGCCGCCTGGCCATTTCCGGAGGGACCGCAATGCACGGCCTTGCGCCCCATCGTTTCGAAAAGCGGCTTCGCCGTCTCGAAGCCGGCCGCGTCGCCGCCGACCATGAAGGTGAGCGTGCCGGCCTCCGCGCCACCCACGCCGCCCGAGACGGGCGCGTCGAGGGCGGATAGCCCCGCCGCCTGCGCCTCCGCCGCCACGGCGCGGGCGCTGTCGACGTCCACCGTGGAGCAGTCGAGGAACACGGCGCCCGGCGCCATGGCCGGAATGATCTCCGCCGCGACTTTCCGCAGGATCTCGCCGTTGGGCAGCATGGTGATCACGACCTCCGCGCCCGTTGCGGCCTCGGCCGCGCTCGCGGCCATGCTCACGCCGGGGATGTCCACCTGCGCCGTGTCGAAGCCCGTGACCTCGTGGCCCGCCTTCGCGAGATTGGCCGCCATGGGCGCGCCCATGTTGCCGAGACCGATGAATCCGATCTTCATGCCCTGTCCTCCTCCCCGAATGTCAGCCTGTCCTCCCCAAGCGGCATGAGCATCTGCGTCACCGCGAGCTGCGGCAGCGCGTCCCTCTCGTGGCTCCAGCGCGGGGACTTGTCCTTGTCGATGATGGCCGCGCGGATGCCCTCCAGGAAGTCGCCCTTCTCCATGGCGCGGAAGGTGAAGCGGTATTCCTGTTCCAGCGCCCGGCGGATCTCTGCGGCCGGCCCGCGCAGGCGGTGGATCATCTCCACCGTGCAGCCCATGGAAAGCGGGCACTGCCGTGCGAGGGTGGTAAGCGTCTCCTCGGCAAAGGCGCCCGGCTCCGCGCGGAGCGAGCGCAGGATGTCCCCCAGCGTCTCGCCCGCGAAATGCCGGTCGATCGCGGGGGCGAGGGCGGCGAGGCGCCCCTCGGGCGGCGCGGTCGCGGCTTCGTCCACCGCAGATGGATCGCCCGTCTCTTCCAGTCGCACAGTGAGCGCGGGCCAGGCGGCCTCGGGCACGAAATGGTCGGCGAAGCCTGCGAGGATCGCGTCGGCGGGCCCCATGCGCGCGCCGGTCGTGCCCAGATACTCGCCGAGCCGGCCGGGCGCACGGGCGAGGATGAGCGAGCCGCCCACGTCCGGCACGAGACCGATGCCGCATTCCGGCATGGCCATCTGCGAGCTTTCGCCGACGACGCGGTGCGAGCCGTGGCAGCCGACGCCCACGCCGCCGCCCATGGTGTAGCCCTGCATCAGGCTAACCACCGGTTTCGGGAACTCGAAGAGCCGCGCGTTCATGCGGTATTCGTCGCGCCAGAAGCGCCGGCCGTAGCCGTAATCGCCGTTCTGTCCGGTCTCGTACATCTCGGCGATGTCGCCGCCCGCGCAGAACGCCTTGTCGCCTTCGGCGTCGATCACGAGGAGCGCGACCTCGGGGTCGTCCGCCCAGTCCTTGAGGGCCGCGTCGATCTCGAGGCACATCGCGTAAGAGAGCGCGTTGAGCGCCTTGGGTCGCGCGAGGGTGATCCGCCCCGCGCGGCCCGTCTTGCGGATCGAGATCCCGCTCACGCCCGCGCCTCCAGCATCTTGCGGGCGACGATCAGGCGCATGATCTCGTTCGTGCCCTCGAGGATCTGGTGGACGCGCAGGTCGCGCACGATCTTCTCGATCCCGTAATCGGCGAGGTATCCGTAGCCGCCATGCAGTTGCAGGCACTGGTTGGCGACGTCGAAGGCCGCATCGGTGACCTGGAGCTTCGCCATGGCGCAGAACTTCGTGGCGTCGGGATCCTTGCGGTCGAGCTTCCACGCCGCCTGCCGCAGGAAGGTGCGCGCCGATTGCAGCCTCACTTCCATCTCGGCAAGACGGAACTGGAGCGCCTGGAAGCGGTCCAGCGTCTGCCCGAACGCCTTGCGCTCGCCCATGTAGGCGAGCGTCGCGTCGAGCGCGGCCTGCGCGCCGCCGAGCGCCGAGGCCGCGATGTTGAGCCGCCCGCCGTCGAGCCCGGCCATGGCGTAGGAAAACCCGCGCCCCTCTTCGCCCAGCAGGTTCTCGTGGGGCACGCGGCAGTCGTCGAACTGGACCTGCGCGGTGGGCTGGGCGCGCCAGCCCATCTTGTCCTCGAGCCCGCCGAAGGAAAGCCCGGGCGTGCCGTCCTCGACGATGACGGCCGAGATGCCCTTCGGGCCCTCCTCTCCGGTGCGGCACATGACGATGTAGGCGTCCGAGTAGGAGCCGCCCGAGATGAAGGCCTTCGTGCCGGTGAGCGCGTAACCCTCGTTCGTGCGCGCGGCCTTCGTCCGCAGCGCCGCCGCGTCCGAGCCAGAGCCGGGTTCCGTAAGGCAATAGGAAAACACCGTTCGCATGGCGCAGGCGTCCGGCAGCCAGCGGTCCCGCGCCGCGTCGGACCCGTAGGCGTCGATCATGCCGCCACACATGTTGTGGATCGACAGGAAGGCCGAGACCGAGGGGCAGGCCATGGCGAGCGCCTCGAAGACCAGCGTGGCGTCGAGGCGCGACAGGCCAGAGCCGCCGTGGTCCTCGCCCACGTAGATCCCCGCGAGCCCGAGTTCGGCCACCTGCGGCCAGATCTCGCGCGGGATGGTGCCCGCCTTCTCCCAGTCGAGCGCGTGGGGGGCGATCGCGTCCTGCCCGAAGGCATGCGCCACGTCGAAGATCGCCTGCTGCTCCTCGCTCAGCGCGAAATCCATGCGGTTCCTCCCTCTGCCCGCCGGAATTGAACGGGCGTTTAGTGGCCGATCCTTGCAGGAGTTTTGCAACCCCTCAGAGGTCGGCGTGATACTCCTCGATCAGGTGCGCGACCACCGCGCGCATCTGCGCCTCGCCGTCGCCGCCCGCCGCCTGCGCCGCCGCCGCGACGGCGCGCTGGCGCGAGGCGGAGACGCCGCCCGCCACGATCTCGCGGGCGCGCTCGACCTCAGTCAGGCAGCCCAGCGCCGCGGCGTCCTCCTCCACCAGCTCGATCATCTCGTCGAGAAGGGCGTGGAACGGCTTGATCTCGCCCGCGCCGAAATCGATGAGCCCCTCGGTGATGCCGTAGCGCTGCGCGCGCCAGCGGTTCTCCTCGATGAGGAAGCGATCGTAGACACGCCAGCGCTGGTTGCGGGTCCGCAGCCGCCAGAGCATCCGTGCGAGCGACTGGAAAAGCGCAGCGATCGAGAGCGCATGCTCCATCCGGGGCTGCACGTCGCAGATGCGGGCCTCGAGCGTGGGGAAGCGCGCCGAGGGGCGCAGGTCCCACCAGATCTTCGAGGCGTCCTCGATGATCCCGAGATCGACCAGCGCATCCACCGAGCGCCGGTAATCCTCCCACGCGTCGAGCTGGGGCGGCAGGCCGGTCCGCGGCAGGTTGTCGAAGACGGTGAGCCGGTAGGAGGCAAGCCCCGTGTCCTCGCCCTGCCAGAAGGGCGAGGAGGCCGACAGCGCGAGCAGATGAGGCAGGAAGTAGGACAGCTGCCGCATCAGGTCGGCGCGCAGCGCGTCGCAGCCCAGTCCGACATGAACGTGCATCCCGCTGATCAGGAGGCGGCGAACGACGCCGGCCAGGTCGCGGTGCAGGTCGTTATAGCGCTGCTTGTCGGTGTGGTTCTGCGCGCGCCAGTGCGCGAGCGGATGGCAGGACACCGCGATCGGCGCGAGCCCGTAGCGATTCGCCACCCGCGCCACCGTTGCGCGCAGCCGCCTGAGATCCTCGCGCGCCTCTCCGACATCGGCGCAGACCCGGGTACCGATCTCGATCTGGCACTGCAGGAATTCTGGGCTCACCTGGTCGGCGAGCTCGGCCGCGCAGTCGTCCATCAGAGCTGCGGGCGTCTCCGACAGGGCGAGCGTGTCCTGCCGGACGAGGAGGTATTCCTCCTCGATGCCGAGCGTGAAGGCAGGATCGGACATGGGCGCTCCTCCGGGCGGCCGCGAATTTCCATCCGAAAATTCGCGGCCGGACCGCGCGCGGCAAGCAAAAACTTTCCGGACGAAAAGTTTTCGCTCAGTCCATCGCCTTGAAGTGGAACTCGCCGCCCTCCTTCAGGCCGCTCGGCCAGCGCGCCGTCACGGTCTTCGTGCGGGTGTAGAACTTGAACGCATCCGGGCCGTGCTGGTTCAGATCGCCGAAGCCCGATTTCTTCCAGCCGCCGAAGGTGTGGTAGGCCAGCGGCACCGGGATCGGGACGTTCACGCCGACCATGCCGATGTTGATGCGGTTGGCGAAGTCGCGGGCGGTGTCGCCGTCGCGGGTGAAGATCGCCGTGCCGTTGCCGTATTCGTGGTCCATGGCGAGCTTCAGCGCCTCCTCGTAGGAGCCCGCCCGCACCGTGGAGAGCACGGGGCCGAAGATCTCCTGGCGGTAGATGTCCATCTCGGGCGTCACCCTGTCGAAGAGGTGCGGGCCGACGAAGAAGCCGTCCTCGTAGCCCTGGAGCTGGAAATCCCGCCCGTCCACGACGAGCTCGGCGCCCTGTTCGACGCCCGACTCCACGAGGCCGAGGATGCGTTGCTTTGCCTCGGCGGTGACGACGGGGCCGTAATCGACGTCGGCGCCGGCGGTATAGGGACCCACCTTGAGCTTCTCGATCCGGGGCACCAGCTTCTCGATCAGCCGGTCGGCGGTCTCCTCGCCCACGGGCACGGCGACCGAGATCGCCATGCAGCGCTCGCCCGCCGCGCCGTAGCCCGCGCCCACCAGCGCGTCGGCGGCCTGGTCCATGTCGGCGTCGGGCATCACGATCATGTGGTTCTTGGCGCCGCCGAAGCACTGCACGCGCTTGCCGTTGGAGCAGCCGCGCCCGTAGATGTATTCGGCGATCGGGGTCGAGCCGACGAAACCCACCGACTGGATCGACGGGTGGTCGAGGATGGCGTCCACCGCCTCCTTGTCACCGTTCACGACCTGCAGGATGCCCTTGGGCGCGCCGGCCTCTTCCATCAGCTCGGCCAGCATGAGCGGCACCGAGGGGTCGCGTTCGGACGGCTTCAGGATGAAGGCGTTGCCGCAGGCGAGCGCGGGCGCGAACATCCACATCGGGATCATGGCCGGGAAATTGAACGGCGTGATCCCCGCGGTGACGCCGAGGGGCTGGCGCATCGAATACATGTCGATGCCCGGTCCCGCGCTGTCGGTGAACTCGCCCTTCAGAAGCTCGGGCGCGCCGATGCAGTATTCGACGACTTCCAGCCCGCGCTGCACGTCGCCCTTGGCGTCGGGCAGCGTCTTGCCGTGCTCGCGGGAGAGCGCCTCGGCGAGCTTGTCCATGTCGCGGTTGAGCAGGTGAACGAACTTCATCAGCACCCGCGCGCGGCGCTGCGGGTTGGTGGCGGCCCATCCGGGCTGCGCCTGCTCCGCGATCTCCACGGCCTTCGCCAGCTCGTCGGGCGAGGCCAGCGGGCAGCGTGCCTGCACCTCGCCCGTGGCGGGGTTGTAGACGTCCGAGAAGCGGCCGGACGCGCCGGGAACATGCGCGCCGCCGATGTAGTGAGTCAGGTCCTGGGTCATTGGGTCCTCCATCCTTCGCCGACATGTTAGCCTTGCAGGAATGCCCGCAAAAGAGGCAAGATGACAAAAGCGTTTTGCGGGAATGCAGGTGCGATGGACCTGAACTGGGACGATATCCGCGTCTTTCTGGCCGTGGCGCGCGCCGAAAGCCTGAGCGGCGCGGCGCAGCGCCTGCGGCTCGACCCCGCGACCGCCGGCCGCCGCATCGCGCGGCTCGAGCAGGCGATGGGCGCGCCGCTCTTCGGCAAGTCGCCGCAAGGCTATGCGTTGACCGAGGCCGGGCAGCGTCTTCTCTCGCACGCCGAGCGGGCGGAATCGGCGATGGTCGAGGGGGCGGAGGCGCTTTCGGGGCGGTCCGGGGGTCTCTCGGGCCAGATCCGGGTCGGGGCGCCGGACGGCTGCGCGAACTACCTTCTTCCGCAGGTGTGCCGCGACATCGCCACGGCGAACCCGGATCTCGACATCCAGATCGTGGCGCTGCCGCGGGTGGTGAACCTGTCCCGCCGCGAGGCCGACATTGCCGTGGCGGTGAGCGCGCCCGTCGCCGGGCGGCTCGTGGTGCAGAAGATCACCGACTACCGTCTCTCGCTCGCGGGCGCGCGGGATTATCTGCGGGGCCATGCGCCAATCCGGGGCGTCGCGGATCTCGGAGGGCACCGGATCGTGGGCTACATCCCCGACATGATCTTCGACCGGGAACTCGACTACCTTTCAGAGATCGGGGTCGAGCGGGTCCAGCTCGCCTCGAATTCCGTGGCGGTGCAGGTGCAGTGCGTGCGCCAGGGCGGGGGGCTCGGCATCCTGCACGACTTCGCGCTGCCCTTCGCGCCCGGGGTGAGGCGGGTGCTGCCGGACGAGGTCCGCCTGACGCGGAGCTTCTACCTGCTGCGCCACGCCGACGACCGCCGGCTGGAGCGTCTGAACCGCTTCGCCTCGGCGCTCGCCGACGGGCTGCGGGCCGAGGTCGCGCGGCTCGAGGCGATCGCGGCCGCTTGACAGGGCGGGGCGTTTGCGCGGACGCTTGACGCTAGGTTATCCATTGCGGAGGGGTCGTCATGCAGGTTCGCAACATTCTGAAACTGAAGGGCGATGCGGGGGTGGTCACCGTGCAGCCCGACGCGACGCTCATGGCGGCGGCGGGCATCCTCGCCGAGCGCGGCATCGGCTCGGTGGTCGTTTCCCACGACGGGGCGCGGGCCGAAGGCATCCTGTCGGAGCGCGACATCGTCCGCCAGATCGCCGTGCGCGGGCCGGACTGCCTGTCGGAGCGGGTCGGGACCTGCATGACCGCGCGCGTCGTCACCTGCGCGCTCGACGACAGCGCCGACGATGTGCTGGGCAAGATGACGGAGGGGCGCTTCCGGCACATGCCCGTGCTGCAGGAGGGCCGGATGGTCGGGATCGTCACCATCGGCGACGTCGTCAAGGCGCGCCTGACCGAGCTTTCGATGGAGAAGGACGCGCTTCAGGGCATGATCATGGGTTACTGAGCGCGACGCGCCGCCCCTTGCATTTCGTCTCCGCGTGGGTTTGCTTCGGGCGCGGGCAGCACGCGGACGGGGACAGGGACATGCGCATCGGGCTTTATCCGGGGACCTTCGACCCGATCACCTTCGGTCACATGGACATCATTCGCCGCGCCTGCGCGCTGGTCGACCGCCTGGTGATCGGGGTGGCCATCAACCGGGACAAGGGGCCTCTTTTCGATCTCGAGACCCGGGTGGACATGATCGAGCGGGAATGCGCGGGGCTCGTCGAGGAAACCGGGACGGAAATCGTCGCCCATCCGTTCGAGAACCTGCTGATCGACTGCGCGAACGATGTCGGCGCCACGCTGATCGTGCGCGGGCTGCGCGCGGTCAGCGACTTCGAATACGAGTTCCAGATGGTGGGCATGAACCGTGCCCTCGACGACCGCGTCGAGACCGTGTTCCTGATGGCCGAGGCGCGCCACCAGGCCATCGCGTCCAAGCTCGTCAAGGAGATCGCCCGGCTGGGCGGAGACACCACGCGGTTCGTGTCCCCCGCCGTGAGCGAGGCGCTCCGGGAACGCTTCGCCTGACGCTCAGCGCCAGAAGGCGAGCCAGTCCAGCAGGTCCAGGAACCTCTGCATCAGAAAGACGAGCGCCGCGCCGCCGTTCCAGACCTGATCCGCCGCAACGGCGCCCAGGACGAACACGGCGAGAACGAGCGCGGCCCCGTTGGTCATCGCCGCCGTCCCGTCAGCCCGAGAGCCGGCCCATCACCGCGGCCACGTCCGCCATGCGCGCGGAAAAGCCCCATTCGTTGTCGTACCAGGCCAGCACGCGCACCAGGCGCCGGCCCACGACCTTCGTCTGGTCGGGCGCGAAGATCGACGACGCGGTGGTGTGGTTGAAGTCGACCGACACCTTGGGTTCGGGATCGTAGGCGAGCACCGCGCCCATGTGGCCCGCGGCGGCCCGGGCGGCGATCTCGTTCACCTCCTCTTCCGTCACGTCGCGCGCCGCCTCGAAGGTGAGATCCACCGCCGAGACATTCGGCGTGGGCACCCGCATCGCGGTCCCGTCGAGCCGCCCGGCGAGATCGGGCAGCACCTCGCCCAGCGCCTTTGCGGCGCCGGTGGAGGTCGGGATCATGGCGAGCGCCGCGGCGCGGGCGCGGTAGAGATCCTTGTGGCGCCGGTCGAGCGTCGGCTGGTCGCCGGTGTAGGAATGGATCGTCGTCATCACGCCCCGCTCGATCCCGATCGCCTCATGCAGCACCTTGGCCAGCGGCGCCAGGCAGTTGGTGGTGCAGGACCCGTTCGAGATCATCCGCTCCTCCGCCCGGAGATCGCGGTGGTTGACGCCGAAGACCACCGTCCGGTCCACGTTCTTCGCCGGCGCGGAGATCAGCACCTTCTTCGCGCCGCGCTCCAGGTGGACGCGCGACGTCTCGCCGTCGTTGAACTGCCCGGTGCATTCCAGCACCACGTCCACGCCCTCCCAGTCGAGATCGGAGGGATCGTAGGTGGAGAACACCTTCATCGGGCCGCGCCCCACATCCATCGTGTCGCCCTCGACCCGGACCTCCTGGCCGAAGCGGCCGTGCACGCTGTCGTAGCGCAGCAGATGGGCGTTCGTCTCGATCGGGCCGGTCGCGTTGATCTTCACCACCTCGACGTCGTTGCGCGCGGCTTCGACGATATGCGCGAGCGTGCAGCGTCCGATGCGGCCGAATCCGTTGATCCCGAGCGTGACGGTCATGGTCCCCTCCTGCGTGGCGATTGCGCGCCTCATAGCCCCGCGGCGGCGGCACGGCAAAGGAAACCGGCCTTTCATGTCGCGGTGTTAGCGATAAAAGTTGCCGCGCCCGGTGTGATTGCGCTAACGGACCGGGTGGCGCGCCGGCGTGCCGTCGGGTATCCCTCGGTCTGTCACGCGCAAGGCGTGGCGACCGGGTGGAAGGAACAGGGGCATGGCTGGCGGCCTTCTCGCATTGCTCGACGATGTCGCGGCGCTCACCAAGGTGGCGGCAGCCTCGCTCGACGATGTCGCGGGGCAGGCGGTCAAGGCCGGCTCCAAGGCGATGGGCGCGGTAATCGACGACGCCGCGGTGACGCCGAAATACATGCGCGGCTTCCATCCCTCGCGGGAACTGCCCATCGTCTGGCGCATCACCAAGGGCTCTCTGCGCAACAAGCTCCTCATCCTTCTGCCGGCGGGGCTGCTGCTGTCGGCCTTCGCGCCCTGGCTCATCGCGCCGCTTCTGATGCTGGGCGGCTTCTACCTGTGCTTCGAAGGCGCGGAGAAGGTGGTGCACGCCGTCGCGCCCCACGCGGTGGAGCATGCCGCGAGGGCCCACGAGACGGTGGATCCCGCCCATCTCGAGGAAAAGAAGGCGAAGGGCGCGATCAAGACGGATTTCATCCTGTCGGCCGAGATCATGACCATCGCGCTCGCCGCGATCCCCGAGAGCGCCTTCTGGATGGAGGCGGCCACCCTCGCGCTCATCGCCGTGGGCATCACCGCGCTCGTCTACGGGGCGGTGGCGCTCATCGTGAAGGCCGACGACATGGGCCTCGCCATGGCCAAGCATGGCCGGCTCGGCGTCACCCGCGCGGCGGGGCGGGGGATCGTGAAGGGGATGCCGGGCTTTCTCAAGGCGCTGATGGTGGTGGGCACGGCCGCGATGCTCTGGGTGGGCGGTTCGATCGTGGTGCACAGCCTGGAGGAGATGGGCGTGGCCGGGCCCGCGCATCTCATCCATGCCGTCGCCGCGGCCGTGGCGCATCCGCTGCCCGAGGGGCTGCACGCCGCCGGCGAGTGGGGTGTGACCGCGCTCATCGACGGCGTGCTGGGTCTTTGCATCGGGCTTGCGCTCATCCCCGTCGTGGCGCGCGTCGTCGAGCCGCTCTTCGGGCTCTTCGGCGGCGCCGGGGCCGGGGAGTGACGCTCAGAGCAGCGCCCTGGCCCGTTCCGCCACCGCCTCGGCGGTGATGCCGAACTCCTCGAAGAGCACCTTGGCCGGCGCCGAGGCGCCGAAACTGTCCATGCCCACGAAACCGGCCTTCTTCTCGCGCCCGCGCTCGCCCAGAAGCCAGCGGTCCCAGCCCTGACGGACGCCCGCCTCGACCGCGACGCGGACCGGGCCGGCGGGCAGGACGCGCTTGCGGTAGGCTTCGTCCTGCGCGGCGAAAAGCTCCATGCAGGGCATCGACACGACCCGCGTGCCGATCCCCTCGTCCTGAAGCATGTCGCGGGCGGCGAGCGCCACATGCACCTCCGAGCCGGTGGCGATCAGGATCGCCTGGCGCTTGCCCTCGGCCTCGGCGAGGACGTAGGCGCCCTGCGCCGACAGGTTCCGGGTCTTGTGCTCGAGCCGCACGGCGGGAAGCCCCTGCCGCGAGAGCGCGAGCACCGAGGGCGTCGCCGTGGCGGTCAGCGCGAGTTCCCACGCCTCGGCCGTCTCCACCACGTCGGCGGGGCGGAAGAGGCGGGTGTTGGGCGTGGCGCGGTGGATCGCCAGGTGCTCGACGGGCTGGTGCGTCGGCCCGTCCTCGCCAAGCCCGATGGAGTCATGCGTCATCACGTAGACGACCGGCTGGCGCATCAGCGCCGAAAGCCGGATCGCGGGGCGCGCGTAGTCGGTGAACACCATGAAGGTGCCGCCATAGGGGCGGACGCCCCCGTGCAGCGCCATCCCGTTCATCGCCGCCGCCATGGCGTGCTCGCGGATGCCGTAATGGAGGTAGCGGCCCTTGCGGTTGTCGGTGTCGAACACGCCCAGATCGTGGGTCATCGTGTTGTTGGAGCCGGTGAGGTCCGCCGAGCCGCCGATCGTCTCGGGCATGATCGGGTTCACCACCTCGAGCACCATCTCGGACGCCTTGCGGGTGGCGACCTTGTGATGCGCCTCCGCGGCCTGTTTCTTGAGCGCGCGGATCGTGGCGGCGAGCCGCTTCGGCACGTCTCCCGCCTGCATCCGGTCGAATTCGGCGCGCTTGCCGGCGCCGAGCGCGTCGAGCCGCTCCTGCCACGCGGTGCGATGGGCGGCGCCGCGGCGGCCGACCTCTTCCCACCACCCCTTGATCTCGGCCGGCACCTCGAAGGCGTCCTCAGTCCATCCATAGGCGGCCTTGGTGTCGGCGACGAGCTGCGGGTCGGTGAGCGCGCCGTGCCCCTTGGCGGTGTCCTGCGCGGAGGAGCCGAGCGCGATGTGCGTCTTGCAGGCGATGAGCGAGGGGTGCGGCGCGGCCTTGGCGGTCTCGATCGCGCGGTCGATCGCCTCGGGGTCGTGGCCGTCCACCTCCTGCACGTGCCAGCCCGAGGCCGCGAAGCGGGAGAGCTGGTCGGTGCGGTCGGCAAGGCTCACCTTGCCGTCGATGGTGATCTCGTTGTCGTCGAAGAAGACGATCAGGCGCGAGAGTTCCTGCCGGCCGGCAAGCGTGAGCGCCTCCTGGCTGACGCCTTCCATCAGGCAGCCGTCGCCGGCGATGCAGTAGGTGTAGTGATCGACGATCTTCTTGCCGAAGCGCGCGCGCAGCGCCTCCTCCGCGATGGCGAAGCCCACGGAATTCGCGAGGCCCTGGCCGAGCGGGCCGGTCGTCGTCTCGATGCCCTGCGCGAGGAAGTTCTCGGGGTGCCCCGCGGTCCGCGCGCCCCATTGCCGGAAGTTCCGGATCTCCTCGAGGGTGATCTCGGGCGAGCCGGTGAGATAGAGCAGCGCGTAAAGCAGCATCGAGCCGTGGCCCGCCGACAGGATGAAGCGGTCGCGGTCGGCCCAGTCGGGATGCGCGGCGTCGAATTTGAGGTGCCTGGAAAAGAGCACCGTGGCCACGTCGGCCATGCCCATGGGCATGCCGGAATGGCCCGAGTTCGCGGTGGCCACGGCGTCGAGCGTGAGCGCGCGGATGGCGCAGGCGCGCCTCCAGTGGTCGGGGTGGGCGGTGCGAAGCGCGTCTATGTCCACGGGGGCTCTCGTCCTTTTCGGGCTGGCTTTCGGGCGGGGTCGCGACCCTCTGGGCGCCTCAATAGCAAGGCATGGGGGAAGTTCAAGCGCGGCCTATAAGCCCTTGACAAGGCAGGGGGCGCAATTTCCGCTGCGGGACGTTAGACTTGGGCGGGCGGCCGGATCCGCCGATTCGCGGACAACGCGGACGGGCCGGCGCGGTAACGGAGGACGAGGGGCATGGCCGAGCTCGAAGACCTGGAGCGGCGCATCGCGCGCGCGATGGACCGGATCGCCGGAGGCGTCGAGGCGCTGTCCGCCCGCGCCGCCGCGCCCGTGCCGGAACCGGAGCCCGCCGCCGACACCGAGGCGCCCGAGCGCCTGCGCGCCGCTCTCGAGGAGGAGCGCGCGGTCACGGCCCAGCTCGAGGAGCGGGTGCGCGCCATCAAGGAGCGCCAGGAGACCCGCGTGGCCCGGCTCGAGGCGCAGGTGGCCGAGCAGGCCGCGGCCATGGCCGCGCTCGACGAGGAGTTGCAGCGCCTGCGCCGCGCGAACCAGCAGTTGCGCGACAACAACGCCGCGCTGCGGCAGGCGAACGAGGCCGGGCTGGCCGAGCCGCAACTCGTCAACGGCGCGATGGTCGCCGAACTCGAGGCGCTGCGCGCGCTGCGCGCCTCGGAGACGGCGGAGATGCAGGCCGTGCTCGCGCGGCTCGACCCGTTGATCGCCGAGGCCGAGCGCCCCGCGCCCGGGGCCGGCGGCGATGACGGGGCAGGGGCGCCGCGCCCCGACGCGGACAGCGCACGGGAGGGGATGTGATGCCCGAAGTGACGATCCAGATCGGCGGCCGCAGTTTCCAGGTCGCCTGCCAGCAAGGCGAGGAAGCCTATCTTCACGCCGCCGCGAAGCTTCTGGACGACGAGGCGACCGTCCTCGTGAACCAGATCGGGCGCATCCCGGAGTCGCGGCTTCTGCTCATGGCGGGGCTGATGCTGGCCGACAAGACCGCGGGGCTCGAGGACCGGCTGCGCGCGGCCGAGGACCGGCTTGCCGGGCAGGAGGCGCGGTCCGAGGGCGCCGCCGCGCCCCGGGACGATCGCCTGCGCGACGCCGAGGCGCGGATCGCCGCGCAGGAGGCGGAGCTTGAGGACCTGCGCGCCCGGCCCGAGCCCGCGGAGACGGAAGCCGCCGCCGCGCGATTACAGGCGGCCGAAGCCCGCCTCGCGGCGCAGGAGGCCGAACTGGAAGAGTTGCGCGCCGCCGCAGTCTCGGCGCCTGCGCCGGCCGAGGCGGTGCCCGATCAGGCCATGGAGAGGCTGTCCGCGCTCGCCGCGCGCGCCGAGGCGCTGGCCGACACGGTCGAGGCCGAGGCGACGGGGGCGGCGGAAGAGGCGGCGGCGGACGGCGCCGCGCGGACCGGACCGCCGGGGGGCGCCTGACCCGCCGGCGCCCGGTGCCGCGGGATCAGCCGTTGGCTTCGCGGATCTTCTCGGCGGCGTCCTTGTCGTAGGCCACGCCGTTGGCCTCGAGCAGCTGGTCGAGTTCGCCCGAGAGCGTCATCTCGGTGATGATGTCGCAGCCGCCCACGAATTCCCCCTTGACGTAGAGCTGGGGGATGGTGGGCCAGTCGGAGTAGTCCTTGATGCCCTGCCGGATATCCTCGTCGGCGAGCACGTTCACGTCCGCGAAATCCACGTTCATGTAGGTCAATACCCCGGCCACGCGGCTGGAGAAGCCGCATTGCGGCATTTCCTTGGTGCCCTTCATGTAAAGCACCACGTCGTTGGCTTTCACCGTGTCCTCGATGCGGGTCTTGGCGTCGGTCATCGCTTGTCCTCTCGGTCAGGGTCACGCGCCGGGGCGTCCGTCGCGTCGTCCTCGGTCGGGGCGTCGGCCCCCTCCTCGTCCGTCCCGGGGCCGTCGGCGTCCTCCTCGGGCTCGGGCGGTTCCTCGTAGCTCGGCGCCTCCTCGTCGAACTCGAAGGCGTCGCGCGCGTTCTCGGGCGGGCCGTGCACCTTGCGGTGGCGGATCTCGTGGAAGGCCGCGTAGCCGAAGAAGGCGCCGAACACGCTCACGACCACCCAGGGCAGATACTCGAGCATCGGCGGCTCAGTCCGGCGCCTTGGTGGTCAGCGCCAGCGCGTGCAACTCGCCGGCCGCGCCGTCCATCTTGCCCTTGAGCGCGGCGTAGACGGCGCGCTGCTGCTGGACGCGGTTCATCCCGCGAAAGCTCTCGTCGATCACCTCGGCGGCGTAGTGGTTTCCGTCTCCGGCGAGATCGCGGATCGTGATCCGCGCCTCGGGGAAGGTGGCACGGATCAGTTCCTCGATCTCCTGGGCCTGCATCGCCATTCGGTCGGGCTCCCCTTCCTGTTTCGGCTCAGACTTAGTCTGCCCGTCCATGGCGTGCAAGAGACCGCGCGGCCCAACCGGCGCCCCCGCGCACACGGTCGGGCAAGGGGGGATGCGGGCGCGTCGCGCCGGTCGCGAACGGGCCGGGGCGCGCGCGGGGCGGAGCCGCCCCCGCCACCCCGCCCGGGCGGCCTAGGCGCCGCGCGAGTGGCGCGCGGCGGCCAGCCACAAAGCGGCGAGAGCGAGGGCGGCGAGCGCGTTCCAGCTCGCCATGCTGAGGCCCAGAAACTGCCAGGCGACCTCGTCGCAGCGCACCAGCGGCGCGGCCATGATCTGCGCGGTCAGCTCCTCCACCGAGACGCGCGCGAGATCGCCGCCGCCCGCGCAGGCGGCGGGGCCCTCCCACCAGCCGCGCTCCACCCCGGTGTGGTAAAGCCCGATCCCGCCGGTGGCGAGCGCCGCGCCCCCACCCAGCAGCGGCAGGAGCGCGCCGGGACGGGCGAGCGCGGCGGCGCCGATCGCCACCGCTGCCGCGTGCGGCCAGCGCTGCCAGAGGCAGAGTTCGCAGGGCGCGAGCCCGCCCAGATACTGGAAGGCGAAGGCCGCGACGAGCAGCGCGGCGGAGCCGCCGGCGGCGGCCAGGACCAGAGAAGTGCGGCTCACATCACCCTCACGACCAGGAAGCCCCCGATCAGGAGCACGACGAAGAGGGTGAAGACAAGCCCGAGCCGGCGCTCGATGAAGTCGCGGATCGGCGCGCCGTAGACGCGCAGGAGTGCGGCCAGAACGAAGAACCGCAGCCCGCGGGCCAGCACCGAGGTCGCGATGAAGGTCGCGAGCGGCAGCGCCGTCCACCCCGACATGATGGTGATGACCTTGTAGGGAAAGGGCGTGACGCCCGCCACGAGCACCGCCCAGACCCCCACGCCGTTGAAGGTGTCGTTGAAGGCGGCCATCGCCTCCTCCTTGCCGAGCGCCTCGAGGATCGGCCGGCCGAGCGTGTCGTAGGCGAAGGCGCCGATGGCGTAGCCCGCGAGCCCGCCCGCCACCGAGGCCAGCAGCGCCACCGCCGCGATCAGCCAGGCCCGCGACGGGCGGGCGAGGATCATCGGGATCATCAGGATGTCGGGCGGGATCGGAAAGACCGAGCTTTCCGCGAAGGCCACCAGCGCCAGCGCCCAGAGCGCGCGCGGATGCTCGGCGAGCCGCAGCGTCCAGTCGTAAAGCCCGCGGAGCATGGCGGCCGGCGTCCCCTCGTTACGGTCACGGGGCGCGAGAGACCACGTGCCGCGCGCCCGGTCAAGCGCAAGCGCGGGCTCTGCACTGGACACGCGCGCGCGGCGCGGCTAGACCGGGGCCGGGCCCAAGTGGCGGAATGGTAGACGCAGGGGACTCAAAATCCCCCGGCTTCGGCCGTGCGAGTTCGAGTCTCGCCTTGGGCACCAGTCTCAGGACTCATAGCCAGTAGATGACCATAGCGGCGAGAGCGATGGCCGAGAGGAAGACCTTCGGGCAGGCGGCCCGTGCGCGCTCGACATAGGCCACGGACTCACATTCCGCTTGGAAGGTTTCCGTTTGATAGCGCTGCGCGGCCTCCATGCGCCGGGAATTCACGCGGTTCCGGAGCTTCGACAGCGCGAAGCCGCCCGGGTTGTAATTCGTAATGCCGACATCCCGCTTCACATGCCCCATGAGAGCCCACCGCTGGGAATCCGGGCACTCGGCCTGGATCAGGAGATGATTGAACGTCGTCCGGAAGCTGTGGAAGTCGCGCTGGGTGTCGTAGATCTTGTGGTCCTGACGATACCTGGTGAACCGCTTCGAAAAGGTCTCGGTGTAGGTTTTCTTGTTCTCGCTCCGCGCGAGCCAAGGGAACAGGCGTGGCTTTCCTGCGCGCCGGAGCATTGCGACGAGTTGAAGGAACCCCAATTTCAGCAGGTTGTCATGGATCGGAATCGTACGACGTGACGCCTTGCTCTTGAGGCTCTGGCCCGGGCCCTGCTTCAGGACGATGCAGGGGATGTCATCGATGACCTGGACATCCTCGAGATATAGTTGAAGCACCTCTTCGCTGCGCAGGCCCATGTGGACCGCGATGAGGGGTGCCCAGAACATCGGATCGCCCACGTCCTCGAGCCGATCCTGGAAGATGGGCGTCCGGAACAGACCGTCCAGTTTTCCGCACCAGGTCAGGCGCTCGTTGTCCTCTTCGAGGATCTCACGGCGCTCGTATTCCGCGGTCTCCCAAATATGGTCTTCCATGATGTTCTCGGTGAGGTAACCGCGCTTCTTGAGAAAGATGCAGATGCGCTGGAAGTCCTGCATGTGACGGTAGATCGTCGCCGTCCGGAGGCGTTTGATACGTCCTTTCAGAATCTCGGATTCGATCTTGCCGGGACTGGCGCCCTGTTTCTCGAGGCGGGCGCGCGTGATCTCGGCAATGTGCTTCTCGGTCGCGTCGGCGTTGTCTGCGGCCTCTTGCGGGGACAACTTGCTGGTCTTGGCTTGGTATGTGTGGGGAATGCGGGCGATGAGCTCCCAGGCTTCCTTCAGGTCCTGATTGGTGATTTGGTCGAAGCGCCTGCCGCCAAGAATCCGCGAAAACAGGCGTGCCGTCGAACGCACATTGGGGGCGGTGTTCCGGGCCCAGCTTTTTCCAGCCTTCTCGTTGACCTGCTCGGTTGCCTTGAACGACTTGTAGCCCTTGCTTCGGAGGTCGATGTACAGTTCCGAAGCCTCGTCGATCGTGGGGCAGGAGCGCTCGGCACGGGGCGGTTCCGGTGGTTCGTTGGCGGCTTCCGTCGCCGTCGGAGCAAGATGCGCTTCGCGCGCACTGTCGGTTCGAACCGGTTCGGAACTCACTGATGGCGCTTCGGCATTCGAGGTGTCTCGGCACATCGTCGGCATGATTTCCGGGTCTTGGCGAGGCGCCTGCGGGAGAGCCGAGGCCGTCTGGCGGATAAGATGCGGCGCGGACGCCAAGGGTCCACGGTCGATGAGGTCACGGGCCGCTTGCAGCGTTCCGGAAGGCCGGCCGAAGTCGCCGCGATCCCGGCGGCCGTTCTCCTCCTCGGCCTCAAGCATGACGCGCAGGGCCCGAAACGCGAGGCGCTGCCAATCTGGGTCGGTCTCGTCGAGCGTGATGCCGAGACGTGCGGCGACGTCGCGGAGCGGATTGCGCGCTATGTCGCGGTCCCGCATCGCAATCGCGTGCCGCAGCGTCTCGACGGCGGCGTTGGCGCAGGCAAGGTCGTAGGCCGCGATTTCGGGCGAGCGCTGGGGGGCGATCTCGCGCGCAGCATCCGCCGCCTCGATGAGGAAGCGGCAGAGCTCCACGAGGAGCCTTTCCATGATGTCAGGCGCGATCGCCATCGTTCTCTCCGTCATCCCGGCGAAGGCGATGTCGCTCAGAAGCGTAAGCTTCTGAGCGAGGGCCTTCGCGTCGGGGAGGACGTGGGATCGGAGGGAAAACAGGAGTGACGACTTTTTTGATGGGGTACATCCCTTCAGGACCCGGCGCGGCCAACGCCGGCGCCAGTGGAAGCCTGACGGCCGGTATTCGAGATGGGGTTGCGTCGAGACCCGTGACCGCATGTCTTCGACTCCTGTGCCAGCGTTTGTGCCAAGCGCGGTGACAGGAATCGTGCCATGTTGGGAAGTCTGCGACTCTTATCGCAGATTACCGAGCAATTTTAGTGCTTTGAGGAAGATTGGCTCCGGCGGTAGGGATCGAACCTACGACCAATTGATTAACAGTCAACTGCTCTACCGCTGAGCTACGCCGGAACACGGTGGGGGTCATAACAAGGTGCGGCACCGGCGTCCAGCCCGTTCGTCCGGGAAATCTCGTGCGCCGGCGAGCGTGACTGGTCGTGCGGCGGCGCGCGTGCCCGGGGTCAGCGCGCGGGCGCGGCGAAGACCGCGTGTTCGCGCAACGCGCCTTCGGGTTCGGCAAGACCGCGGGCGCGAAGGTCGAGAAGATGGGCGAGGACGTTGCGTGTCGCCGCGGGCAAGAGCGCTTCGGGCGTGTCGGTGTAGATCCGCCGGGCGATCTCGGCCGCCGTTCCGGGCGCGGCGGCGAGGGCCGCGCGGATCTGGGCCTCGCGGGCACGACGATGGCCGATCAGCCAGTCGAGCCGCGCCCGCGGCTCGGCGACGGGGCCGCCGTGGCCGGGATGGAAGACGCGCCAGCCCCGGCGCCGCAGCCGTGCGCAGGACGCCATGAAATCGCTCACGTCGCCGTCGGGCGGAGAGACGAGGGAGCTTGCCCAGCCCATCACGTGGTCGCCGGTGAAAAGCGTCTCGCCCCAAGCCAGGCTGACGTGATTGCCCATGTGGCCGGGTGTGTGGAGCGCGGTGAGCCGCCAGCCCGCGCCCTCGATCTCGGCGCCGTCGGCAAGCCGGACATCCGGTTCGAAGTCGTGGTCCACGCCCTCGCCTCCGCCGGCGAGCCCGGCGGCGGCGAGTTCTTCCATCGCCGTGCTCCGGCCCGCCGTCGCGCCCCCGAAGGCCATCACCGGCGCGCCCGTCGCCGCGGCCAGCGAACGGGCGAGCGGGCTGTGGTCGCGGTGGGCATGGGTCACGAGGATGTGGCTGACGCGTGCGCCGGGCGGCACCGCGTCGAGGATCGCCCGCAGATGGCCCGGATCGTCGGGCCCCGGGTCGATCACCGCGATGTCGCGGTCGCCGAGAAGATAAGTGTTCGTGCCCCAGAACGTCATCGCAGAGGGGTTCGGCGCCAGAATCCGCCGCAAGCCCGGCGAGAGGCCGCGGGCGAAACCGGCGGGCGGGGCGGAGTCGTCGCTCGGGTCCGGCATTGCTCTTCCTCCTGGCGCGGGGCAGGTCTAGGTTTAGGCATGATCTTCGGCTGGCTCAAACGCTACGTCCCGCGCGGCATCTACGGGCGTGCCGCGCTCATCCTCGTTCTGCCCGTGGTCACCTTGCAACTCGTGGTCTCGGTGGTGTTCATCCAGCGTCACTTCGAGGGCGTGACCGAGCAGATGACGCGCAGCGTCGCGCTCGAGATCGACCTCCTGCTCGAGCGGCTGGAGACCGGGGGGATGGCCGAGGTGCAGGACCTCGCGCAGACGCTCGACTACACGCTTCGGCCGGTCGATGCCGCGGCCGTGCCGGACACCGACCTGCGCCGCTGGTTCGATTTCTCGGGCCTCGTGGTGATCCGCACACTGAAGGAGCGCCTGCCGGAGTACCGCGCGCTCGTCCTGCCCGACAATCGCGAGGTCGCGTTCTACGCGGAGAGTGCCGCCGGGCCGGTGCGGCTCGATTTCCGGCGGGTGCGGCTTTCGGCCTCGAACCCGCATCAGCTTCTGGTGAACATGGTGTTCTTCGGCGTGCTGATGACGGTTATCGCCTTCATCTACCTGCGCAACCAGCTGCGCCCGATCACCCGGCTCGCCCATGCCGCGAAGGCGTTCGGCCTCGGCCGGCACGTTCCCTACCACCCCTCGGGCGCCGAGGAGGTGCGCGCGGCCGGTCGCGCCTTTCTCGACATGCGGGCGCGGATCGAGCGCCATATCGAGCAGCGCACGCTGATGCTGTCCGGCGTCAGCCACGACCTGCGCACGCCGCTCACGCGGCTGAAGCTCGGGCTCTCCATGCTGGACGATGCCGACAGGATGCCGCTCGAGCGCGACGTGGAAGAGATGCAGCGCCTGCTCGACGAATTTCTGAGCTTCGCGGGGGGAGATGCGGGCGCGGCGGAGCCGGAGCCCGTGGACCCGGGCGCGCTCTTGCGGTGCGTGGCCGAGGACGCGCAGCGCGCGGGCAAGGACGTGACCGTGGCCTTCGTGGACGCGCCCGAGACCGTGCATCTGCGCCCGGTGGCGGTGCGGCGGGCGCTCGAGAACCTGATCGGCAACGCCGTGCGGTACGGCACGCGGGCCGAGGTGTCGGTGCGGTCGTCGCCCGGTGCGCTCGTCTTCTCCGTGGAGGACGACGGGCCGGGCATCCCGGGCGAGCTCCGCGCGGAGGCGCTGAAACCCTTCGCCAGGCTCGACCCGGCGCGGAACCAGGATCGCGGCACCGGTGTGGGGCTTGGCCTTGCCATCGCGGCGGACGTGGCCCGCGCCCATGGCGGCAGCCTTCACCTGGGCGAAAGCGATCGTCTCGGGGGGCTTTGCGCCGAACTTCGGCTCGCGCGCTGAAGGCGGGTCGGCTGGCCCCGCACCCGCCCGCCCCTCGCGGGGGCTTTCCCGGCTTTCTGGCCCCGTGATCTCCCCATGCGCGTCGCCGGCGCCCGATCCCGCGCAACCTTGTCTTAAGCCTTTGGCTGTAGCGCTTGTTCCCGGGTCGGCCTGACGCCGTGCCCCGGGGCCGACACCCCGGCCATGGAAAGGAGGATCGCGTGGAAGACACCGCCATCGCCCCCCCGCCGCCGCGCCGGCTCGCACTGCCTGCGCGGATGGATCCGACCGCCGCCGAAGAGCTGTCGGAGGCGTTGGAACACCTGCGCGGCATTCCCGTGCAACTCGATGGCGCCGCGGTGCAACAGGCGGGCGGCCTGTGCCTCCAGCTTCTCGTGATCGCTGCGCGCCAGTGGCGCGAGGACGGGCTCGCGTTCGGCCTCACGGACAGGTCGGACGCGCTCGAAGAGGCGCTGGCGCTTCTCGACCTCGCGCGCGTTCTGGGCTCCGACAGAGGTGAGGATCAGCCTGCATGTCACTGAAAGTTCTTGCCGTCGACGATTCCCGCACCATGCGCAGCATGCTGGAGGACGCCCTCGCCGAGGCCGGTTTCGAAGCCCACCTCGCCGAAGACGGAGAGGATGGGCTGCGCAAGCTCGAGGAGGTCCAGCCCGATCTCGTGATCACCGACATCAACATGCCCAGGCTGGATGGCTTCGGCTTCATCGATGCGGTGCGCGCCGACCGGCGGCACCGGGGACTGCCGATTCTCGTGCTGACCACGGAAAGCGCGCAGGAACTGAAGGAGCGCGCCCGGCGCGCCGGTGCCACCGGCTGGATCGTCAAGCCCTTCGACGAGGCGAAGCTCGTCTCGGCCATCCGCCGCGTCGCGGCTAGGCAGGTGTAGAATGGCGGCGCGCGACTCCCTTCGCGATACCTTCTTCCAGGAGTGCGAGGATCTTCTCGAGGTCATGTCCGACGGCTTCCAGCGCATGGAGGCGGAGGAGGCCGACGCCGAGACGGTGAACGCGGTCTTCCGCGCCGTGCACTCGATCAAGGGCGGTGCCGGGGCCTTCGGCTTCGACACGCTGGTGGGCTTCGCCCACGCGCTCGAGAATGTTCTGGACGACATGAGGAACGGTCGCGTGGCCGACAGTGCCGCGGTCGCGCCGCTGCTTTTCCGCGCGGGCGATCGTCTTTTCGACCTTGTCGAGGCCGAGCGCTCGGGCACCCCGGCCGACGCGTCATCCGCGGAGCACCAGGCGCTTCTCGCCGAGTTGACCGCCGCGGGATCGGGGACGGGTGCGGCCGTGCCGCCGGCACCCGTGGCCGGGACGACAGGGGCGGAAACGGAGGCAGACGATGCGGGCTTCACGCCCACCGCGCTGACGCTCGACCTTCTCGACGATGCCACGGACGCGGGGCCGCAGGATCCCGACGCGGTGACCGAGCTGCGTTTCGCGCCGACCCGGGCGCTTTACGCCTCCGGCAATGACCCGGTGCCGCTTCTGCGCGCGCTTGCCGATCTCGCGCCCTTGTCGTGCGAGGCCGAACTCGATCGGCTACCGGCCTGGGACGAAGCGGAATGGGACGCGGGCTACCTCTCCTGGCGTGTGCGTTTCGAGGTTCCGGTGGCGCGCGCCGATGTGGAGGAGATCTTCGAATTCGTGGCCGAGGACGCGGGCCTCACGTTCGGGGCCGAGCCCGCAGAACCCGCCGCGCCGGACGCTCCGGCACCTTCTCCGGTCGCGACGAATGGCGAGGCCGGGCCCGCCGTGCGGTCGGATGGCGCGCCACGCGCCGCCGCACCCGACCAGCGCCGCTCGATCCGCGTGGATCTCGAGCGGGTGGACCGGCTCATCAACCTGGTCGGGGAACTCGTCATTGCCGAGGCCATGCTCAGCCAGTCCCTCGTCGGGGCGGACGCGCGCCAGGATCCGGCGGTGGTGGCGTCGCTCGGCCAGCTCAAGCAGTTGTCCACCGAATTGCAGGAGCGGATCATGGCGATCCGCGCCCAGTCGGTGAAACCGCTGTTCCAGCGCATGGGCCGGATCGTCCGGGAGGCGGCCGCCGCGGTCGATCGCGACGTCCGGCTCGTCACCGAGGGAGAGGCGACGGAGGTCGACAAGACCGTGATCGAGCGCCTTGCCGATCCACTGACTCACATGCTGCGGAACGCAGTGGACCATGGGATCGAACCGCCCGAGACGCGCGAGGCGGCGGGCAAACCCCGCCAGGGTACCGTTCAGCTTTCCGCGGCACATCGCTCCGGCCTCGTCGTGATCGAGATTTCCGACGACGGCGCCGGCATAGACCCGGCCCGTGTGCATGCCAAGGCGGTGGAACGCGGGCTCGTCGCGCCCGACGCGGACCTCAGCGAGCAGGAAACGCTGAACCTCGTCTTCGAACCAGGATTTTCCACCGCCGGCGCCGTTTCCAGCCTTTCCGGTCGTGGCGTCGGCATGGACGTGGTGCGCACCGAGATCCATGCGCTCGGCGGACGGGTGAGCCTGCGATCGGCTCCGGGCCGGGGCACCACGGTCACAGTCAGCCTGCCGCTGACGCTCGCCGTGGTCGAGGGCATGCTCGTGGAGGTGGCCGGCGAAACCCTTGTCGTCCCGTCGACGGCGCTGCGCGAGACGCTTCGCGCGAACGACGCGGCGGTTCATCGTCTCGGCGCGGGGGGGCCGGTCCTCTCCATGCGTGGCGCGTTGATCCCGCTCTTCGACCTCGGCGCCGCGCTCGGCTATCGCCTGCCGCCGGAGGAACCCGTCGGAACCGCCATCCTTCTTGTCGAAAGTTTCTCGGGGCAGCGCGTGGCGATCGCCGTGGATCGCATCCTCGGACAGCGCGAGGTCGTCATCAAGGGGCTGACGGAGAACTACGGACAGGTTCCGGGCATCGCCGCGGCCACGATCCTTGGCGACGGACGCATCGCCCTGATCATCGACGTGGACGAGGTCGCCAATCCAGAACGCGGCCAGCGCGACGCCGAGTCCCTTCCCAGAGCCTTCGGAGCCTGCTGACATGGAACGCGTTGCCCCAGAAACCGCCGTAGAGAGCATCCAGCTTCACCGCGAGATCGTGTCTTTCCGCGCGGCCGGTCAAGATTTCTGCATCGATATCGGCCTCGTGCGTGAAATTCGCGGATGGACGCCGACGACGCTCTTGCCGCGCGCACCGGACTTCGTCACCGGCGTGATGAACCTGCGAGGCAACGTGATCCCGGTCATCGACCTCGCCCTCCGGCTTGGCCTTGGCCGCACCGAGCCGACCGAACGCCACGTGATCGTGATCGCCAACCTGGGCGGCGGGACGGTCGGCCTGCTCGTCGAGGCGGTCTCCGACATCATCACGGTCGAGGCGGAGGGTTTGCGCCCGACGCCGGAGGTGGCCGGCGGGGGTGGAAACGGTTTCGTCGAGGGTGTCTTTACCGTCGAGGACGCGCTCATCCGCGCGCTCGACCTCTCCCGCGTGCTGCCGGCAGCCGAGAAACCGCTCGAGGACGTGATGCTATGACGCGCGCGGTCGTCACCCCGATTGCCGGTCAGGCAGAGCTTTCGGACGCGGATTTCGTCGCCCTCGCCGCGCTCATTCACCGGGAAACCGGCATCTGCCTGCCGCCGGCGAAGCGTGCCCTGCTGCAGTCGCGCCTCTACAAGCGGCTCAAGGCGCTCGGGCTGGCGGGGTTCTCCGAATACCGTCGGCTGCTGGAGTCGCGCGCCGACCCGGCAGAGCCGGCCGAACTGATCTCGGCGATCACCACGAACGTCACGCGCTTCCATCGCGAGGCGCATCATTTCGATCATCTTGCCCGATCGGTCTTGCCGGAACTTGTCGCGCGGGCCCGCCGTGGCGCGCGGGTCAGGCTCTGGTCGGCGGGCTGCGCCACGGGGGAGGAACCCTACACCCTCGCCTTCGCGGTGCTCGCGGCCAGTCCCGACGCGCATGCGCTCGATATCCGAATTCTCGCCACGGACCTCGATCGCACCGCGATTGCGCGCGCCAAGGCCGGCATCTACCCGGAGGCGGCCCTTGCGCCCCTCGACCCGGCGATGCGCGGCGCCCATTTCGAGCGCGACGTGCAAACCGGAGACATGCGTGTCACCGACGCTCCGCGACGGCTCGTGCGTTTCGGTGTGCTGAACCTCCTCGATGCATGGCCGTTTCGCGGGGGCTTCGACGTGATCCTGTGCCGAAACGTAGTCATCTACTTCGACGCGGAGACGCAGGACCGGCTCTGGCGACGCTTCGCCGCGATACAGAAACGCGCGGGCGATCGGCTTTACATCGGTCATTCCGAGCGTCTTTCGGAGCGGGCGCGCGCCTTCTACCGGCTCGACGGGCCCGGCTATGTCCGAACCGACCTTGCTGCCGACACCCCGCAGCCCGGCCAGACCAGCAACTGAAGGAGCGCGCCGCGATGGGCGTCAAGAACAACCTGCACGTCATGATCGTGGACGACATGTCCACGAGCCGCGGGCTCATCACGCAGGCCATGGATGAACTCGGCATCACGAACTACCAAACCGAGAAGGACGGCGAGAGCGCGCTGAAACGACTCGTTGCGCGGCCGGTTCATCTGGTGATCTCGGATTACAACATGCCGGGGATGGACGGGCTCGCGCTTCTGGAGGCGCTGCGCAAGAACAAGGTGACGCAGCGCATCGGGTTCATCCTGATCACCGGTCGTGCCGACCGGGAGCTTCTCGTGAAGGGTCAGCAGCTCGGCATGAACAACTACTTGCCGAAACCCTTCACGACGCCGCAGATGCGCGCCTGCATCGAGCGCGTGACGGGGCCGCTGTGAACGCCCGACCCGAAGGCGGGTTGCTGGTCTGTATCGGCGCGTCAACCGGAGGCATCGCGGCGCTCGAGGCCATCCTGCCTTTGCTGCCGAGGGATGCGCCGCCAACGCTGGTGGTCCAGCACATTCCCGGCCGGTTCGCGGGCGGCCTCGCCACGCGCCTCGCCCGCCACTGCGCGGGGTCCGTGCGCGAGGCCAAAGACGGGATGGAGCTCAAGCCGGGGAGCATCCTCTTCGCGCCGGGCGGTGATCGTCATCTTGCCATCGACCCCAGCGGCCGCCGGTGCCGGCTGGTCGAAGGGCCGCCATGCGCGGGCCACCGCCCTTCGGTGGACGTTCTGTTCCAGTCGGCCGCCCGTCACGGGCGACGGGCGGTGGGCGTCCTTCTTACCGGAATGGGGCGAGACGGCGCGGCCGGGCTCGCCGCGATCCGCGCGGCAGGCGGGCGCACCATCGCGCAATCCGAGGAAAGCTGCACCGTCTACGGGATGCCACGCGCCGCGATGGACCTTGGCGCCGTGGAACTTTCGCTTCCGCCCGTGCGGATTCCCGCCGCGCTTCGCGCCCTCGCGGCCGGGCCGCCGCGCGAAGGCCAGCTTCGGCGTGGGGAGGCCGAATGAACACGCAGCACGTGATCCAGGGCGAATTTCGCGTGGCGGATGGGCCGGACGACGTTTTCGTCACCGTGCTCGGCTCCTGCATCGCGACCTGCCTGACCGACCGCGTGGCCGGCGTGGGCGGCATGAACCATTTCCTCTTGCCGCACGACACGGTGCCCGGCGGCAAGGAGACGCGCTACGGCATCAACGCGATGGAACTGCTGATCAACGCGATCCTCAAGTCCGGCGGCGCACTGCACCGGCTGGAGGCCAAGGTGTTCGGCGGCGCCAACACCACCGGGTCCCGCCTGGGTATCGGCGATGCGAATGCCGAATTCGCGTTCTGGTTCCTGCGTAACGAAGGCATTCGCTGCGTCGGATACGACGTGGGCGGCACACGCGCCCGAAAGCTTCGCTACTGGCCGCGAAGCGGTATCGCGCAGCAGATGGTGCTGCCGGCGGCGTTCGCGCCCGACCCGGAACCGCGTCCGGCATGCCGTGCGCCGCTGGCGGGACCCGGTCCCGGCGATCTGGACCTTCTCTAGGCGCGACGGTTTCTGGAAGCTGGATCATCGGTGGGCGCCGGAGCGCTAGAAAAGGTCCACCTCGCCCGGCGTCTGCGTGGTCCTGCGCGCGCCTGTCGCGCGGCCCGTCAGCCGATCGGCCACGTCGCGCAACTGCAAGCCATCCGCGAGCGTTTCAGCGGCAAGCGGCGCCCCTTTCGGCAACGCTGCTGCCAGGCGTGTCTGGAACACGGCGATATCCGCGCAGTGCTGACGAAGCCGGTCGAGGTCCTGCAGCGCTTCGCTGCGCAAAGCCGACCTTGCCGTGCGGGGGGCGAAGGCCCCGTCGAGAGACGCGGCCAGCGCGGCCAGCCGCTCGAGCTCTGCCGCGAGCCGCAGGTGCAACTGTGCAAGGACCTCTGTGTCTGCCTTCGCGGCGGCGGGATCGGTCATGGGGTACCTTCGGAACCGTGTTTCGGCCGTCCTGACACGCTCTGATGAATGCCCGGTTAAGACCTGCAAACGCGATGTCTCTCCGGTGTTTACCTGCTCTTCAGACGCGATCGGCAATGGTCCTGCAAAGCGCGCCGTTGCGCTTGCCAACATTGTCTTAGGAGATACCGATGCGCAAATTCGGGCTGGGCGAGCAGATCTTCGGCCTCGCGGCCATTCTGACATTCGTCACGCTGGCCGTGGCGGGCATGTCCTTTCTCAAGCTTCACCAGACATCGGCCGACCTCCGCCTCGCCACGTCGCTGGCGGCGCAGTCTGAATTCGTCTCCAACATGAAGGAAGACATCGTGCAGGCGCATCTGGGCGCGCTCGCCTTCCACAACGGCGAGACGGACATGGTGGCTCAGGTGCGGTCGAATCGCGCCGAGGTCGTCGAGGCGCGGGGGCGCGTGCGTGAGATGTTCGGCGCGGCCGTTCCCCCCGATGCCCGCGACGCCGCGCTCGCGACCGAGGTCGACCGTCTCGCGGCGGCCTTCGAGTCCTATGGCGACGCGTTCGAGCGGGCGGAGATCGCCAACAGCATGACGCGCATCAAGATCTTCGAGGACACGCTCAAGCCCGAGGCGCGCCGCATCGAGGCGGAGCTCGACGGGGTGCAGGAAGCGCTTCAGGCGCGGGTTCAGGACGTGCAGCGCGCGGCCGAGGCGCAGGCCGAGCGCACGCGCGTGGTGATGGCGCTCACCGTTCTCTGCGCGATGGCGTTGGGATCTTTGGCAGCTTACCTGATCAGCCGCATGATCACCCGCTCGGTGGAGCGTGTGGCGGCCGGCATCGAACGGATCGCGTCCGGGGACCATGATGCGGAAATCGCGGGCGCGGACCGTCGAGACGCAATCGGAACCATCGCGCGCAACCTCGAGGAACTCGGCCGGACGCTGGGCGATGCGGAACGCGAACACGCCGCGCGCCGGGCGCTCGAAGAGCGGCGCACGGCTGTTCTGGCCGATCTTGCCGAAAAGCTCGTCGCGCTTGCAGACGGGGCGCTCGACGTTCGGGTGGCCGGCGCGGACGATCCCGAGCTCGACGAGGAGACGCGCAAGTTCTGTCGTGACTTCAATGCGCTCGCGGAAACGCTGGCGACGCTCATCGCACAGGTCCGGCTCAGTGCGACCACCGTCAAGGCCAGTGCCGAAGAAGTGGCACAAGGGGCGAGCGAGTCGTCGCGGCGAGCCGAATCGCAGGCCGCGACGCTGGAGGAATCGGCCGCGGCGCTCGACGAACTCACCGCCAGTGTGAAATCCGCCGCCGAGAAGGCGGGCGAGGCGGATCACGCCGTCGGCGAAGCGCGCGCCGAGGCCGAATCGAGCGGCGAGGTGGTGCTGAACGCTGTCGAAGCGATGCACGAGATCGAGGAGTCCTCGCGTCAGGTGACCCGGATCATCGGCGTGATCGACGATATCGCGTTCCAGACAAATCTCCTTGCCCTCAACGCCGGCGTCGAGGCCGCCCGCGCCGGCGAGGCGGGGCGGGGCTTCGCCGTCGTGGCGTCCGAAGTGCGCGCGCTGGCGCAGCGGGCCTCCGGCTCGGCACAGGAAATCCAGGCGCTCATCTCGAAAAGCGCCGCGCAGGTCGAGCAGGGGGGGAAGCTCGTCGGCCGCACCGGCGAGGCGCTGAAGCGGATCGTGACGCGTGTCGGGAACGTGGCCGATCTCGTGTCCGACATTGCGACCTCCGCGCGCGAGCAGGCGGTCGGGCTTCAGGAGATCAATACGGGCATCAACCAGCTCGACCAGGTGACCCAGCAGAATGTCGCGGCGATCGAGGAGGCGACCGCGTCCAGCCACCAGCTCAAGAGCGAGGCCGAGCGCCTCGCGGCGGCGCTCGGGCGCTTCTCGCTCGCCGACATGCCCGCCGCGGCGGCCGAACCTGCGCGCCGGGCCGCGCCTGCGCCTGCGGCGGCACCGCCGCGGTCGGTGAGGCGCGCCGCCGCCGGGGGCGGCGGGGATGCATCGGCGTCCGACGCGTGGGCGGAGTTTTGAACCTGCGCCGGGCTGGCGCTATCTCCACGGCGGGTCGGCGCCACCTTTCCGCGACGGGCCGCGCGGGTGAGCGAAGACGTCGATCTTGCGAAGCTGGGCCGGAGCTTCAAGGGCGCCCGCGGCAAGCTCATGTTGCGCGAGTCGGTGCAGGTGACGGCGGCGGGCGGGCCAGCTCCGGCGCAGGACTGGCGCCCGAGCGACGTCACGCCCGATCTGAGCCGGGCCATGACGCGCGAGACGCTGACGGCATCGCGGGATGCGATCTGTGCGGCCTTCGGCGTTCTGCCGCGCTTGCTCTACAACGCGACGACAGGGCCGATGGTGCGCGAGTGTCAACGGCATTTGGCGCAATGGACGCTCCAGCCTATCGCGGCGCTCATGGCCGAAGAGGCGACGGCGAAGCTGGGCCAGCCGGTGACGATGGACTTGATGCAGCCGCTCCAGGCGTATGACGCGGGCGGACGTGTTCGCGCGGCGGCGGGCGTGGTGCAGGCGCTTGCGCAGGCGAAAGAGGCGGGCGTAGCCTCGGAGGCGGCCTTGAAACTGGTAGGCTGGAAAGAATGACATAGGGAAACACGATCAAGAAGGAATCAGTGCTATCGAACTCATAATCATAGCGATCATACTTGTCGGCGGCGGGATAGCTCTGATCGGCGGATTAAGAATGATCTTCAAAGGCAAACGTAGTGTTTCGTCTGAACCTGAAAAACCGGAACGCAGCAAGCGACAGAACGACGAAAACAAGCAATGGCGTGATCTCGACATTGAATGGCGGCATCCAGGAGCAGACTGGGTTTACTTGCCTAAACTCGATAAGGACAACGAGTGCAAATTGGTCACCATACGCGACTTGGGGCACCGAGAGGCGGTAAAACCGCTCATCGAACGAGTAACAAAAAAACGCGACTATTCTATTTCACTGGAGAGAGAGCCTACGAACCGGCACGATCCGAATGCTATACAGGTGATGGACAACACTGATGGCTCTGGTGTTGCAGTCGGTTACTTGCCAAAGGAAGTTTCAGCAGCGATTGCGAAGAGGTATAGCGCCGACATGCCAATATCAGTGATCGTTAAACGGGCAATCGAGGCGCCGGAGGGAGACATATATTTGCGCCTAGCGCCGCTTGTGCCAAAGAAATCCTTAAGGAAGCAACACGAGTTAGGTTAGCTCTGACACACTTTCAGCGTTGGCGGGTAGGATGGCAATATTCACTCACGAAATCCATCCAGATGATTGATTTCATACGATAAACATAGATAAAATGGCGGAGAGACAGGGATTCGAACCCTGGGACCCCTTGCGAGGTCAACGGTTTTCGAAACCGTCCCGTTCGACCACTCCGGCACCTCTCCGCGGGGGTCTGGGGCGGGGATGTAGCGGGTCGAACGACCCCGTGCAACCCGGAATCCCCGTGCCGCGCTGGCCGGCGCGCGGCAATGGTGGCGCTTGGAAAGCGCGAGGCGCGCGCGTAGGCTGCGGATCCGGATGTTCTGCCTTCATCCCACGGAGTACCGCCATGTTCCTACGGCCGCTGGCCATCGCCGCCCTTCTGATCGCGCTCCTTCCGGCGGCGGTGCGCGCCGACGATGCCCGACGGCTCGGCGATCTGCTCGGATTTGCCGACATCGTCGAGATCATGCGCGAGGAAGGTGTCGCGCATGGCGAGCAGCTCGCCCGGGAGTCACTTCCGGGGCGCATCCCGGGCTCCTGGCGCGCGACGCTCGACCGGATCTACGACACCGAACGGATGGAGGGGACGCTCCGGCGTGTCTTCGCGGACGCGCTCCGGGGCACGGACACGGCGCCCCTGGTCGCCTATTTCGAGACGCCCGAAGCGCAGCGCATCATCGGCCTGGAAGTCAGCGCACGGCGCGCGATGGTGGATCCCGCCGTCGAGGCCGAGGCCCGCGCCGCCGCCGCGGTGCGCCCGCCGGAGGACCCGCGGCGCCGGCTCGTCGCGGATTTCGTGGAGACGGGCGATCTGGTGGAGGCCAACGTGGCCGGGGCGCTCAACGGGCAGTTCCTGTTCTATCGGGGCATGGCCGACGGCGGCGGGCTGGAGATTTCCGAGGCCGAGATGATCGACATGATCTGGGCGCAGGAGGAAGAGACGCGTCAGGACACGCGCGAGTGGCTGATGGGCTTTCTGCTGCTGGCCCACGGGCCTGTCGAGCTCGCCGCGCTCGAGCGGTATGTCGATGCCGCCGGTACGCCGGCGGGACAGGCGCTCAACGCGGCGCTTTTCGCGGGGTTCGACGCCATGTTCGCCGAGATCTCCTATGCCATGGGCCGCGCGCTTGCCGCGGAGATGGAGATGCAGGATCTCTGAAGCCGCTTCCCGAGCGCGGGCGGGCTTGACATCGCGCGGGCTTGCCCCGATAAGCGCGGCTCACGGGCGCGGTCGGAAGGCCGTGCCCTCTCATTTTCACATGACGCCCCGCGGGGCGCGCTGCCCGAGGCGGGTGGATCTCGATCCCACCCGGAACGCCCGGACCGATCCCCGGGGGCCGCAGGGCGCGGAACGGAAAGGTCAAAGCCATGTTTGCGGTCCTGAAGACCGGCGGTAAGCAGTACAAGGTCGCCCCCGGCGACACGCTGCGCGTGGAAAAGCTCGCCGCCGAGGCGGGCGAAACGGTCCAGTTCAACGAGGTCCTGATGCTGGGCGGGGACGAGGTTCGCCTTGGCGCCCCGTTCGTCGACGGCGCGGCGGTGCAGGCCGAGGTGCTCGACCAGTTCAAGGGCGAGAAGGTGATCCATTACGTGCGGCGGCGGCGGAAGCACTCGTCCAAGCGCACCAAGGGCCACCGGCAGCACCTCACGCTCCTGCGGGTGACCGACATCCTCGCATCGGGCGCCGAAGGCACGGGCGTCAAGGCGGCGACCGGCGCCGGGTCCGTCCCGCGCGCGGCCGAGGCGGTCGCGCCCAAGGGCAAGCCGGCCGCCACGGCCAAACCGCAAGCCGCCGCATCCGCGGACGGGACTGCGGAAGGGGCGGACGATCTTCGCAAGCTCTCGGGTGTCGGCCCGAAACTTGCCGAAAAACTCAACGCGGCCGGGATCACCAGCTTCGCGCAGATCGCCGCGTGGACGGAAGAGGACGTGGCCCGCATCGACGAGCAGCTGTCCTTCAAGGGCCGGATCGAGCGCGAGGGCTGGATCGAACAGGCCAAGGCGCTCGTCGCAGAAAAGGAGTAACGGGATATGGCACACAAGAAGGCAGGCGGCTCGTCCCGCAACGGCCGCGACTCCGCCGGGCGTCGGCTTGGCGTGAAACTCTTCGGCGGCCAGCACGCGACGCCGGGCTCGATCATCGTGCGCCAGCGCGGCAACAAGTGGTGGCCGGGCGAAGGCGTGGGCCAGGGCAAGGATCACACGCTGTTCGCCGTGTCCGAAGGGCACGTGACCTTCCACAAGGGCTTCAAGGGCCGGACCTTCGTGTCGGTCCTGCCCGTGCAGGACGCCGCCGAGTAGACCGGCCTCGGAACCGATGCAGAAGGGGGACCGGCGCCGCCGGTCCCCCTTCGCGTTTTCAGGGGGCGTCGCGGGAGGAGGGACGTGACATGACGATCGAGAGTGTTCGAACCCAGCCCGCCATCGAGACGGCGCGCTTCGATCTCAGGCCGCTTCGAAAGTCTGACCAGGGACTGATCGAGCTTTACGTGGGCGATCTGCGCGTCGCGCGGATGACGCGCTCGATCCCGCATCCGCTGCCGCCCGGAGCGATCGACGCCTTCATCGCGCGCACCCTCGGATCCGACCGGGAGGAGGATGTCTGGGCGATGGACGCCACCAAATCCGACGGCCCCGAAGTCATGGGCGTGATCGGACTGAAGCGGATGGACCGCAACCAGTCCGAGGTGGGATACTGGGTGGCGCCGGCCTACTGGAACACCGGGCTTGCCAGCGAGGCTGTGCGCGCGCTTGTCGAGGCCAACCCGATGGGGCAGGCGGCGATGTTCGCGTCGGTCTTTCAGGACAACGCCGCCTCGGCGCGCGTGCTGACGAATTGCGGTTTCGCGTATCTGGGCGATGCCGAGGCCTATTCGGTCGCGCGCGGCGCCAAGGTGCCCACATGGACCTACAGCCGCAAACTGGATTGAGCCGTCCGCGCGCCCGCGCTAGAGGGCGATGCGGCGCAGGAGAACAGAGCCGATGAAGTTCCTCGATCTGGCGAAGGTGGACATCCGCTCGGGAAGCGGCGGCGCCGGTGCCGTCAGTTTCCGGCGCGAGAAGTTCGTCGAATACGGCGGCCCCGATGGCGGTGATGGCGGGCGCGGCGGCGATGTCTGGGCCGAGGCCGTCGACGGGCTGAACACGCTCATCGACTTCCGCTACCGGCAGCATTTCTTCGCCGACAACGGCCGCCACGGCATGGGCAAATCGCGCACCGGCGCGGATGGTGCGAGCGTGACGCTGCGGGTGCCCGTGGGCACCGAGATCCTCGAGGACGATCAGGAAACGATCGTCGCCGACCTGACCAGGGTGGGCGAGCGCGTGCTCCTCGCCAAGGGCGGCAATGGCGGCTGGGGCAACCTGCGCTTCAAGACCTCCACCAACCAGGCGCCGCGGCGCGCCAACGCGGGGCAGGAGGGGGTGGAGCGCACACTCTGGCTGCGTCTCAAGCTCATCGCCGACGCAGGGCTTCTGGGGCTGCCCAACGCGGGCAAGTCCACCTTCCTCGCGACCACCTCCAACGCGCGGCCGAAGATCGCGGACTACCCGTTCACCACGCTGCACCCCAATCTCGGCGTGGTCGGCGTGGATGGCGTCGAATTCGTCGTCGCGGACATACCCGGCCTGATCGAGGGGGCGCATGAGGGGCGCGGCATCGGCGACCGTTTCCTCGGCCATGTCGAGCGTTGCGCGGTGCTGCTGCATCTGGTGGACGGCACGTCCGGGACGGTGGCCGAGGACTGGCGCACCATCATCGACGAGCTCGAGGCCTATAGCGGGCACCTGGCGGACAAGCCGCGGGTCACCGCGCTCGGCAAGGTGGACGCGCTGGAGCCGGAAAGCCTGGCCGAGGCGATGGCCGAGCTCGAGGCGGCCTGCGGCGGTCCTGTGCACGCGCTGTCCTCGGTGAGCGGCGAGGGCGTGACCGAGGTGTTGCGCGCGCTCCGCGCAGAGATCGACGCGGGCCGCGCGGCCGAACGCGCCGCCGAGCGCGAGGCGGAAGGAGACGGAGAGGAGCCCCCGTCATGGCGGCCCTGAAGGACGCCCGCCGGCTCGTGGTGAAGATCGGCTCGGCGCTCTTGGTGGAAAGCGCGGGCGGCGGGCTTCGCCATGACTGGCTGGAAAGCCTGGCCGAGGACGTCGCGCAGCTGCGTGCGCGCGGCACGGAGGTCGTGCTGGTCTCGTCGGGGTCCATCGCGCTCGGGCGCGGCGTGCTGGGCCTTTCCGGCGCGTCGCTGCCGCTGGAGCAGAGCCAGGCGGCCGCGGCGGTGGGCCAGATCCGGCTTGCGCGCGCCTACGAGGAGGTGCTGGCGCCGCATGGCCTCGTCGCCGCGCAGGTGCTGGTGACGCTGGAGGACAGCGCGGACCGGCGGCGCTATCTCAATTCGCGCGCCACGCTCGGCACGCTTCTCGCGCTCGGCGTCGTGCCCATCGTGAACGAGAACGACACGGTGGCCACGGACGAGATCCGCTATGGCGACAACGACCGGCTTGCCGCGCAGGTCGCGGTGACGGTGGGGGCGGACCAGCTCGTGCTCCTGTCGGACGTCGACGGGTTCTACACCGCCAACCCGGCCGTGGACGCGTCGGCGCGGCGGATCGACGTGATCGACGCGATCACGCCCGAGATCGAGGCGATGGCCGGCGACGCGGGAAGCGGCCTGTCGAAGGGCGGCATGAAGACGAAGCTGATGGCCGCGCGCACCGCGACGGCGGCGGGCTGCGCCCTGGCGATCACGCGAGGGATGCGACAGAACCCGTTGCTTGCGCTTGAAAAGGGCGCGCCGGCGACCTGGTTCACGCCGCAGACCGACCCGGCCTCGGCCCGCAAGCGCTGGATCGCGGCGATGAAGCCCCGGGGCGAGATTCGCGTCGATGCCGGCGCGGCGGCCGCCTTGAGCCGCGGCAAGAGCCTGCTGCCGGCGGGCGTGGCCGCGGTCAGCGGCGCCTTCGGGCGCGGCGATCCGGTGGCGATTTCCGATGCCGCCGGCGCCAAGCTGGGCCAGGGCCTGTCGCGCTACACCGCCGAGGAGGCGCGCGCGATCGCCGGGCGGCACTCATCCGACATCGAGGCCGCGCTCGGGTATCCGGGCCGTGCCGCGATCGTTCACCGCGACGACATGGCGCTCTGAGACGCTTGCCGTTATGATCACCGCACGAGACCGCTCCCAGGCGAGGGGACGCCCATGAAGGATCTGCCCGACATTCCCGCGATGATGGACGGCCTGGGCCGCCGTGCGCGCGCCGCCGCGGCCGAGCTGGCCTATGCCGACCCGGCCGCCAAGACGCGCGCGCTCGAGGCCGCCGCCGATGCGCTGGAGGCCGCGCGCGCCGAGCTTCTGGCCGCCAACGCAAAGGACCTCGATTTCGGCCGCGAAAAGGGTCTTTCGCCCGCGATGATGGACCGCCTCGCGCTGGACCCGGGGCGGATCGACGGCATCGCGGCGGGGCTGCGCGCCGTGGCCGCCCAGCCCGACCCGGTGGGCCAGGTGATGGCGGAATGGGACCGGCCCTCGGGCCTGCACATCCGCCGCGTGCGCACGCCGATCGGCGTGATCGGGGTGATCTACGAAAGCCGGCCCAACGTGACCGCCGATGCCGGCGCGCTCTGCCTCAAGGCCGGGAACGCGGTGATCCTGCGCGGGGGGTCGGAAAGCCTGCATTCCTCGGGCGCGATCCACGCCTGCCTTCAGGAGGGCCTCGTGGCCGCGGGGCTGCCGCGCGACGCGATCCAGCTCGTGCCTGTCCGCGACCGCGCCGCCGTGTCCGCGATGCTGGGCATGACCGGGCATATCGACGTGATCGTGCCGCGCGGCGGCAAGGGCCTCGTCGGGCTCGTCCAGCGCGAGGCGCGGGTGCCGGTCTTCGCCCATCTGGAAGGGATCGTGCACATCTACATCGACGCGGCCGCCGATCCGGTGAAGGCGCTCAAGGTCGTGCGGAACGCCAAGACCCGGCGCCCCGGCATCTGCGGCGCGGCGGAGTGCCTGCTGATCCACGAGGCGGTGGCCGACAGCGTGGGCCATGGCGTGATCCGCAACCTCGTCGAGGCGGGTGTGACGGTGCATGCCGACGAACGTCTCGCCCGCATCGAGGGCACGCTGCCGGCCACGGAAGAGGATTGGGGCCGCGAATACCTCGATATGGACATCGCCGCGAAGGTCGTGCCCGACATCGACGCCGCGATCGCGCATATCCGCGCCTTCGGGTCGCAGCACACCGACTGCATCCTGACCGAGGACGACGCCGCGGCGGCGCGCTTCTTCGAACGGCTCGACAGCGCGATCCTGATGCGCAACGCCTCGACCCAGTTCGCCGACGGGGGCGAGTTCGGGATGGGCGCGGAGATCGGCATCGCGACCGGCAAGTTGCACGCCCGCGGCCCGGTGGGGGCGGAGCAGCTCACGAGTTTCAAGTACCTCGTGGACGGCGACGGAACGGTGCGATCCTGACGGCGCGCGCGTCAGACCCGCATGCACAGGCGTTCGGCCGTGATCTCCACGTCGATCGCCCGTTGCGCCCCGTTGGCATGAAGCGCGAGCAGGGCGAACTGCACCGAAGCCGGCGTCACGCAGCCCGGTCCCTGCGGCGTTGCGAGCCCGTCCCAGAGGACGGGGTCGGCGCGGAGGCGCGGCGCCGTGCCGTCGAGACGCCAGCGGTCCTCCGCGCGGCCCATTCGGACGGTGCCGCCCAGCGGCATCGCGCTTTCGAAGCACAGGAGCGCGAGGTATCCCAGTTGCAGTTCCTGCCGCGAAAGATCGCTGCCGGTCGCCCAGTCGAGCGCAAGCCGCCCGCCATGAAGATACCCCTCGGCGAGGGCGCGCGCCTCAGGAACGCCGATGCGCTGTTCGCCCGGCCCCGTGCCGAAGGCGAGGCGGTAGAAACGGATGCGCGCCTGCGCGCTGGCGCAGCTTTCCGAGATGAGCGCCATTTCGGGGCCGTCGGGCCTGGCGGCAAGCGACAGAAGCTCGAGCCCGTTGCCGATGGCGCCGATCGGGCTGACGAGATCGTGGCAGATCCGGCTTCCTATGAGACCGGCGAGATCGTGACTAGGCTCGGACATGGCAGGTCTGGACAGAAGGGACGGACGACATGACGGACATGAACGCACTCCTGGAACCCGGGATGCTGGTACGCCACCCGGATCGCCCGGACTGGGGCATCGGGCAGGTGCAATCCAACATCGGCGGGCGCATCACCGTGAACTTCCGCGAGGAAGGCAAGGTGGTGCTGGAAGGATCCCGCGTCGCGCTCATGCCGGTCATTGAGGAATGATTCTGTTACCGAAAGGTAAAAACAACCCTGGATTGGTAAATAGAGGCGCAAAACCCTCCTGAATAGTTGCGCCCTGGAGGCGGTTGCCAATCGTTCCGCGCTTGCCTAGACACCCCCGGCACCATCCTTGCGAAGGTCGATGTCCGCACACGAGCCCCTCTTCCGCGTGGCGCTGGCGCGTGCCGAGCGCGACATTCTCGCCGCCCAGCGGCTGCGCTACGACGTCTTCGTGGACGAGCTCGGCGGCGGTGGCGCGATGGTCGACCACGCGCGGCGGCTCGAGCGGGACCGCTTCGACCCGTTCTTCGACCATCTTGTCCTGATCGACGAGCGCCGCGACGCCGCGTCGCTCGACCATGTCGTGGGGGTCTACCGCGTGATGCGCGACGACCAGGCCCGTGCGGCGGGGCAGTTCTATTCCGAGGACGAGTACGATCTCGCGCCCCTGCGCGCCGACGGGCGGCGGCTGCTGGAGCTCGGGCGCTCCTGCCTGCATCCCGACTACCGGGGCGGCACGGCCATGTACCATCTCTGGAGCGGGCTTGCCGATTACGTGGACCGGCACGGGATCGAGCTGATGTTCGGCGTGGCGAGCTTCCACGGCACCGATACCGCCGCGCTGGCCGAGCCCCTGTCGCTTCTGCATCACCGACATCTCGCCCCGCCGGACCTGCGCGTGCGCTCGCGCGTCTTTCAGAGCATGGAGCTGATGCCCGAGGACCGGATCGACCGGCGCCGCGCCATGCTGAAGGTGCCCGCGCTCATCAAGGCTTATCTGCGGCTCGGCGGCGTTGTGGGCGAGGGCGCCTATATCGACCGCGCGTTCAACACGACCGATGTCTGCCTCGTGATGGACACGGGGCGAATGAACCCGCGCCAGTCCGCGCTCTACAGCCGCGGCGGGGCACGATGAGCCGCACCTGGCGCGGCGCGGAGCCGCCCGCGGATCGCGGCGCCCCCGGCGCGCTTGGCTGGGCGCTCGTCGCATTGCGGGGCGTTCCGCTCGCGCTGGTGGTGTTCGGCGGGCTCGCGCTTCTGCTTTCGCTGCGGCTCGCCGAGCGCCCGATCTTCGGGCCCGCGCGGCCGGTGACGCCCTGGATCACGCAGGGTGTCTGCAGGGTGGCGCTTGTTCTTCTGGGGGTTCGCTACCGCCAGCGGGGCCGGCCGATGACGGGCGAGGGCGCGATGGTGGCCAATCACGCCTCCTGGGCGGACATCTTCGCGCTGAACGCGGGAACGCGGCTTTACTTCGTGGCCAAGGCGGAGGTGGCGGGCTGGCCCGGCATCGGCTGGCTGGCGCGGGCCACCGGCACGCTTTTCGTCGCGCGCGATCCCCGCCAGGCGGCGGCGCAGCGCGTGGCCTTCGAGACGCGGCTGCTGGCCGGGCATCGGCTGCTCTTCTTTCCCGAGGGCACCTCGACCGACGGTCGGCGCGTTCTTCCTTTCAAGCCCACGCTTTTCGAGGCGCTCTTCAACCCGGCACTGGCCCCGCGGATGCGGGTGCAGCCGGTCTCGGTGATCTGGCGCGCGCCTGCGGGCGAGGATCCGCGATTTTACGGCTGGTGGGGCGACATGGATTTCGGCCCCCATCTTCTGAAGCTTCTGGCCACGCCCGGGCGCGGCGCGGTGGAGGTCGTCTGGCATCCGCCCCTGGACGTCTCGGCGTTCGAGGGCCGCAAGGTGCTTGCCGCCACGCTCGAGGAGCGCGTGCGCGGGGGGATTGAGGCCGGTCTTGCCTAGCCCGCCATCGCCGCGATGAGCCGCCCGAGCGCCGCGGCCGGGTCGTCCTCGCGCCAGATCTCCTCGCCCACGGCGAAGAAATCGGTGACGGGCGCCAGGCGCGCCACGAGCGCCGCGTCGAGTGCGCCTTCGGCCACCACGGGCAGTTCGATCATCTCCGACCACCAGGCGAAAAGCTCTGCCTCCGCGACGGTTCCGTCCCCGAGCCCGGTCGCCCCCACCGGTCCGAAGCTCACGTAATCGGCGCCCGCCTCGCCGGCGGTCATGCCCTCGTGCCGCGACGTGGCGCAGAACGCGCCCAGGATGGGCTCCGCGCCGAGCGCCGCGCGGGCCTTGCGCACGCCGCGCGCCCCGTGAAGCAGGTGCACGCCGTCGAGGCCATGCGGCTCCACCAGCGCGAGGTGCTCGGCCACGACGATCGGCACGTCGCGGGCATGGGCCACCTCGCGCAGCGTGTCGGCGGCCCGCCCGACCTCGCCCGCGTCCTGCGTGGCCAGCGCCAGCCGCAGGCACGCCACGGGATGGGCATCGAGCACGCCCGCGAGGCGGTCGGCGAAGGCGTCGCGCTCGAAGGCGGGGGGCGTGACGAGGTAGATCTGCGGCTGCTCGGGCTCGGCCATTTCGCGGCTCCTGTCGGTCTGTCGCCGGCCCCTATAGCGCGGGGCGACGGGCTTGGCCACAACGCGGCGGCGGCGCTTGCGGCGGCTCCCGGCGGCAGCTATCAGGCGCGCGACCCGCCCCTCGCGCCCCGGAGCCCCATGACCGACACGCCGCGCCAGCCCGCCTTCGTTCTCGTGCGCCCGCAGATGGGCGAGAACATCGGCGCGGCGGCGCGCGGCATGTGGAACTTCGGGCTCGACCGGATGCGGGTGGTGGACCCGCGCGACGGCTGGCCCAATCCGAAGGCCGCGGCCATGGCGAGCGGGGCGGGGCGGCTTCTGGACGCGGCGCAGGTCTTCGCGGACACGCCCGCCGCCATCGCCGACGCTACCCATGTCTACGCCACGACCGCGCGCCCGCGCGACATGACCATCCCCGTGCTCAGCCCCGAACGCGCTATGGCGGACGCGCACGACCGCCTCGCCGCGGGCGAACGTGTCGCGATCCTCTTCGGGCCCGAGCGCACCGGGCTCGAGAACGACGACATCGCCCGGGCCAACACGGTCATCACGGTGCCCGTGAACCCCGAGTTCCCGAGCCTGAACCTTGCGCAATGCGTGCTGCTGGCCGCCTATGAATGGCGCCGCCAGACCGCCGAGGTGGTGCACGAGGCGATCGACACCGGCCGTGGCGGCTGGGCCAGCGCGGGCGAGATGGAGATCCTCGCCCGGCACTGGGAGGACCGGCTCGACGAGGCGGGCTTCTTCTTCCCAGAACACAAGGCGGAGGGAATGCGCCGGAATCTGCGCAACCTCTGGTCGCGGATGCCGCTGACGCAGGTGGATGTGCGAATCCTGCACGGGGCGCTGCGGCAGTTGGTCCGGGGGCGGAAGGGGCCGGAGTAGCTTGCCCGGAGGGGGTGGGCGACATAGGGTCTCGCGCGGTGTCGAGGAGGCGGGAATGAACGAGAAACGCAAGCTCTTCGAGGACGTGGAAGAGGTCGGCCGGCCGGCGGACGCGCCGCGCGGCGGGATGATCGACGCCGGGCGGCGCGGTGCCCGCGGCGCGGTGCGCGTCTGGCTGATGATCCTCTTCGCGCTGGTGGTGGTGATGATCGCGGTGGGCGGGCTCACCCGGCTCACCGATTCCGGGCTTTCCATCACGGAGTGGCGGCCCGTGACAGGTGCGCTGCCGCCGATGTCGGCGGAGGACTGGCGGCGGGAATTCGACCTTTACCGGCAGATCCCCGAATACCAGTTGCAGAACAAGGGGATGAGCCTTGCAGAGTTCAAGTTCATCTACTGGTGGGAATGGGGCCACCGCCAGCTCGGCCGCTTCATCGGCGTGGTCTGGGCCGCGGGCTTCCTGGGCCTCCTCGTGACGCGGAGGATGCCGCCGGGCTGGACCGGGCGGCTCTTTCTCCTGGGCGCGCTCGGCGGGCTTCAGGGCGCGATCGGCTGGTGGATGGTGGCCTCGGGGCTCGAAGGCAGCATGCTCGACGTGGCGAGCTACCGCCTCGCCACCCATCTGGGCCTCGCCTTCGTGATCCTGGGGCTCATCGCCTGGTATGTCTTCCGCCTCGGGCGGGAAGAGCGCGACCTGATGCAGGCGCGACGGGCCCGCGAGGGGGCGCTCGCGGGCTGGGGCGCGGCGCTCGGCGCTGTGGCGTTCCTCCAGATCCTCCTCGGCGCGCTGGTGGCCGGGATCGACGCGGGGCGGAACTACACCGACTGGCCGCTGATGGCGGGCGGTTTCTTCCCGCCCTATCCCTTCCAGCTGGAACCGGTCTGGCGGAACTTCTTCGAGGATGACGGGCTCGTGCAGTTCATGCACCGCATGGCGGGTTACGCGCTGTTCCTTCTGGGCCTCGTCGCGTGGTGGCGGTACCGCCGGTCGGCCAATGCGGCGACGCGGTTTTCCATGAACGCGGTGCTGGCCATCCTGTCCCTGCAGGTCGTCCTCGGAATCGTGACGGTGATCTACGGGGCGCCCTGGCATCTCGCCATCGTTCACCAGTTCGGCGCGGTGGTGCTCTGGGTGCTGATCCTGCGGGCGCGCTTCATGGCGCTCTACCCGGTGGCGCAGTCGGTGCGCGCGGCATGACCGCCTTCGAGAGTCTGATGGCCCACGCCCGGCGCACCGCGGCGCTGGAGCAGGTGGCCGGCCGCCTCGGCTGGGACCAGGAGACGGTGATGCCGCGCGGCGCGGTCGAGCAGCGCGCCGAGGAGATGGGCGCTATGGAGGCGGTGCTGCACGCCCGGCGGGCCGATCCGCGGGTGGGCGCGTGGCTCGCCGAGGCCGAGCCGCCCGACGCCGCCGGCGCGGCGCAGCTTCGCCTGATCCGCCGCGCCCACGAGCGCGCGGTCAAGGTGCCCGAAGATCTCGCCGCCGAGATCGCACGGGTGACGAGCCGCGCCCAGGGCATCTGGGCCGCCGCGCGCGCCGCCGACGATCCGGCCGGGTTCCTGCCCGTGCTCGCGGAGGTGGTGCGGCTGCGGCGGGAGGAGGGCGCGGCGCTCGCGGGCGCGGGCGACCCCTACGAGGCGCTGTTGCAGGACTACGAATCCGGCGCGCGCGTGGCGGAACTTCGGGCCATGTTCGAGGCCATGCGCCCGCGCCTCGCCACCCTTCGCGCGGCGGTGCTGGAGCGCCCCGCGCCGCCCGCGCTTTCGGGGCGCTTCGACGCGGCGCACCAGCGCGCGCTGGCCGAGGAACTCGCGCGGGCCTTCGGCTACGACCTGGCGCGGGGGCGGATCGACACGGCGGTGCATCCCTTCAGCTCCGGCTCGGGCGCGGACGTGCGCATCACCACGCGCACCGATCCCGCCGACCCTTTCAACTGCCTCTATTCCACCATCCACGAGGTGGGCCACGCCACCTACGAGCAGCGGATCGACCCGGCGCTCGCGCTCACGCCGGCGGGGCAGGGCGTCTCCATGGGCGTGCACGAAAGCCAGAGCCGCATCTACGAGAACCAGCTCGGCCGCTCGCGCGCCTTCACCGGCTGGCTTTTCGCGCGGATGCGCGAGGCCTTCGGGGAGGTCGGCGTGCCGGACGCGGAGGCGTTCCACGCCACCGTCAACCGCGTCCATCCGGGTTTCATCCGGACCGAGGCGGACGAACTGCACTACAACCTGCACATCCTGATGCGCTTCGATCTGGAGCGCGCGCTGATCGCGGGCGATCTTTCCGTGGCCGACCTTGAAGGCGCGTGGGACGATCGGTTCGCCGCCGATTTCGGCCAGCAGGTGACGCGGCCCTCGGAGGGCTTCCTGCAGGACGTGCACTGGTCGGTGGGCCTCTTCGGCTACTTCCCGACCTACACGCTGGGCAATGTCTATGCCGGGTGCCTGCACGCGGCGATACGGCGGGATCTGCCGGCGCTCGACGAGGATCTCGCCCGGGGCGACCCGTCGGCCGCGACCGCTTGGCTCGCCGAGCGGGTGCAGCGCCACGGCGGCGTGCTGGAACCGCGCGACCTCATCATGCGCGCGACCGGCGAGCCGCCCTCCGAGGCGCCCCTCATGGACTATCTCGAAACGAAATTCGGCGCGCTTTACGGGCTTTGAGGCGCGCCGGATCTGGCGCCGCGACGACGCGGGCGAGGGATCCTCAGCCCGCGTCCTCCTCCGTCTCCTCGCCCTGGTCCGCGATCCACGCCACCGAGACGACCTCTTCGCCCTCGCGCGTGTCGAACACCTTCACCCCGCCCGCGCTGCGCGAGCGGAAGGAAATGCCCTCAACGGGCACGCGGATCGACTGGCCGCGCGAGGTGGCGAGCATCACCTGGTCGTCCATCTCTACGGGGAAGCAGGCCACCACGGGACCGCCGCGCAGGCCCTTGTCGATCGCCTGCACCCCGAGGCCGCCGCGCCCGCGCACCGGGTAGTCGTGGCTCGAGGTGATCTTGCCGAGCCCCTTGGCGGTAATCGTGAGGATCAGGTTCTCGGCGGCCGACATCCCGGCGTAGCGCGACGGCGCGATGGTCGCGTTGGCGTCCGTCGACTCCTCGTCGTCGTGGATTGCGTCTTCTTCGGCCGCACCGGCCACGGCGCGGCGCATCTTCAGATAGGCGGCGCGTTCGTCGGGCGTGGCCTCGAAGTGGCGAATGACCGACATCGACACCACGCGGTCGCCGCGCTGCAGTCGGATGCCCCGCACGCCGGTGGAATCGCGCCCCTTGAAGACGCGCACCTCCGTCGAGGGGAAGCGGATCGCGCGGCCGGAATCGGTGACGAGCATCACGTCCTCATCCTCGGAGGCGATGCGCGCGTTCACCAGTTCCACGCCTTCGGGCAGCCGCATCGCGATCTTGCCGTTCCGCATCACGTTGGTGAAGTCCGAGAGCGCATTGCGCCGCACGTCGCCGGCGGAGGTGGCGAACATGATCTGCAGCGCGTCCCACTCCTCTTCGGGGCGGTCCACCGGCATGATCGCGGCGATGGAGACGCCTTGCGGGATCGGCAGGATGTTGACGATCGCCTTTCCCCGCGCCGTGCGCGCCCCGAGCGGCAGGCGCCACGTCTTGAGCTTGTAGACCATCCCGTCGGTGGTGAAGAACAGAAGCGGCGTGTGGGTGTTGGCGACGAAGAGCGTGGTGACCACGTCGTCCTCTTTCGTGGCCATGCCGGAAAGCCCCTTGCCGCCGCGCTTCTGCGCGCGGAAGTCGCCGAGCGGCGTGCGCTTGATGTAGCCGGACTGGGTCACCGTCACGACCATGTCCTCGCGCTCGATCAGGTCCTCGTCTTCCAGATCGCCAGCCCAGTCCACGATCTCGGTGCGGCGCGGTACCGCGAAGAGGTCCTTCACCTCGCGCAGTTCGTCGCGGATGATGCCCATGATCCGCTCGCGCGAACCGAGGATCTCCAGGTACTCCTTGATCTTCGCGGCCAACTCCTCGAGCTCGTCGGTCACTTCCTTGACGCCGAGCTGCGTGAGGCGTTGCAGCCGCAGCTCGAGGATCGCGCGGGCCTGCGCCTCGGAGAGGTTGTAGGTGCCGTCCTCGTTGATCGTGTGCGTCGGATCGTCGATCAGGCGGATGTATTCCGCGATGTCGGCGGCGGGCCAGCGCCGGGTCATCAGCTTCTCGCGCGCCTCCGCGGCGTCCGCCGAGGCGCGGATCGTCGCCACGACCTCGTCCACGTTGGAGACCGCCACGGCGAGCCCGCAGAGGATATGGCTGCGCTCCCGCGCCTTGCGCAGCAGGTAGGCGGTGCGCCGCGCCACGACCTCTTCCCGGAAGGAAATGAAGGCCGCCAGGAAGCCGCGCAGCGTGAGCTGCTCGGGCCGCCCGCCGTTCAGCGCCAGCATGTTGCAGCCGAAGCTGGTCTGCATGGGCGTGAAGCGCCAAAGCTGGTTCAGCACCACGTCGGGCGTGGCGTCGCGTTTGAGTTCGATGACGACGCGCACGCCAGAACGGTCGGACTCGTCCTGGACATGGGCGATGCCCTCGATCCGCTTTTCGCGGACGGCCTCGGCGATCTTCTCGATCATCGACGCCTTGTTCACCTGGTAGGGGATCTCGTCGATGACGATGGCGTAGCGGTCGCGGCGCAGCTCCTCCACCCGGGTCCTGGCGCGGATGATGACGCTGCCGCGCCCTTCGAGATAGGCCTTGCGCGCGCCCGACCGGCCCAGCATGATCCCGCCCGTGGGGAAATCCGGGCCCGGAACATGCGCGATGAGCTGCTCGGACGACAGGTCCGGGTCGTCGATCAGCGCAAGCGTGGCGTCCACGATCTCGCCAAGGTTGTGGGGCGGGATGTTGGTGGCCATGCCCACGGCGATGCCGCCCGCGCCGTTGACCAGCATGTTGGGAAAGCGCGCGGGCAGGACGGTGGGTTCGCGGTCCTTGCCGTCGTAGTTGTCCTGAAAATCCACCGTGTCCTTGTCGATATCGGCCAGGACGTAGTCGGCGGGCTTGGCCATGCGCACCTCGGTGTAGCGCATGGCGGCGGGGTTGTCGCCGTCCATGGAGCCGAAATTGCCCTGTCCGTCGAGGAGCGGCAGCGACATCGAGAAGTCCTGCGCCATGCGCACCAGCGCGTCGTAGATCGCGCTGTCGCCATGCGGGTGGTAGCGCCCCATCACGTCGCCGACGGGCCGCGCGGATTTCCTGTAGGGCTTGTCGTGGCTGTTGCCGGTTTCGTGCATCGCGTAAAGAATGCGCCGGTGCACAGGCTTCAGGCCATCGCGAAGATCCGGGATCGCGCGGCTGACGATCACGCTCATCGCGTAGTCGAGATAGGAAGACCGCATTTCGTCGGCGATGTCGATCACCGGCCCGGAATAGGCGGGCGTCGCGTTTCCGCTTTCGTCGTCAGGGGGTTGGGGCGTGTCGTTCACGTGTTCTGCCTGCTCTTGTCGAAGCCCGGTGCGCTGTCGCCGAACTTATAGCACCGCCCGCGGGCGGGGCGCAATCGACGCCCTCTCCGCGGTGTTGGCAGCACGGTGCGAAGGCTGCCAACATGCTGTTTTCGTTGAAAAGTAATCACGATTCGGCATCCTGTTCGGACCAGCAGGCCAGGAGGATGCGAATGGAGCGCGAAACCGAACTCATGCTGAAGGGCTACGGGCTGACGACAGCGGAACTCTTCTACCGGATGCCGGACTACAGGAGCGTCCTCAACAGTTTCATCTGGCAGGATTACGACCTCGCGCCGGATCATCCGCGCCTCTTCGATTTCATTGAATTCTGGCAGACCGAGATCGAGGGTCCGCTCCATTCGGTGCGTTTCACCCACCGCAAGATGATCGCGCCGGGCGAGTGGCGCAGCGTGGTGGGCGAATTCACGCTGCACTAGCCGGGTGCTGCGGCGCGCCCGGGCGGCGGGCGCGCCGGTCGCTCACGGGATGATGCGCGTGTACTTGGTGCCCTCGATCGTGGCGCCGACGCGCACCCCGGCCTGGCCGAAGACCACCGCGATCACCGGCGAGATCGAGGTCGTCGTCTCGGCCTTGAGCGCCTCTCCGATATTGTTGAAGACGTATTCGACGTCGGCGCCCGCCGCCCAGCCCGGGCTCGTGCGGAATTCCCGGAGCGCGTCTTCGGTCATGAAGAACAGCACGTGGGAATATTGCTGGCCGCCGATCTGCGGGCCGATGCTGGCGCGGGTGGCCGAGTAGTAGTCCACCGTCACGCCGCCCACGCGAAGCGCGCCGCGCCCGTAGGCCCCGCCGAAGCCGAGACCGGCCTCGGTCACGACCGGCATGACCAGCATGCCCACCGACTTGTCGGCCAGCTGGCGGGTTCCGGGGAAATCGGCGTACATCCGGGCCAGCGTGGCGTCCACGCGGGCGTCGAGGCGCTGCGCGCCGTCACCGCCGATACCGTTCGAGCATCCCGCGGCGAGCGCGAGAGCCGAGACGGCGAAGGCGCGTCGGGTCATGAGTGTCATCTGTCTGCCTGTTCCTTGCCTGAGCCTGGCCGGTTCTTGTGGTCGAACCGGTTACGGCTACTTTATACGGTGTCCCGGGGCGCGTGTCACCCTGCAACCGTCCGCTCGGCGGGGCTTCGCTCGCCGGACCGCGCGGCCTCACCCCTCGCGCAGCGCGCGCGCTGCACGCGGGGCGAAATAGGTGAGAATGCCGTCGCAGCCCGCGCGCTTGAACGCCAGCAGGCTTTCCAGCATCACGCGCTCGCCGTCGACCCAGCCGTTGCGGGCGGCCGCCTCGATCATCGCGTATTCGCCCGACACCTGGTAGGCGAAGGTCGGCGCGCCGAAGCCGTCCTTCACGCGGCGGCAGATGTCGAGATACGGCATGCCGGGCTTCACCATCACCGCGTCCGCCCCTTCCGACAGGTCGCGCGTCACGAGCCGCAGCGCCTCGTCCGAATTGCCGGGATCCATCTGGTAGGTCTTCTTGTCGCCCTTGAGCGCGCCCGAGGCGCCGACCGCGTCGCGGAAGGGACCATAGAAGGCCGAGGCGTATTTCGCCGCGTAGCTCATCAGCATCACGTCGTGGTGGCCCTCCGCCTCGAGCGCGTCGCGCAACGCGCCGATGCGCCCGTCCATCATGTCGGAGGGGCCGATGATGTCGGCGCCGGCCTCGGCCTGCGAAAGCGCCTGGCGCACCAGCGCCTCGACCGTCTCGTCGTTGACGACCCGGCCCGCGTGCACGAAGCCGTCATGGCCGTCGATGTTGTATGGGTCGAGCGCCACGTCGGTCATCACCGCGATGCCGGGAACCTCGGCCTTAATCGCGCGCGTGGCCCGGTTCGACAGGTTTTCCGGATTCCAGGCCTCGGCGCAGTCCTTCGTCTTCCTGTCCGGGTCGGTGTAGGGAAAAAGGCAGATCGCGGGGATGCCCAGCGCGTGTGCCTCCGCCGCCGCCTCCACCACCCGGTCCACGCTGCGCCGGAAGACGCCGGGCATAGATGGCACCTCTTCCTCCACGCCCTCGCCATCGCGCAGGAAGACCGGCCAGATGAGATCGTCGGCCGTGAGCGTCGTCTCCCGCGTCAGCGCGCGGGTCGCGGCGCGGGCCCGGCTGCGACGGAAACGCGTGGCGGGGAAGGGGGCCTGGATGGGCTGCATGGGCGGGCCTTTCGGAACGGGAACCTCCCCGCGGGTGTACCGCGCAGGCCGCGCTTGTCCAGCCCCCCCCTCGCGCGTCCTGCGCCCGGGCTATGGGCAAGCGCCGCGTGGCAGGTTAAGGGGGCTTCACGACGAACGACGCGGGGCCCGACGCTGTGGATTGGCATCTTGTGGTTTTCGAAGTGATCGACATGCGATCGTTCTCGAACCTGTGGTACTGGATCGCGCTTGCGGTGGTCTGGTCCTCGGCCAGTCACTGGGTGCTGGGCGTGCCCTTCGACATGGTTGCCCGTGCCCGTCGCCATGGCGGCCGGGCTGAGGCAGACCTGCACGACCTGGTGCGCATCAACTGCGACCGGATGCTCCACATCGTGCATGTGGCGGGTCTGTGGCTCACGATGCTCGTCTTCTTCCTGCTCACCGGGCTGATCGTGATGGGCTTCGGTTACGGGATCGAGTTCGCCCAGGCCACGTTCCTTCTGGTGACGCCGCTGGGGTTCGTCTGGCTTCTGGGCCTGCGGGCCGCAGGCCAGATCCGGCGGGACGGCCTGAAGGGAGAGGCGCTGCGCCGCAAGCTGCGCGTCCTGCGTTTCTGGACGCAGGTGATCGGCCTGCTGTCGATCTTCGTCACCTCGCTCTGGGGCATGTATCAGAATATCGCGATCGGTGCCTTGCCCTACTGACGGTGGCCCCGGCGCTTGCGTCTTGACGAGGCGATGCGCGCGCGACAGATGAGGCGTCTCATGACAGACCCCCGCACGATCACGATGGGCGGCGCGCCCGAAGGCTACGACGCCAGGCTGCTTCTGCGCGAGGTCGCGCGCGCCGAGGGGCCCGTGATCCATGTCGCGCGCGACGACAAGCGCATGGCCGCCACCGAGGCCGCGCTCGCCTTCTTCGATCCGGGAATTCCGGTGCTGCGCTTTCCGGCCTGGGATTGCCTGCCCTATGACCGGGTGTCGCCCAACCCCGACATCTCGGCCGCGCGGATGGCGACACTCGCCGCGCTCGTGCACGGTGCGCCCTCGCGCTTCGTGCTCTTGACCACGATGAGTTCGGCCACCCAGTTTCTGCCGCCCCGCGAGGTGCTGCGCGAGGCCGCCTTCACCGCGCTGGTCGGCCACCGCCTCGACGAGGCGGCGCTGCGGGGCTTTCTCGCGCGGATGGGTTTCGCGCAGGCGCCCACCGTGACCGAACCGGGCGACTACGCGATCCGCGGCGGCATCATCGACATCTATCCGCCCGGCGAGGGCGGGCCGGTGCGCCTCGACCTCTTCGGCGACGTTCTCGACGGGGCGCGCCGGTTCGACCCGGCAAGCCAGCGGACCACCGAAGCGCTGGAGCGGGTGGAACTCGCCCCAGTCTCCGAGGTGATCCTGGACGAGGCGTCGATCCTGCGGTTCCGCCAGAATTACCGGATCGAGTTCGGCGCGGCGGGCAGCGACGATCCGCTCTACGAGGCGGTGAGCGCGGGGCGCAAGCACCAGGGCGCCGAACACTGGCTGCCGCTGTTCCACGAGAGGCTGGAGACGCTTTTCGACTATCTGCCGTGCGCGCCGGTGACGCTCGACGACCAGACCCGTCCGGCGCACCTGGCGCGATGGGAGGGCATCGTCGACCAGTACGAGGCGCGCCGCGAGGCCATGAGCCAGAAGGGCCGCATCGACACCGTCTACAAGCCCGTCCCGCCGGGAGAGCTCTACCTCGACGAGGCGGCGCTCGACACGGCGCTCGACGACCGGCGGGTGGTGCAGTTCTCCCCGCTTCCGCGGGCGTCCGGCCCGGGCATCGTGGACGCAGGCGGCCGGATCGGGCGTAGCTTCACGCCCGAACGACAAAACGAGAAGGTGAACCTTTTCAGTGTTCTGGCCGATCATATTCGCGCCAAGATGCAGGATGGCCCGGTGCTCGTCGCGTCCTATTCCGAAGGCGCGCGCGAACGGCTTTCCGGGCTTCTGGAGGACGAGGGCCTCGTGGGGGCCGTGCCCGTCACCGACGCCTCGCGCCTTGGCAAGACGGGCCTGCACCTGGCCGTCTGGCCGCTCGAGCAGGGGTTCGAGACGACCGACATGACCGTGATCGCCGAGCAGGACGTGCTGGGCGACAGGCTGATCCGCGCCCCGAAGAAGCGCCGCCGCGCAGAGAATTTCCTGACCGAGGCGCAATCGCTTTCGCCGGGCGATCTGGTGGTCCATGTGGAGCATGGGATCGGGCGCTACATGGGCCTCGAGGTGATCACCGCGGCGGGCGCCGCGCATGAGTGCCTGCGCCTGGAATACGCCGAGGGCGCCAAGCTCTACCTGCCGGTCGAGAACATCGAGCTTCTGAGCCGCTACGGCCACGAGGAAGGGCTTCTCGACAAGCTGGGCGGCGGCGCGTGGCAGGCCAAGAAGGCGCGGCTCAAGGAACGCATCCGCGAGATGGCCGACCGGCTCATCCGCGTGGCGGCCGAGCGTGCGCTGCGCAAGGCGCCGGTGCTCGACCCGCCGCCCCACGCCTGGGAGGAGTTCTCGGCGCGCTTTCCCTACCAGGAAACCGACGACCAGCTTTCCGCCATCGAGGCGGTGCTCGACGACATGACCTCCGGCCATCCGATGGACCGGCTGATCTGCGGCGACGTGGGCTTCGGCAAGACCGAGGTGGCGATGCGCGCGGCCTTCGTGGCGGCCATGTCGGGCGTGCAGGTCGCGGTGATCGCGCCCACCACGCTGCTGGCCCGCCAGCATGCGCAAAGCTTCCGCGAGCGGTTCCGCGGCTTTCCGCTGGAGGTGCGCGCGCTCTCGCGCTTCGTGTCGCAGAAGGACGCGGCCGCCACGCGCGAGGGGCTTGCCAAGGGCACGGTGGACATCGTGGTGGGTACCCACGCCCTGCTGGCCAAGAGCGTGCGGTTCCGGAACCTCGGTCTCCTCGTCATCGACGAGGAGCAGCATTTCGGCGTCTCTCACAAGGAGCGGCTGAAGCAATTGCGCTCGGACGTGCATGTGCTCACGCTCACCGCGACGCCGATCCCGCGCACGCTGCAACTGTCGCTTTCGGGTGTGCGGGATCTCAGCATCATCGGGACCCCGCCCGTCGACCGGCTGGCGATTCGCACCTATGTGAGCGAGTTCGACGCGGTGACGGTGCGCGAGGCGCTTCTGCGCGAGCATTACCGCGGCGGGCAAAGCTTCTTCGTGGTGCCGCGCATCAAGGACCTGCCCGAGATGGAGGCGTTCCTTCAGGAGCAGGTGCCGGAGGTAAGCTACGTCATAGCCCACGGCCAGATGGCCGCCGGCGAGCTCGACGACCGGATGAACGCCTTCTACGACGGCAAGTACGACGTGCTGCTGGCCACCACGATCGTGGAATCCGGCCTCGACATCCCCACGGCCAACACGATGGTGGTGTGGCGCGCGGACCTCTTCGGACTCGCGCAGCTCTACCAGATCCGGGGGCGGGTGGGGCGTGCCAAGACGCGCGCCTATGCCTACCTCACCACCAAGCCGCGCGCGCCGCTCACGCCCGCCGCGGAGAAGCGACTGAGGGTGCTGGGCAGCCTCGACACGCTCGGCGCGGGCTTCACGCTGGCAAGCCAGGATCTCGACATCCGCGGCGCGGGCAATCTTCTGGGCGAAGAGCAGTCCGGGCAGATGCGCGATGTGGGCTACGAACTCTACCAGACCATGCTGGAGGAGGCGATCGCCAAGATCCGCGCGGGCGAGATGGAAGGCCTTTCGGAGGCCGATGAGCAATGGGCGCCGCAGATCAACCTCGGCGTTCCGGTCCTCATTCCGGAGGATTACGTGCCGGACCTCGACGTGCGGCTGGGGCTTTATCGGCGTCTGTCGTCGCTCACGACCAAGGTGGAGCTCGAAGGCTTCGCCGCCGAGTTGATCGACCGCTTCGGCAAATTGCCGAAGGAGGTGAACACGCTTCTGCTGGTGGTGCGGATCAAGGCGATGTGCAAGCGCGCGGGCATCGCGAAGCTGGACGGCGGGCCCAAGGGCGCGACGATCCAGTTCCACAACGACAAGTTCGCCAACCCCGAAGGGCTGGTGGAATTCATCAAGGCGCAGGACGGCCTGGCGAAGGTCCGCGACAACAAGATCGTGGTCCGGCGCGACTGGGCAAGAGAGGCCGACAAGATACGCGGCGCCTTCGCGATCGCGCGCGATCTGGCGGAAAAGGTCGCGGAAAAGAAGAAAGCCGCCAAGGCGCAAGCTTCTGCGGCGCGGTCCGAAAGCGCCTGAGGCGTGGCCCCGGGCAGGCGTGATCCACAGGATCTTCCTCTTCTTTGCAGCGCGTGGGTGCGGCGCCGCGCCACGCGGCCGGCCGACTGTTCCGGTCTAGCGGTCGCCGTCGGTTTTCGGCCGCGGCGTTGCGGGCGGGCGCGGGATGCGCGGCCCCGACCGCCGCGTGTCCGCGCGCTTGGGCGCCGGGGCCGGGGCGGGGCCTGGCGCCGAGCTGCCCTTGGTCGCGGGCGTGGCGCCACTTTCCGCGCTGCCGTCCTTCGGGGCGGGCGCGGGCGTCGCGCCCTCGGCGCGCCGGCGCGCCACGGCCTTTTCGAGCACGCGCCGCGCGCGGCGTTCCGCGATGCGCACGCGCACCGATGTCATGAATGCCTCCTCCGTCGTGGTGGAGGATTGGCCAAGCGCCTTGGCGACCTCGTCGATGACCGTGTCGTCGCCCAGCTCTTCGGCCGCCGCGATCACGTCGCGCGCCAGCGCGTCGGCGAGATCCTCGGCGACGCCCATCAGCGCGTCGTTTCCGTCAGCCGGCGTTTCACGTAGCCGGTCACGGTGTCTATCATGCTGTCCATGTGCGGGCCCTCGAAGAAGTGGCCCGCGCCTTCGATCTCTTCGTGGGTGATGGTGATGCCCTTCTGGTCCTTGAGCTTCGCGACCAGCGCGGCGGTGTCGGCAGGCGGGGCCACGCGGTCGGCCGAGCCGTTGATGATGAGGCCCGAGGACGGGCAGGGCGCGAGGAACGAGAAATCGTACATGTTGGCCGGCGGCGAGACCGAGACGAAGCCCGTGATCTCGGGGCGGCGCATCAGAAGCTGCATCCCGATCCAGGCGCCGAAGGAGAAGCCCGCGACCCAGCAATGCTTGGAGTTCGCGTTCAGCGACTGAAGGTAGTCAAGCGCGGAGGCCGCGTCGGACAGCTCTCCCACGCCCTGGTCGTACTCGCCCTGGCTGCGGCCCACGCCGCGAAAGTTGAAGCGCAGGACGGTGAAACCCATGCGATGGAACGCGTAGTGAAGGTTGTAGACGACCTTGTTGTTCATCGTGCCCCCGAACTGCGGGTGCGGGTGCAGCATGATCGCGATGGGCGCGTCGCGTTCCTTCTGCGGATGGTAGCGGCCTTCCAGGCGGCCCTCCGGTCCTGCGAAAATCACCTCGGGCATGTCGGGAAGACTCCTTGCGATGCGGGAATTGTTGACGAATTCCCTCGCATACTTTAGAACTGTTCTAAGCCTATGATGCTGGGCATGGCTTCGGGCTGGCGGTCAGTTAAGCGCTGGCGCGCATCAGGTCAACATTGTCGCAGGGGCGCAATCCAGTGAAACTCTCCACGAAGGGGCGCTACGCCATGGTCGCGCTGACCGACATCGCGCTGCAGCCGCAAGGCGAGCTCGTGTCCCTCGGCGACATATCACGGCGGCAGTCGATCTCGCTTCCCTATCTCGAGCAGCTTTTCGTGAAGCTTCGGCGCGCCGGTCTCGTCGAGTCGGTGCGCGGCCCGGGGGGCGGCTACAGGCTGGCCCGCCCGGCGACGGAGATCACCGTGGTGGACGTGCTGCAGGCCGTGGACGAGACGGTGGACGCCATGCACAAGGGCGCCGGCGCCAAGGGCGGGCTGTCCGGCAGCCGGGCGCAGTCGCTGACGAACCGGCTCTGGGAAAGCCTGTCGGCGCAGGTCTACGTCTTCCTGCACCAGACGCGGCTTTCCGACGTCGTGGAGAACGCGCTGGCCCCGTGCCCCGCGGTGCCGGACATCTTCGCGCTGGTGGACGAATGATCCGGGCCTTCCTCGACTGGAACGCCACCGCGCCGCTGCGCCCCGAGGCCCGCGCCGCGATGATCGCGGTGATGGAGGTGACGGGCAACCCGTCCTCGGTGCACGCCGAAGGCCGCGCGGCGAAGGCGCTGCTGGAGCGGGCCCGCGCGCAGGTGGCCGCGGCCTTCGGGGCCGAGGGCGCGGACATCGTGTTCACCTCGGGCGCGACGGAGGCCGCGGCGCTGGCCTGTGCCGGGCGCGGCCTCGTGGCGGGCGACGTGGAGCATGACGCCGTCGCGGCCTGGGTCGATCCCGTCCTGCCGGTGGATGGCGCAGGGCAGGTCGCGGTCGAGAATCCCGGGCGCACCGCCCTGCAACTCGCCAATTCCGAGACCGGCGTGGTGCAGGATCTGCCCCGGGGGATCGCCGTGAGCGACATGACCCAGGCCTTCGGCAAGCTTCCCGTGGCGTTCAACTGGACGGGCGCGGAGATGGCGCTCGCCTCGGCGCACAAGCTGGGCGGGCCCAAGGGCGTGGGCGCGCTCTTTCTGCGGCAGGGCCTCGACGTGGGCGCGCAGATGCGCGGCGGCGGGCAGGAGATGGGGCGCCGGTCCGGCACGGAGAACCTGATCGGGATCGCGGGGTTCGGCGCCGCCGCCGAGGCGGCCGCGCGCGATCTGGCCGACGGTGTCTGGGACCGGGTCGCAGAACTTAGAAATATTCTAGAAAACGCTCTTGCTGCCCATTCAAGCGAGATTATTTTTGTCGGGAACTCGGGGCCGCGGCTGCCCAACACCAGTTGTTTCGCCGTGCCCGGATGGAAGGGCGAGACGCAGGTGATGCAGATGGATCTGGCGGGCTTCGCGGTATCGGCCGGGTCCGCGTGTTCTAGCGGCAAGGTCCGCGCGAGCCGCGTGCTCCGGACGATGGGATACGACGACGCCGTGGCCGGCGGCGCGCTGCGCGTCAGTCTCGGCCCGGATACGACAGAAGAGGATATCCTGCGCTTCGCCGAGGCGTGGGGACGACAGCACCGGAAGTTTCGCGCCCGCGCGGCGTGAGCCATCAAGGACAGGAGACCGTCATGGCCGCACTGGACAATGCCGAAGTGAAGGAAGGCGTGGACCGCGAGACCGTCGAGGCCGTTCGCGAGGTCGGCGGCAAGTACAAGTATGGCTGGGAAACCGAGATCGAGATGGATTTCGCGCCGAAGGGTCTGACGTCCGACATCGTGCGCCTGATCTCGGAGAAGAACGAAGAGCCCGGCTGGATGACGGAATGGCGGCTTCAGGCCTACGAGCGCTGGCTGGAGATGAAGGAGCCCTCCTGGGCGTTCATCGACTATCCCGACATCGACTTCCAGAACCAGTATTACTATGCCCGGCCGAAGAGCATGGCGGAGAAGCCCAAGTCGCTGGACGACGTGGACCCGAAGCTTCTGGCCACCTATGAAAAGCTCGGCATCCCGCTCAAGGAGCAGATGATCCTCGCGGGGGTCGAGGGCGCCGAAGAGGCACCTGCCGAGGGCCGCAAGGTCGCCGTGGACGCCGTTTTCGACAGCGTGAGCGTGGGCACCACCTTCCAGGCGGAGCTGAAGAAGGCAGGCGTGATCTTCTGCTCGATCTCCGAGGCCATCAAGGAGCATCCGGATCTCGTGAAGAAATATCTGGGGTCGGTCGTGCCGGTCTCGGACAATTTCTACGCCACGCTGAACTCGGCCGTCTTCTCCGACGGCTCCTTCGTCTACATTCCGCCGGGCGTGCGCTGCCCGATGGAACTCAGCACCTATTTCCGCATCAACGCCGAGAACACGGGCCAGTTCGAGCGGACGCTCATCATCGCCGACAAGGGCTCCTATGTCAGCTACCTCGAGGGCTGCACCGCGCCCCAGCGCGACGAGTCGCAGCTTCACGCCGCGGTGGTCGAGATCATCGCCGAGGAGGACGCGGAGGTGAAATACTCCACGGTCCAGAACTGGTACCCGGGCGACGAGGACGGCAAGGGCGGCATCTACAACTTCGTGACGAAGCGCGCCGACTGCCGCGGCGACCGCTCCAAGGTGATGTGGACGCAGGTCGAGACCGGCTCCTCGGTGACGTGGAAGTATCCCTCCTGCATCCTGCGGGGCGACGACAGCCAGGGCGAGTTCTACTCGATCGCGATCACGAACAACCACCAGCAGGCCGACACCGGCACGAAGATGGTGCACCTGGGCAAGAACACCCGCTCGCGGATCGTGTCCAAGGGCATCTCGGCGGGGCATGCGCAGAACACCTATCGCGGCCTCGTCTCGATGCACCCCAAGGCCAAGAACAGCCGGAACTACACCCAGTGCGACAGCCTGCTCATCGGCAACAAGTGCGGTGCGCACACGGTTCCCTACATCGAGGTGAAGAACAACTCATCCCGGGTGGAGCACGAGGCCACCACCTCCAAGGTGGACGACGACCAGATGTTCTACTGCCGCCAGCGCGGCATGGACGAGGAGGAAGCCGTGGCGCTCATCGTCAACGGGTTCGCCAAGGAGGTGCTGCAGGCCCTTCCGATGGAGTTCGCGATGGAGGCGCAGCAGCTCGTGGCCATCTCGCTCGAAGGGTCGGTTGGGTGAGCCGAAAGGGATCGACGGGGCCCGGGCGGGGCGCGCGGACGCGCCCCGCCGTCTCCGGCAGGAGCGGCGCGGCATGATCGTGACCACCACGAACAGCGTCGAGGGTTACCAGATCGCCCGATACCACGGCATCGTCACCGGCGAGGCGATCCTCGGCGCGAATGTCTTCCGGGACGTTTTCGCCGGGATCACCGACATCATCGGCGGCCGCTCGGGCGCCTATGAGGCGAGCCTTGCCGAGGCGCGGGAGACCGCGCTGCGGGAGATGGAGGATCGCGCCGCGGCCAAGGGGGCCGATGCCGTGGTCGGCGTCGATATCGATTACGAGGTCATCAATTCCATGCTGATGGTGTCGGCCTCGGGCACGGCGGTAAAGCTGGGCTGAGCACGAAACGGCCCGATCGGCCTTGTCGCGCGTCGGGCGCGCGACGCGAGCGGCTATAGGGCGAGGAAAGAGGATCGGCGCGCAAGCCGACGGAAAGGAAGAGAGAATGCTTGAAATCCGAAATCTTCACGCGCGCCTCGAGGACGAAGAGGCGAAAGAGATCCTGAAGGGCGTGGACCTGACCGTCGAGGCGGGCAAGGTGCACGCGATCATGGGGCCCAACGGGTCGGGCAAGTCGACGCTGTCCTACGTGCTGGCCGGCCGCGACGGCTACGAGGTGACCGAGGGCAGCGCGACGCTTCTGGGCGAGGACATTCTCGGGATGGAGCCCGAGGAGCGCGCCGCCGTCGGCCTTTTCCTCGCCTTCCAGTATCCCGTGGAGATCCCGGGCGTCGGCAACATGACCTTCCTGCGTACCGCGGTGAACGCCCAGCGCAAGGCCCGCGGCGAGGAGGAGATGAGTTCCACCGATTTCCTCAAGCTCATCCGCGAGAAGGCCAAGGAGCTCGACATCGACGCCGAGATGCTGAAGCGGCCCGTCAACATGGGCTTCTCGGGCGGCGAGAAGAAGCGCAACGAGATCCTGCAGATGGCGATGCTCGAGCCCAAGATGTGCATCCTCGACGAGACCGATTCGGGCCTCGACGTCGATGCCATGAAGCTCGTCGCCCAGGGCGTGAACGCGCTGCGCGACGCGGGGCGCGGCTTCCTCGTCATCACGCACTACCAGCGTCTTCTCGACCATATCGTGCCCGACGTGGTGCACATCATGTCGAACGGCCGCATCGTGAAGACCGGCGGGCCCGATCTCGCGCTCGAGGTCGAGAAGAACGGCTACACCGATCTGCTGAGCGAGGTGGCGTGATGGCGCTTGCGCAACCCAAGACCGATCCGACCGAAGCGCGGCTGGCCGCGCTCGACGTGCCCGCGGGCGGCTGGAGTGCGGCCGCGCGCTCCGACGCGCTCGCGCGGGTGCGCGAGATGGGCCTGCCGGGGCGGCGCGACGAATACTGGAAGTTCACCCGCCCCGACACGCTAGTGGCCCCCGAGGCCCCCGAGGCCGCGCTTTTCGACGCCGGCGAACCGCCGATGTTCGACGCCTTCGACCGGCTGAAGATCGTTTTCGTCGATGGCGCGTTCGACGCCGAGGCCTCTGACGATCTCGCGCTCGAGGGCATCGAGATCGAGCGGCTGGCCGCGGCCGGTGTGGCGGACATTCACTGGGCGCAGGGCCTTTACGGCGCGCTCGAGGCGCGGGGCCATGCGCCGGTGCCGCGCCCGCTCGCCGCGCTGAACACCGCCGTGGCGCGCGACGGGCTCCTGATCCGGGTGACGGGCAAGCCCTCCAAGCCCGTCAGTCTGATCTACCACCACCGCGACACGGCATCGGACGCCTATCTGCATCATGTCGTCCGGGTGGAAGAGGGGGCCGAACTCACGCTGCTGGAAAACGGGCCGGCGGCGGCTCGGTTCAACAAGGTGCTCGAGGTGGATGTGGCCGATACCGGCGCGTTCCACCATGTTCGCGCACAGGGCCGCGACCACGAGCGTCGCACCGCCACCCACACCTTCGCGCGGCTGGGCCGGGAAAGCGTCTTCAAGACCTTCACGCTCACGGTGAACGGGGTGATGACCCGCAACGAGACGGTGGTCGAGCTGACCGGCGACGACGCCGTGGCCCATGTGGCGGGCGCCGCGGTGGGCGATGGCGATTTCCACGGCGACAACACGGTCTTCGTCACCCATGACGCGCGGAATTGCGAAAGCCGCCAGGTCTTCAAGTACGTTCTGCGGAACGGCGCCACCGGCGTCTTCCAGGGCAAGATCCTAGTGAAGGCCGATGCGCAGAAGACCGACGGCTACCAGATCAGCCAGTCGCTGCTTCTGGACGACGACAGCCAGTTTCTCGCCAAGCCCGAGCTCGAGATCTATGCCGACGACGTGGCCTGTTCGCACGGGTCCACCTCGGGGGCGATCGACGAGGACGCGCTTTTCTACCTGCGCGCCCGTGGCGTGCCGGAGGGCGAGGCCACCGACATGCTGACCCTCGCCTTCCTCGCCGAGGCGGTGGATGAGATCGAGGACCGTGCCCTCGCCGACGACATCGTGGCGCGTCTTGAAGGCTGGTTCGCCCGGCGCAGGGACTGATGGCGGTCACGAGCGACATCGCGGCCACCTACCGACGGGGGCCGGCCGCGGTGATGCGCCGGCTTCTGGACATGGGGCCGAACGAGGGCAGGGCGCTCGCGATCCTGATCGCCGCGTGCCTTGTCGTCTTCGTCTCCCAGTGGCCGCCGCTCGCGCGGCAGGCGCATTTCGAGGGAAGGGACGTGCAGCCGCTTCTCGGCGGGGCTCTGATGGCGTGGCTGTTCGTCGCGCCGCTCTTGCTCTACGGGCTGGCCGCGCTCTCTCACATTGTGGCGCGGGCGCTTGGCGGGCGCGGCGGATGGTTCGGGGCGCGGCTTGCGCTTTTCTGGTCCCTGATGGCGTCTTCGCCGCTCATCCTGCTGCACGGGCTCGTGAAGGGGTTCGTCGGCGAAGGACCGGGCTTGCAGATCGTGGGGCTGTTATGGTTTCTCGCTTTCACATGGTTCTGGATCGCCGGCCTCAGAGAGGCGGAGAAAGGCCCCGCATGACCACGGCCGCGCTCTGGCAGCTGGCCCTCGACACGATCCGGGACCCGCGCGAGGCGGGACGGCGAATCCTTGCGATGGAGGTGCCGTCCGACGCGTTGTGGATGGCGCTCGCCCTCGCGGTCGTGCTCAATGCCGGGCTCTTCGGGCTTTCGAACGAGCTTGCCCCGCCGCCGCCCGATGTTCCGGTGGGAACGGTGTCACCGGTGGCGTTCGCGCTTTTCCTCTTCACGGGGGTGCTGGCCACGGTTTTCGCGGTCTATCGTGTGGGCCGCGCGCTTGGTGGAGAGGCAAGCTTTCACGGCACGATGGCGCTTCTCGTGTGGTTGCAGTTCCTGCGCGTGCTGGTGCAGGCCGCGCTTCTGGTGCTGGTGCCGCTCGTGCCCGTGCTCGCCGCGATCGTGGTGATCGCGGCGGCGGTGATCGGGTTCTGGATCCTGCTGAATTTCATCGACGTGGCCCATGGCTACGACAACATCTTCAAGTCGCTCGGAGTGCTCGTGCTCAGCGTGCTGGCCATGGCTTTCGGCCTGTCGCTTCTGCTCGCGCTCTTCGGCGGCTCCTTCCTCGGAGTGTCAGGCAATGTATGACGTGTCCGCCATCCGCACCGAGTTCCCGATCCTCTCGCGGGAGGTGAACGGCAAGCCGCTCGTCTACCTCGACAACGGGGCCTCGGCGCAGAAGCCGCGCTGCGTGATCGACGCGGTGACGGAGGCCTACAGCCACGAATACGCCAACGTGCACCGGGGCCTGCACTATCTCTCGAACCTCGCCACCGAGAAATACGAGGGCGTGCGCGGCATCGTGGCGCGCTTCCTCGGCGCGCCCTCGGAGGACGAGATCGTGCTGAACTCCGGCACCACCGAGGGCATCAACCTCGTGGCCTATGGCTGGGCCATGCCGCGCATGGAGGCGGGCGACGAGATCGTTCTTTCGGTGATGGAGCATCACGCCAACATCGTGCCGTGGCACTTCCTGCGCGAACGGCAAGGCGTCGTGCTGAAATGGGTGGACGTGGACTCCACCGGCGCGCTCGACCCGCAGGCGGTGATCGACGCGATCGGGCCCCGCACCAAGCTCGTGGCGGTGACGCACCTGTCGAACGTGCTCGGCACCCGCGTGGACGTCAAAAGCATCTGCGAAGGCGCCCGCGAAAAGGGCGTGCCCGTGCTCGTCGACGGCAGCCAGGGCGCGGTCCACATGCAGGTGAATGTTTCCGACATTGGCTGCGACTTCTACGCGATCACCGGCCACAAGCTCTACGGGCCCTCGGGCTCGGGCGCGATCTACATCCGCCGCGAGCGGATGGAAGAGATGCGCCCCTTCATCGGCGGCGGCGACATGATCCGCGAGGTTCACAAGGACGAGGTGATCTACAACGATCCCCCGATGAAGTTCGAGGCGGGCACGCCCGGGATCGTCCAGCAGATCGGCCTCGGCGTGGCGCTCGAATGGCTGATGGAACTGGGAATGGACAATATCGCCGCGCATGAGGACCGGCTGCGCGACTACACCCGCGCGCGGCTCGACGGGCTCAACTGGCTTCACCAGCAGGGCACGACGCGCGACAAGGCGGCGATCTTTTCCTTCACGCTGGAAGGCGCGGCCCACGCGCACGACATCTCGACCATTCTCGACAAGAAGGGCGTGGCCGTTCGCGCGGGTCAGCATTGCACCGGGCCGCTGATGGATTTCCTTGGAATTCCGGCGACCTGCCGGGCGAGCTTCGGGCTTTACAACACCGAGGAGGAGGCCGACGCGCTGGTCGATGCGCTGGAGCTGGCCCACGACCTCTTCGCCTGAGCGTGATCCCTAGCCCTCCGGGCTCGCGTCGTGTCCGACAAGCCGGTCGATGGGGGAGTAGTCGTCGGTCAGCACCCCTGCGCCCGTCTCGCGCAGCAGATTATCGAGGAACGCGTCGGACAGGACGGCGAAGCGGGTCGGCGCGGGCGCGGGCACCGTGAAGGCCGAGAAGGCGGAGGGCGCCGCGCCTGCCGCCAGCACGAAAACCCGTCGCTCGCCCGGTGCGGGCGGGGTGGCCTCGGTCCAGATCTCGACCGACGGGAAGACGGCGCGCAGCGTGGCCACGATCGCGGCCAGCGCGTCGAGACGGTGCTCGAAATCCACGACATTCATCAGGTAGACCCCGCCGGGCGTCATGCGCTCGCGGACCAGCTCGAAGAATTCCCGCGTCACGAGATGGGCCGGCACCGCGATGTCGGTGAAGGCATCGCCCACGATCACGTCGTAGCGCGCGGGATCCTCGCGCAGCGCGCGGCGCGCGTCGGCATGAAGGATGCGCGCGCTCTCGGGGTCGAACCAGAAATCGCGCGCCGCGGTGCGGGTCACCGCGGGGTCGATCTCGGCCACGGTGATCGGCCCCGCGGCGCGCGCGGCCCAGGCGCGCGGCACCGAGTAGGAGCCGCCGCCGATGAAGAAGCTCGAGAATTCCCGGCCCTCCATGCGCCCCCGCGCGATGCGGTCGAGCATTGCGGTGTACTCGGTGAACATCACCAGCGGCGCGTCGCGCGCGCTGATGCCGTGGGCCAGGTGGTCGAGCACCATCAGGTTCACGGGGCGGGCGGCGTCGGCGGCGATATCCACGGTGCGGATGCAGTAATACTGGCTTTCCGTGTCGCAGACGGCGGCGCGCGCGAGGCCGGTCGCGGCCAGCGCCACGGCCGCGGCGCCGGCGAGGGTGGAGCCCGCGCCGGGACGCACGCGCCCCATCCAGAAGCAGAGCGCGGCGGATCCCACGTAGAAGACCGTGACCACGGCGAGGGTGAGCGTCGAGCCGAGCCAGGCGATGAAGACGAACCCCGCAAGCAGCGTGCCCGCGATCGCGCCGATGGCGCCCGCGGCGAACATCGCGCCGAGCGCGGGGCCGGACCGGTCGCTTTCGCTCACGGCGATCTGCGCGAGCACCGGCGCGGGGATGCCCGCGAAGAGAGACGGCAGGAAGAAGACGGCCGCCGCGAGCGCGGTGATCCCGGCAACCGGGTGGCCGGAGAGCGCCAGCACGGGATCGGCCACGAGCCGCAGCAGCGCGACCGCCGCGCCCGTGGTGAGCGCCGCTGCGATAAGCGCCCAGCCCGTGCGCCGCAACGCCCCGGGCGCCGGGTGCTCGGCGATCCGCCCGCCCCACCAGTGCCCGGCAGAGAACCCTGCGAGCACGACCGCGATGATCGCCGTCCAGGTGTAAAGCGACATGCCGACATAGGGCGCCAGCATCCTCCCGGCGACAATCTCGACCACGAGGCTCGCGGCCGACACCCCGGCCTGCAGGATCACAAGAAGGGACAGCGGCGCACGGATCATCGGCACGAACCTCGTCTTCGGGGGAGTGGCCGACAGTTACGCGGTCGCCGCGCCTCGCGGCAAGGGCAAACCGGTGGGCGGCCCCGGGGGTCAAGTTTGGGTTTGCAGGGCCGCGCGGTTTTGCCTATACGGCTCGTCGCAGGCACCCGTAGCTCAGCTGGATAGAGCGCTGCCCTCCGAAGGCAGAGGCCATAGGTTCGAATCCTATCGGGTGCGCCACCTTTCCCGCCTTTCAGTTTGGCCGGCCCCGGCTCGCGCCTGGCACGACGCGCTGCTTGCGGGCGCTGTCGGCGCGTGCCGCGCGCGTCAGACGCCGTATCGCGCGACGAAGTTCCGCAGTATGCGCTCGGGCCAGGTGACGGCGGCCGCGCGGCAGGCGATGGTCAGGGCATCGGCCTCCTCGGGATGGAAATAGCCGCGCTCGCGGTAGATCCTGATCCTCAGCGCGAACACCTCGCCGTCGGCTTCGGGGTGGAATTGCGTGGCGTAGACGTTGCGGCGGTGCCGGACCATCTGGAACGGGCAGGGGCCCGACGTCACCAGCGCCGCCGCGTCGTTCGGAAGCGCCTCCATCGCTTCCTTGTGGCCCACGAGCGCGGCGAAGCTGTCGGGCAGGCCGTCGAGCAACGGATCGCCCCGCCCGTCGGGCGTCACCTCGCAGGCCACGGCGCCGACCGGCTCTGCGTAAAGACCCTTGCCCACCGGGGCGCCGAGATGCCGGCCGAGGATCCCGATCCCGTAGCAGCAGCCAAGAAAGGGCAGGTCGCGCGCGCAGATCTCCGGCATGAGGCCAAGGACCGCGGCCTCGATCCGCGCCTCGACCGGCGCCTTCTCCTCGGGCGGGTCGCTCACGCAGCCGGGCCCCCCGCCCACGATCACGCCGGCATAATCGTCGAGGTCGAGGTCGGCCGGAAGCGCCTCCTGGTCGAGCCGGACGCGCCGCGCGCGGTCGGGCGCGATCCCGCCCTTGTCGAGGAAGGCGCGGTATTCGTCGTCGGCGACCTCGGTCTCGGGGCGAAGCTGGAGGATCAGGAAGGGTTTCATCGGGCTCTCCTGGCGCGGGGAACGAGAGTGCCGCGTGCCGGTCCGGCAGGCAACCGCATGCCGTTCAGGCGGCGGGCACGGGGCCGCCCACCACGCCCTTGTCGAACAGCCGTCCGATCTCGCCCGAAGAAAGCCCGGCCACATCGGCGAGCACCTCTTCGGTGTGCTGGCCCAGCTGCGGGGCCGGCGCGGGATCCGCGCGCCGTGCGGCCGAGAACGCGAAAGGGCTTTGCGGCGTCAGAAGCTCGCCGATGCCCGGCTGATCGATCCGGGTGAAGAGCGGGTTCTCGGTGGAAAGGTCGGGGTCTTCCTCCATCGCGGTACGGAAATCGCGGAAGACCGACCAGGCGACGCCCGCCTTGTCGAAGGCATCGGCGAAATCGGCCACCTTCCGCGCCGCGAACCAGGGTTCGAGGATCGCGGTGATCTCGTGGCGCGCATGCCAGCGCTCGCCTTCCTGCGACAGGTCGCGGCCGAGTCTCCGGCCGAGCGCGTCCATCTCCTCCGCGGTTCCGGTGACGTCGAGCAGGCCGCGCCACTGGCGCTGCGTCAGCCCGACCACCATCACCCGCCGCCCGCAGGCACAGACGAAGTCCTGCCCGTAGGCCCCGTAAAGCGCGTTGCCCGCCTTTGGCCGGCTCTGGCCGGTCAACTCCGTCTCGCCGAGAATGCCGAGATTGCCGAGCATCGCCGCGGCCACGTCCTTGAGCGCGATCTCCACCTGCTGGCCGCGCCCCGTGCGCAGCCGCGCCCGTTCCGCCGCGAGAAGCCCCGCCACCGCCATGTTGCCCGCGATGCAGTCCCAGGCCGGGAGGACATGTGCGACCGGATCGGTCGAGCCCTCGGGCCCGGTGGCGTCGGGAAAGCCGAGCGACGGGTTGACGGTGTAATCCACCGCCGCGCGCCCGTGGCGGTCGCCGGTGAGCGTCAGCATCACGAGGTCGGCCCGGTGCCGGGACAACGTCTCGTAGTCCATCCAGCCGCGCACCCGGAGATTAGTCAGGAAAAGCCCCGCATCCTCGCCGGGCGCGGTGACGATGCGGGTGATGAGCTCCCGCCCCTCGGGGCTTTTCATGTCGACCGCGACCGAGCGTTTGCCCTTGTTGAGCCCCGCCCAGAAGAGCGAGCGCCCGTTCGGCGCCACCGGCCAGCGCCGCGCGTCGAGCCCGCCCTCCAGCCGGTCGAAGCGGATCACGTCCGCACCCATCTGCGCCAGTGTCATGCCCGCGAGCGGGATGGCGACGAAGGCGGAGCCCTCGACCACCCGCATGCCATTCAGGATCGCCATGTCATTCCTCCCATTCGGCGGTGGCCTGCATCCCCTGGTGGCCGGCGGCCGCCACGGTGCAGAGGCTCAGCCCCGGCGCGTCCTCCCCGCGCCAGGCGCAAAGCCCGATGTCCTCCCCGGCGAACATCGGATGCACGCCGCGAAAGCTGAAACGGTCGGGTGCGCGGCCCGCGACCTCTGTGGCGAGCGCCATGAGGCACATGGCCTGCATGGGCCCGTGCACCACGAGGCCGGGATATTTTTCCACCCCGGTGGCGTAGGGCAGGTCGAAGTGGATGCGGTGCGCGTTGAAGGTCGCGGCGGAGTAGCGGAAAAGCCGCGCCTCGGTCATCGGCACTGTCAGCTTCGCCTCGCATCGCGTTGGGGCCGGGATCTTTTTCGGGGGAGAGAACGCTGTCGGCATCGGCATGTAGACGATGTCCTGCCGCTCTTCCACGGCCAGGCCCGACGGTCCGGAGAGGCGGTGCTCCACCGTGACGAAGATCATCTCGCCGCGCTCGTTCTCGACCTGCCGGATGCGCGCGATGCGCGACTGGCGCCGCACCTCGTCGCCGACGGCGAGCCCGGCGTGGAAGCGCAGCGCCCCGCCTGCCCACATGCGCCGTTCCAGCGTGATGGGCGGCAGGAAGGCCCCGCGCTCGGGGTGGCCGTCGGGGCCGAGGCGGTCCATCGGTGCCGCGGGATGGAAGAGACCCCAGTGCCAGAGCGGGGGCAGCGGCGTGCCGGGGGCGGGATCGGGCGGCGGCGTGCCGGGCAGGTCGGAGAGCGTGCAGGCCATCATCGACACGGCGGCCGGGCTTGCGGTGTCACGGTCTTCGCGCGTGCGCCCGACCCAGGCGTCGTAATCCGGTTCGCTCATCCTGCCGACGCTCCTCCCTTCGTCGTGGCGCCCGGCATAGCGAAGATGATTGGCCTTTCCTACGAATACTTATGTGCACAATTCCGCGGCCGGGCTGCCCCGAAACGAGAAGGGGCGCCCGCTGGCGCCCCTTGCGATACCGGCTTTCGCGTGCGTCGCCTCAGCTGCCCCAACTGCGCACCGGGCCGCAGTCCATGTGCACGAAGTTGGAGCCCGTGTAGCGCCCCACGCCGCCGCCCTTGCAGGCAAGCGCCGCGCGCGACAGCTGGCTGACCGAACGGGAGTTCAGGCGCACGTCCGCCGCTTCCCCGCGCAGGTGGCGCGAATTCTTGGCGACGCCCGATCCGCGCGAGCGCAGCATGGCGTTGGTCTGCGGGCTGCGGTAGCCCGAGATCAGCATGTAGGGTTCGGAGGTGTCCATCATGTTGTGCGCGGCGGCAAGGATGTCGAGCGTGCGAAGGTCGATGGCCTTCACGTCGTTGCTCCGCCAGTCGCGCATGAACAGGTTGATCTCTTCCACGGCGTCGCGGATGTAGTTCCCGTCGATCCAGTAGATCATGTCGATCCGTTCGCCGGTGCGTCCGGAATACATCCGCAGCCGGCGGACGTCGCCGCCGCCGCGCAGGAAGCCCGCCGCGCTGGAATAGGTGGGCGCCGCCGCGACTGCCGTCGCCGCGAAAGCCGCCAGAACGCCGCGCCGCGAGAAAGTGCCGTTCGGTTTTTCCGTCATGTTAAGCCGCCTGTCCGTCGCCTCGTGCCGGGCGCGTCGTTGCGCGCCCGATCTTGCCCAGTTCTTTCCCCAGTAAGGTTCGTATCGCATGGCGGGGATGCGCCACCAAGGGGTGATTCTGGCTAAGCTCTTGTAAACAGGGATTTCGGCAAGTTTTCGCTCAGCCCTTGCGTCAAGCTGCGTCGGCCCGCCCGTGCAAGGCCACGACATCGCAAGGGATTTTTCGTCCGGCCACGCGAATGTGTCTGGACAGGGCGCAGCCATCCCGCATCCTGCGAGCCGGGATCTGCGGCGCGCGCCCGCGGGTCCCGATATGATTGAAGATGCCTGCGATTTCACGACGCGAGGAGCCTCGACGATGACCCTGACCTGCCTTCGCAAACGCCTTGCAGAGGCTGCCCTCGCCGTTCTTCTGGCCGCCGCGCTCCCGGCAGCGGCGGAACCGCTTACCGCCTACAAGCAGGCGCTCGCCGAGACGGCGTCGCGCGACGGCGACCTCGCGGCGGTCTACCGCGCGCGGGATTACGCGCCGATCTGGACGGGCCGCGAAGAGATCCATGCCGCCCGCCGCGCCGCGCTTCTCTCCGCGCTGGAGAACGCGCATCTTCACGCGCTTCCCGCCGCGGCCTACCGCGCCGACGAGGTGCGCGCCCGTCTCGCCGACACGCGGTCGGCGCGCGACCTGGGCGAGATCGAGGCGATGCTGTCGCGGCTGTTCCTCGTCTATGCGCGCGACGTGCAGACAGGCGTCGTCGAGGATCCCTCCGACATCGACCGCGCGATCGTGCGCGACATCGCCCGGCGCGACCGGCAGGAGTTGCTGAACGCGCTCGCCGAAGCGGAGAACCCGCGCGCCTTCTTTCGTGGCCTGCCGCCGCAAAGTGCGGACTACGCGCGCCTGATGAAGGCGCGGATGCAGCTTCTGGGCACCGTCGCGCGGGGCGGCTGGGGGCCGGCCGTGCCCGAGGGCGCGAAGCTCGAACCCGGCGACACCGGGCCCGCGGTGGTCGCGCTGCGCGACCGGCTCGTCGCCATGGGCTACCTCGACCGCACGCCCGCGCGGGACTATACCGCCGCACTCGCCAAGGCCGTCCGCCGCTTCCAGCAGGATCACGGGCTGGAGCCCGACGGCATCGCCGGCCCCTCGACGCTGGAAGAGATCAACGTGCCGCCTGCCCGGCGGCTGAGGTCCGTGGCGGTGGCGATGGAGCGCGAGCGCTGGCTCGACCCCGACCGCGGCGCGCGCCACATCCTGGTGAACCTCACCGATTTCTCGGCGCGCATCGTGGACGATGGCAAGGTCACCTTCGAGACCCGCGCCGTCGTGGGCGCGAGGAACGCCTCCAAGCCGACCCCCGAGTTCTCGGACGCGATGGAGTACATGGTCGTCAACCCGTCCTGGAACGTGCCGCGCTCGATCATGGCGCGCGACTACCTGCCGAGACTGCAGCGCAACCGCAACGCGGCCTCCTACATGCAGCTCGTCGACAGCCGGGGGCGGGTGGTGAGCCGCAGCAGCGTGAACTTCAACGCCTACAGCGCGCAGAGTTTCCCGTTCCGCCTGCGCCAGCCGCCCTCGCCGCGCAATGCGCTGGGGCTGGTGAAGTTCATGTTCCCCAACCCTTACGCCATCTATCTGCACGACACGCCCGACAAGCACCTGTTCGACCGCGAGGTGCGCACCTACTCGAGCGGCTGCGTACGTCTTCAGCAGCCCTTCGAATTCGCCTACGAGCTTCTGTCGCGGCAGACCGACGATCCCCGGGGCCTTTTCCACGCAAGGCTCGACACGGGCAACGAAACGCGGATCGACCTCGAGACGCCGGTGCCCGTGCACCTCGTCTACCGGACGGCCGTGACCACGGCCAAGGGGGGCCTGCAGTTCCGCCGGGACATCTACGGGCGCGACGCGCGGATCTGGGACGCGCTCGCGGCCGCGGGGGTGGCGCTCGGCGCGGCGGAGGGCTAGAGAAGCCGGGCAGGGCCCGGAGGAGTCATGAGCCACACAATTGCCGATATCGCCGCCGCGCTCGGGCTGGAGGCCTTCGGCGATACGGCCATCGCGGTGACCGGGGCGGCGGAGCCCGCGGATGCGGGCCGCTCCGACATCGCCGTCGCCATGAACCCCGCCTATGCGGAGCGCCTTGCCGAAGGCGCGGCGCGGGCCGCGATCCTCTGGTCCGGCGCGGACTGGCAGGCGCTGGGGCTGGAGGCCGCGATCGCCGCCCCGCGTCCGCGGCTCGCGATGGCGGGTCTGACCGCGATACTCGACCGCGGGCAGGGCTATGCCCCCGGCATCCACCCGAGCGCGGTGATCGATCCCTCGGCGGAAATCGGCGCCGAGTGCAGCATCGGCCCGCTTGCCGTCATCGGCCCCGGGGCGCGCATCGGGCGCGGCACGACCGTGGGGCCGCAGGCCTTCGTCGGGGCGGAGGCGGTGCTGGGCGAGGGCTGCGCGCTGCGCGAGGGCGTGCGGATCGGGGCGCGGGTGCGCCTGGGCGCCCGCGTGATCCTGCAGCCGGGCGTGGTGATCGGCGGCGACGGGTTTTCCTTCGTGACGCCCGAGGTTTCCGGCGTGGAGCGCGTGCGGGAGTCCCTCGGCGATCAGGGCGAGATCGCGCCGCAAAGCTGGGTGCGCATTCATTCCCTGGGCGGGGTGAGCATCGGCGACGACGTGGAGATCGGCGCCAACTCCTGCATCGATCGCGGCACGATCCGCGACACCGCCGTCGGCGCGGGCACGAAACTCGACAATCTCGTGCAACTGGGCCACAACGTCGTGATCGGGCGCGACTGCCTGATCTGCGGCCTCGTCGGCGTGGCAGGGTCATCGGTGGTCGGCGACAACGTGGTGCTGGGCGGGCAGACGGGCATCAGCGACAACCTGACCGTGGGCGACGGCGTGATCACCGGCGGGGGCACCAAGGTTCTGTCGAGCATCCCGGCCGGGCGGGTGATGCTTGGCTACCCGGCGACGAAAATGGATGCGCAGATCGAGACCTACAAGGCGCTCCGCCGGCTGCCGCGTCTCGCCCGGGAGGTCGCGGCGCTGAAGAAAGCGGTTTCAAAGCTCGGAGCGAACGACTAGATCGGCGCCGAGCGCAAGGAAGGGGCGTGCCATGAGCGGTGTGCGGGACAAGGTGATCGAGATCATCGCCCAGCAGGCGGTGCTGGAGCCTTCCGACGTGTCGATGGACAGCACGCTCGAGGAGCTCGGGATCGACAGCCTGGGCCTTGTCGAGAGCATCTTCGCGATCGAGGAAGCCTTCGACATCTCCGTCCCCTTCAACGCAAACGATCCCCGGGAAAGCGATTTCGACATCTCGTCGGTGGCCTCCATCGTGGCCGGGATCGAGCGGCTCGTCGCAGAGCAGCACGCGTGAGCGGCCGGGACGGCGCGCGATGAACCGGGTGGTCATCACCGGGGCGGGCACGATCAATCCGCTCGGGCACTCGGTGCCGGAGACGCTCGAGGCCATGCGCGAGGGACGTTGCGGGATCGGCCCGCTCGAGTTCCGCGACGTCGAGCGGCTTTCGATCCGGATCGGCGGGCAGGTGAAGGGGTTCGAGGCGGAGGGGCATTTCAACCGCCAGCAGATGGCGCTTTACGACCGCTTCACGCAATTCACCCTGATCGCCGCGCGCGAGGCGATCGGGCAGGCGGGGCTGGAATTCGCCGGCGAGATCGCGGCGACTGCGGGGGTGGTGCTCGGCACCGCCGGGGGTGGCGTGTCCACCTGGGACGAGAATTACCGCAGCGTCTACGAGGACGGAAAGAACCGCGTGCATCCCTTCGTGGTGCCGAAGCTGATGAACAACGCGGCCGCCTCGCATGTGTCGATGGAATACAATCTGAAGGGGCCTTCCTTCACCGTCTCGACCGCCTGCGCCTCCTCGAACCACGCCATGGCGCTGGCCTTCCAGATGGTGCGGCTCGGCATGAGCAAGGTGATGGTGACCGGCGGCTCCGAATCGATGATGTGTTTTGGCGGCGTGAAGGCGTGGGAAGGCCTGCGCGTGATGAGCCGCGACGCCTGCCGTCCGTTCTCGGCCAACCGCAACGGCATGGTGCAGGGCGAGGGCGCGGGCGTGTTCGTGCTGGAGGAGTACGAGCACGCGCGCGCGCGCGGCGCCGAGATCCTCGCCGAGGTCGTGGGCTTCGCCATGACCTCGGACGCGGCCGACATCGTCATGCCTTCCAAGCAGGGGGCGGCGCGGGCCATGTCGGGGGCGTTGCGCGACGCGCGCGTCCCGTTGGAGAGCGTGGGCTACATCAACGCCCATGGCACCGGCACCGCCGCCAACGACAAGACCGAGTGCGCCGCCGTCGCCGACGTCTTCGGCCCGCACGCCGATCACCTGATGATCTCTTCGACGAAGTCCATGCACGGCCACCTGATCGGCGGCACCGGCGCGGTGGAACTGCTGGCCTGCATCATGGCGCTTCGGGACGGGGTGATCGCGCCCACCATCGGCTACGAGGAGCCCGACCCCGAATGCGCCCTAGACGTGGTGCCCAACGTCGCGCGCGAGGCCGAGGTCGAGGTCGCGGTGTCGAACGCCTTCGCCTTCGGCGGTCTGAACGCCGTGCTGGCGCTGCGCAGGGTGTGACGCCGGCGCGCGCGTGCCGCGCGCATCGTGTCGAGGCGCGTTCCGCGCCGGCGAGGGGCGCTGCCCCTCGCGCTCCCCGGAGTATTTTCACCAAGAAGAAGCAGGAGCGGTGCGTTTTCGATGGTCTGCCGGCACGGCCCGTGCGGCCGGACCCTGCCCGTCAGCGTCCGCGCCAGATCCAGCCGCCGCCCAGCACGCGGGTGCCGCCCGTTTCGTAGAAGACACAGGCCTGGCCGGGGCTCACGCCTTCCTCGGGGGCGAGAAGCTCCACCTCCGCCTCGGTCTCGGAGACCGGGCGCAGGATCGCCTCTGCCGGCGGGCGGGTGGAGCGCACGCGCACGGACACCGCGCGCTCCGCCTCGTCGGTGAAGGCGCCGTCGCCGATCCAGTTCACCTCGCGCACGGGCACCTTGCGGGTGGCGAGCATGGTTTTCGGGCCCACGATCACGCGCCGCCCGTCGACGTCGAGCTTCACGACGTAGAGCGGCTCGTCGAGGCCGCCGATGCCGAGGCCGCGGCGCTGGCCGATCGTGTAGTGGATCACCCCGCGATGTTCGCCGAGGACGCGCCCGTCGGCGTGCACGATCTCCCCGGGCTCCGCCGCGCCGGGGCGGAGCTTCTCGATCACCGCGGCGTAGTCGCCGTTCGGCACGAAGCAGATGTCCTGGCTGTCGGGCTTGTCGGCCACGGGAAGGCCGTAGCGCGCGGCGAGCGCGCGGGTTTCGTCCTTGGAGGTGAGATGCCCGAGCGGGAAGCGCAGATAGCCGAGCTGCTCCCGCGTGGTGGAGAACAGGAAGTAGCTCTGGTCGCGCGCGCCGTCGGCGGCCATGTGAAGCTCGGGCCCGCCGGGGCCGGTCTTGCGCCGGATGTAATGGCCCGTGGCCATGCAGTCGGCGTCGAGGTCCTTCGCGGTCTCCAGCAGGTCGCGGAACTTCACCCGCTCGTTGCAGCGGATGCAGGGCACGGGCGTGGCGCCGGCAAGGTAGCTGTCGGCGAACTCGTCGATCACCGCCTCGCGGAACGTGTTCTCGTAGTCGAGCACGTAGTGCGGGAAGCCCATCGCCTCGGCCACGCGGCGCGCATCGTGGATGTCGCGGCCGGCGCAGCACGCGCCCTTCTTCGCGAGCGCCGCGCCGTGATCGTAGAGCTGCAGCGTCACGCCCACGACGTCGTAGCCGTCCTCGGCGAGGCTGGCGGCCACGACGGAGCTGTCGACGCCGCCGGACATGGCGACGACCACGCGCGTCTCGGCCGGCGCCTTGGGCAGACCGAGGGAGTTCAGCTCTGGGTGACGGTCGAGGGGCATAATGCGCTCCTTTGAAGCCTGCGAAATATAGGAAAATGCGCCGTACTCGCAACCCTCGCGTTTCACCGGCTGTTAAACGCGCCCGCGCGAAGTTAGCCGCGTCAAGGAGAGTGAGGCGGATGTATCTGAAAAAGGTGGATGGCCCGCGAGCCGTGACGCTTCCCGACGGGCGCGTGATGACCCGCGCCGACCTGCCACCCGCCAACACGAGCCGGTGGGTCGCGTCGCGCAAGGCCGCCGTCGTCCGGGGCGTGACCTGTGGGCTGATTTCGCGCGCTGACGCGCTGCGGCGCTATGGCCTCAGCGACGAGGAGTTCGACGGCTGGGTGGCCGCGGTGAAGGAACATGGCGAAAGCGCCCTCAAGGCGACGGCGCTCAGAAAATACAGACAACTTTAGATTGCGGGCGCGCGCGTCATGCTTATGATAACGGTACATTAACCTTTCTTGTTCACGGTGCGTTTCATCCGGAGCGAAGGAATGGAGCCTGGCCGATGCGCGTGTTGCTGGTGGAAGACGATCCGACGACGTCGAAGAGCATCGAGATGATGCTGACCCACGCGAACCTGAACGTCTACTCCACCAACCTGGGCGAGGAGGGCATCGATCTCGCGCGGCTTTACGATTACGATCTCATCTTGCTGGATCTCAACCTGCCGGACATGACCGGCCACGAGGTCCTGCGCCAGCTTCGCACGGCGCGCATCGCCACGCCGATCCTGATCCTGTCGGGCTCCGACGATACCGAGAGCAAGATCAAGGGCTTCGGCTTCGGGGCGGACGACTACATGACGAAACCGTTCCACCGCGACGAGCTCGTGGCGCGCATCCACGCCATCATCCGCCGCTCCAAGGGCCATTCCCAGTCGGTGATCCGGACGGGGAAGGTGGCGGTCAACCTCGACGCCAAGACGGCGGAGGTGGACGGCAAGCCCGTCCACCTGACCGGCAAGGAATACCAGATGCTCGAGCTCCTCTCGCTCCGGAAGGGCACGACGCTTACCAAGGAGATGTTCCTCAATCATCTTTACGGCGGCATGGACGAGCCCGAACTCAAGATCATCGACGTGTTCATCTGCAAGCTGCGCAAGAAGATCGCCGAGGCGACGGGCGGGGCCACCTACATCGAAACGGTGTGGGGGCGGGGCTATGTCCTTCGTGACCCCCAACCCGAGGCCAGTGACGTCGTGGCCCGGTCGTTCGCCGCGAACGCCTGATCGCGCGACGCCCCCACTGGACCGCGCGGGCCTGCGCGCCTATCACTTCTCCCGGATTGCAGTCGGGAGGCGCGGGTGGCCCCGAAAGACCCTGAAGCGACGCCGGTCGAGGCGCTGAGCCGGGACGAGGCCGCGACCGAACTCCAGCGCCTTGCGCAGGCGATCGCGCGGGCGGATGCGGCCTATCACCGCGACGACGCTCCCGAGATCAGTGACGCCGACTACGACGCGCTCAAGCGGCGCAACGCCCGGATCGAGGCGCGTTTTCCCGACCTCAAGCGCCCCGACAGCCCCAGCGAGCGGGTGGGCGCGCCCCCCACCGAAGGCTTCGCCAAGGTCGTTCATTCGGTGCGGATGCTTTCGCTCGCGAATGCCTTCGACGACGAGGAAATCACCGAGTTCGACGCCCGCATCCGGCGCTATCTGGGGCTCGCCGCCGACGCGCCGCTGGCCTACACCGCCGAGCCCAAGATCGATGGGCTGAGCCTTTCGCTGCGCTACGAGGCCGGGGGGCTCGTGCAGGCGGCGACGCGCGGTGACGGCACCGAGGGGGAGGACGTGACCCGCAACGTCCGCACCATCGGCGAGATCCCAGAAAGGCTGGAGGGCGGCCCCGATCTCCTCGAGGTGCGCGGCGAGGTCTACATGGCGCATGCCGATTTCGAGGCGTTGAACGCGCGCCAGGAAGCGGCGGGCCAGAAACGCTTCGCCAATCCGCGGAACGCCGCGGCGGGCAGCCTGCGCCAGCTTGACCCTTCCGTCACCGCCGGCCGCCCGCTCCGCTTCTTCGCCTATGGCTGGGGCGCGCTCTCGGCGCCGCTCGCCGAGACGCAGATGGGCGCGATCGAGCGTCTCTCGGCGCTTGGCTTCCCGACGAACCCTCTCACCGCGCTCTGCGACGGACCCGGCGAGATGCTTGCCCGCTACCGCGAGGTCGAACGGCGCCGCGCCGCGCTTGGCTATGACATCGACGGCGTCGTCTACAAGGTGAACGACCTTGCGCTGCAAGAGCGGCTCGGCTTCCGGTCCACCACGCCCCGCTGGGCCATCGCCCACAAGTTTCCCGCCGAACTCGCCTGGACGCAGCTCGAGGCGATCGACATTCAGGTGGGCCGCACCGGCGCGCTTTCGCCCGTGGCGCGGCTGGTCCCGGTCACGGTGGGCGGGGTCGTCGTGTCAAACGCGACGCTGCACAACGAGGATTACATCGCGGGGCGCGATTCGCAGGGCAACCCGATCCGCGACGGAAAGGACATTCGCGTGGGCGACTGGGTGCAGGTCTACCGCGCCGGCGACGTGATCCCGAAACTGGCGGACGTGGATCTCTCGCGCCGGCCGGAGGGCGCCACCGCCTATGTCTTCCCGACGAGCTGCCCCGAATGCGGCTCGGACGCGATCCGGGAGGAGGGGGATTCGGTGCGCCGCTGCACGGGCGGGCTGATCTGCCCCGCTCAGGCCATCGAGAAGCTGAAGCATTTCGTCTCGCGCGCGGCCTTCGATATCGAGGGGCTGGGCGCGAAGCAGGTGGAGCAGTTCTACCTCCTGGGCTGGATCCGCGAACCCGCGGACATCTTCACCCTCGCCGCGCGCGACGCGGCGGGCGAGAAGGCGCTGGTGGCGCCGCAAGAGGTTCTCGCGGGCCTTCACGACGAAGAGCGCGGCGAAGCGCGGGAGCGCCTCGCCGATGCGCTGGGGCTCGAGGGATTCGACCGCGAGGAGGTCGCACGGACCTTCGAGCGCCGCAGCCGCACGCCCCTCTCCGAGCAACTCGGCTGGGGTGAAAAGAGCGTGAGAAATCTCTTCGATGCCATTGAAGAGCGTCGTGAAATTCCCATCGAACGAATGATTTTCGCGTTGGGCATCCGGCATGTCGGCGAGACGGCGGCACAGCTTCTGGCGCGCCACTATGGCCGCTGGGAGGCGTTCCTTGCGGCCATGGACGCGGCGACGGACCAGGCCGGCCCGGCCTGGGACGATCTGCTGTCCATCGACGGGGTGGGCGCGGTGCTCGCCCGCTCGCTCGTCACCTCCGTGACCCAGGATGCCGAGCGCGCCTCCATCGACCGGCTGGCCCGGGAACTGACCGTGCTGGAGGCGGAGCAGCCCGACACGGAGGGCAGCCCGGTCGCGGGCAAGACCGTCGTCTTCACCGGCACGCTGGAGAAGATGACCCGCGCCGAGGCCAAGGCGCGGGCGGAAAGCCTGGGCGCCAGGGTGTCGGGCTCGGTCTCGGCAAAGACCGATCTTCTGGTTGCCGGCCCGGGCGCGGGCTCCAAGGCGAAGAAGGCCACCGAGCTCGGCGTCGAGATCATCGACGAGGACGATTGGCTGAAGCTGATCGGCGCCGCATGAGCACGCGGCCCGAGCCGCTCTTCCCGCTTTTCGCAGAGCTCGAGTCGCTGGACGGGGTCGGCCCCAAGACCGCCCGGGCCCTGGCGCAGATGGGGGTGGAGCGGCCGCGCGACCTGCTCTTCGCGCTGCCGCACTCGGTGATCGACCGGCGCCGCCGCGACACGGTGCAGGGCGCGGAACTGCCCGCGGTTCTGACGGTCGAGGTGACGGTGGGCACGCATCGCGCGCCGCGCCAGCGCTCGGGCGCCTACCGCGTGCAGGTCGAGGACGCGGCGACGGGCTTTCAGCTCGTCTTCTTCCACGCCCGGCCGGATTACCTGCAACGCGTCCTTCCGCCCGGAAGCCGCCGGATCGTCTCCGGCAAGGTGGAATTGTTCGACGGCATCGCGCAGATGGTCCATCCCGACCACATCCTGCCGCCCGAGGAGGCGGGCGAGATGCCGGAGTTCGAGCCGGTCTATCCGCTCACCGCCGGGGTGACGCAGAAGACGATGGCGCGCGCCGTGCGGGCCGCGCTCGCCCGCGCGCCGGACCTGCCCGAATGGATCGACCCGGTGCAGAAGGCGCGCGCGGCCTGGCCCGGCTGGCGCGACGCGCTCGCCGCCGCCCACGCGCCCGAGGGGCACGTGGATCTCGCGGCCACCGCGCCCGCGCGCGAGCGGCTCGCCTATGACGAGTTCATGGCCCATCAGCTGACCCTCGCGCTGGCCCGGGCGCGGCTGCGGCGCGGCAAGGGGCGGGAGACCCACGGCACCGGAGCCTTGCAGGCGAAGGTTCTGGAAAACCTGGAGTTTCGCCCGACCGCGGCCCAGACCCGCGCGGTCGAGGAGATCGCCGCCGACATGCGCGCGCCGCGGCGGATGAACCGGCTTCTCCAGGGCGACGTGGGCGCGGGCAAGACGCTGGTGGCCTTCCTCGCCCTGCTGATTGCGGTGGAGGCGGGCGGGCAGGGCGTGATGATGGCGCCGACCGAGATCCTCGCCCGCCAGCACCTCGAGGGGCTGCGCCCGCTCGCCGAGGTGGCGGGTGTGCGGCTGGAGATCCTCACCGGGCGGGACAAGGGCGCGACACGCCAGGCGAAGCTCGTCGCGCTCGCCGAGGGCGGGATCGACGTGCTGGTGGGCACCCACGCCGTTTTCCAGAAGGATGTGGCGTTCCACGACCTGCGGCTCGCGATCGTGGACGAGCAGCACCGCTTCGGCGTGCGCCAGCGGCTGGAGCTTGGCCGCAAGGGCGCGCGGGCCGATGTTCTGGTGATGACCGCGACGCCGATCCCGCGCAGCCTGTCGCTGGCGCAGTACGGCGACATGGACATCTCGCTGCTTGACGAGAAGCCGCCGGGCCGCCAGCCGATCCGCACCGCCATGGTTTCCACCGCGCGGGGCGAGGAGGTGGTGGACCATCTGCGCCGCGCCGTGGCCGATGGGCGGCAGGCCTACTGGGTCTGCCCGTTGGTTGAAGAGAGCGAGGCGGTGGACCTCATCGCCGCCGAGGACCGGTTCGGCCGGCTCCGCGCCGCGCTCGGTGAGGGGGTGGTGGGCCTCGTCCACGGGCAGATGCCGCCCGAGGACAAGGACGCGGCGATGGCGCGGTTCCAGTCGGGCGAGACGAAGGTGCTGGTCGCCACCACCGTGATCGAGGTGGGCGTGAACGTGCCCAACGCCACGATCATGGTGATCGAGCGCGCGGAGATCTTCGGCCTTGCCCAGCTTCACCAGCTGCGCGGCCGGGTGGGGCGGGGGAGCGGGGCCTCGACCTGCCTTCTGCTCTACCAGGCGCCGCTTTCGGACTCCGCGGCGCGGCGGCTCACCACGCTGCGCGACACCGAGGACGGCTTCCGGATCGCCCAGGTGGACCTCGAGATGCGCGGGGCGGGCGACCTTATCGGGACGGCGCAATCCGGCCTGCCGCGGTTTCGCGTGGCGGAGGTGGAGCGGCAGGCCGCGCTGATGGCGATCGCCCAGTCCGACGCAAGGCGCCTGCTGGCCGACGACCCGACGCTGGAGACGGCGCGGGGCCAGGCGGCGCGGACGCTTCTGTGGCTGATGGGGCAGGACGAAGCGCTTCGCCTGATCTCCGTGGGCTGATGGCCGCGAGCGGAATGTTCGCGAATGTTCCTAAAAAGTTCTTTACAAGGCGGGTGGGGTGTGAGAACAAAGGGTCAACGAAGCCATGCAGGAGGCACCGCCATGATGACCCAGATCGCCGACATTCTTCGCCGCCAGCCGGCGGCCGTCGTCGAGGACATGGCCGGTGTCGTCGCGCTCGCCGTCATTCTTGTCGGCGCGCTGCACCTGCCGGGGCTCGTCTGATCTGCCTCGCGGTCCGCGAATGAAAGGCTCCCTGCGCATCCTGTCCCCAAAACGCGCGCCTGCCGACTAAATCCAGTCGCGGAAGAGACGCACTCTTCCGGCCAGAGCCTGACCTGTCCCCAAGCACGCGGACTGCACTTCACCGCCGCCTTCCTCATGGAAGCGCGGCGGTTTTTTTAAGGGGGTCGCCTGCGCGCTCAGGCGCAGTGGGCCGCTTCGGCCTGCGCCGCCGCCTCGGCTGCGGCCTCGATCGCGAGAAGGATCGAGGCGTGGCGGTTCTTGTAGTCGCGGGCGGGGCGCAGCACCTCGAACCCGTCGAAGGGCGCGTCCGGCACGGGACCGTCGGATTTCAGCATGGTCCGGAGCGCGTCGCGCGCGGCCTCCAGCTCCGGCCGGCTGCGCCCGATCACCGCCGCGCCCAGCACGGCCGCCGCCGCCTGGCCGAGCGCGCAGGCCTTCACGTCCTGACCGAAATCGGAGACGCGCCCGTCGGTCATGGTCAGGTCCACCGTCACCGTGGAGCCACAGAGCGGCGACCGTTTCCTGACGCTCGCGTCCGGGTGATCGAGCCGCCCCCGGTGCGGAATATCCGCTGCGAGCGCGAGAATGCGCCCGGAATAAAGCTTCATCAGGTCGTCGTCGCCAGCCATGGCCTTCCTCTTCGGCGCTTTCGGAAATAATTAGGTCCCCGCGCCAGAGATGCAAAGGATTTGCGCCATGCCCTTCGATCCCGCGACGCTTCGCTACAACGAGGCCGGCCTCGTTCCCGCCATCGCGCAGGAGGCGCGGACCGGCGAGGTGCTGATGCTGGCCTGGATGACCGCGGAGGCGGTCGCCCGCACGCTCGAGACGGGGCGCGTCACCTACTGGTCGCGCTCCCGCGGAGAATTCTGGGAGAAGGGCGCGACCTCGGGCCATGTGCAGGAATTGGTGGAGATGCGGGTGGATTGCGACCGTGACTGCCTGCTGCTTCTGGTGAACCAGACGGGGCCGGCTTGCCACACGGGGCGGCGAAGCTGCTTCTACACGGCAGTGCGCGACGGGGACGAGGTCGAGATCCTGACGCCGCAAGGCTGAGGGCGCTCAGCTCACGGGCGTCTTTCCGCCAATGCGATCGACGGTTGCAGGCCGACCATCATGCGAATGTCCGCGGGGCTGCGGCCGTCGGCGCGGTAGGTCGCGATGGCGCGCGCGTCGTCGCGCTTGGCGAGGCGGCGGCCGGCCTCGTCGCGGATCAGGCGGTGGTGATGGTAGACCGGCGTGGGCAGCCCGAGAAGCCGCTGGAGGAGCACGTGGATCGCCGTCGCGGGGGCGAGGTCCGCGCCGCGGATCACATGGGTGATCGCCTGGTCCGCGTCGTCGAGCACGACCGAGAGGTGATAGGACGCGCCCATGTCCCGGCGCGCGAGCGCCACGTCGCCGATGCCCGCGATCAGACTCTCGGGGTCGAGGGAAGGCGGCTCCGCAAGGCCCGTTTCCTCGAAGCCGAGCGGGCGCGCCGCGACACCGGCGAGGTCGAGCGCGCGCGCCATGTCGAGGCGCAGCGCCGGGCCTTCGGGCAGCGGTCCCGCGCGCGGCGCGTCGGCTCGGCAGGTGCCCGGATAGACCCGCCCGTCCGGCCCGAGGAGCGGCGCGCCCTCCTGCGGTGCGGCGGCCGCGGCCTCGATGTCGCGCCGGGTGCAGGTGCAGGGGTAGAGAAGCCCGCGCGCCCAGAGATCGCCAAGCGCCGCGCGGTAGCGCGGGATGCGGTCGGACTGGCGCATCACGGGCGCGTCCCACGTGATGCCGAGCCAGCCGAGGTCGTCCTCGATCTGGCGGGCCCAGTGCGCGCGGGCGCGGGCCTGGTCGATGTCGTCGAGGCGCAGCAGGAAGGCGCCGCCCGCCGCGCGCGCACGATCATGGGCCAGCAGCGCGGAATAGGCGTGGCCGAGATGCAGCGGGCCTGTCGGCGATGGGGCGAAACGGGTCCGAAAGCTCACTTTCGTTCAAGCACATAGACGCGGGAGTTGAGATCGCGCGCCGGCAGGTGCGGGCCGTAGTCGCTGACCAGAAGCCGCGCTGCGCCCGTGTCCGTCCACTCGGAGACATGGGCTTCGTAGGATCGATTCTCGAGCGTGTGATCGTTGAAGGAAAACGTGAAGAGCCCCCCGGGCTCTAGCAGCGCCATCAGCCGATCGAAGACCGCCAGCGGCGCCGCGCCCGCCCCGATCACCCCGATGGCCGCCACGGCAGCGTAGCGGCCGCGGCGGTCCGACAGGTCGTCGTCGAATCCGATGCGGTCGAGGCACCTGTAGGCGCCTTTCCCTTGCGCCTCGGCCAGCATCTCGTCGGAGACGTCCACGCCGTCGATCGTCGTGAGGCCCGCCGCCCGCAGCGCCGCGCCCGACAGCCCCGTGCCGCAGCCGAAATCGAGCACCGGCGCGGAGCGGTCGCCCATATGCGCGGCGAGCGCCTTTGCGGTGCGGGCGGGCGTGGCGTAGCCGGCCGAGCCCAGCTCGGTATCGTAACTCGCGGCCCAGTCGTCGTAGAGGGCGCGGGTCTCTTCCATGCCGGAAACGTCGTAGACCTTGTCGAGAAACTTCTCGGGCATGGCGCAAGGATAACCTGCGCGATCAGGCCGCGTCCAGCGCCGTCTGGGTCAGCCAGGCAGTCCAGGCCGCCTTGGCGCGGTCCGTGTAGGCCTTGTAGCGGTCGCGGCGCCCGCGACGTCCGCCCTTCACGCCGTCGAGAGGCCGGAAGAGCCCGAAATTCACGTTCATTGGCTGGAAGCTTTTCGCTTCCGCACCCCCGGTGATGTGGTGCACGAGCGCGCCCACGGCGCTGTCGGGCGGCGCGGCGGGCAGCCGGCGGCCCAGGATTTCCGCAGCGGCGAGCTTCCCCGCGAGAAGCCCCATGGCCGCGGATTCGACGTAGCCCTCCACCCCGGTGATCTGGCCCGCGAAGCGGATGTGGGGCCGCGCACGCAGGCGCAGTTCCGCGTCAAGCAGCGTGGGCGCGTTCAGGAAGGTGTTGCGGTGGATGCCGCCGAGACGCGCGAAGCGGGCGTTTTCCAGGCCTGGAATCATGCGGAATACATCGGTTTGCGCGCCGTACTTCATCTTCGTCTGGAAGCCCACCATGTTGTAGAGTGTGCCCAGCGCATTGTCGCGGCGCAGCTGGACCACCGCCCAGGGCTTCTTTTCGGGCTTGTGCGGATTGGTCAGGCCGACGGGTTTCATCGGCCCGTGGCGCAGCGTCTCGCGCCCGCGCTCGGCCATCACCTCGATGGGCAGGCAGCCGTCGAAATAGCCCGCCGTCTCGCCTTCGTGGAACTCGGTCTTGTCCGCGGCGACGAGCGCGTCGATGAACGCCTCGTAGCGCTCGCGGTCCATCGGGCAGTTGAGATAGGCCTGCCGCTCCTCCTCCGTCTCGCCCTTGTCGTAGCGGGACTGCCGCCAGGCCACCGACATGTCCACCGAATCGGCATGCACGATGGGCGCGATCGCGTCGAAGAAGGCCAGCGCGTCCGCCCCCGTGATCCGCGCGATCGACTGGCCGAGCGCGGAGGATGTCAGCGGCCCGGTCGCCACGATCCAGCGGCCCTCGGGCGGCAGTTCCGTGATCTCGCCCGTGGCGAGCGTGACATTGGGGTGCGCGGCGAGAGCCGCCGTCACGTCCCTGGCGAAGGCATCGCGATCCACGGCGAGCGCGCCGCCCGCGGGCAGGCGGTGGCGGTCGGCCATCGCCATGACGAGACCGCCCGCCTCGCGCATCTCCCAGTGGAGGAGCCCCACGGCGTTCTGCTCGTCATCGTCGGAGCGGAAGGAATTCGAGCACACCATCTCTGCCAGGTGGGCCGTGCGGTGCGCGAATGTGCCGGTCTCGGGGCGCATCTCGTGGATCACCACGGGAACGCCCATTCGGGCGGCCTGCCAGGCGGCCTCTGATCCGGCCATGCCGCCGCCGATGATGTGAAGCGTCTCGGTCATGGGCATCGATCTAGGCGCTCTGGCGCGCGATGTCACGGGGCGCGGATCGTTTACTGCGCCCAGTCCGGCGCGCGCTTTTGCAGGAAGGCGTTGATCCCCTCGTCGGTATCGCGGTCGAGCATGTTCTCCACCATCGCCGCGCCGGTGAAGGCGTAGGCCTCGTCGAGCGGCATCTCGGACTGCGCGTAGAAGCCGCGCTTGCCGATTTTGACCGCGGTGCCGAGCTTGGCCGCCACGGTCCCGGCGAGCGCGGCCGTCTCCTCGGCGAGCGAGTCCTGCGGCACGACGCGGTTGACAAGGCCGAGTTCCCGGGCACGGGTGGCGTCCACGAACTCGCCGGTCACCAGCATCTCGAAGGCGTGTTTCAGCGGCACGTTCCGCGTGAGAGCCACCATCGGCGTCGAGCAGAAGAGCCCGATATTTACTCCGTTCACGCCGAAGCGCGTGCCTTCGGCCGCCACGGCCATGTCGCAGGACGCGACGAGCTGGCAGCCCGCGGCGGTGGCGATGCCGTGGACCTGCGCGATCACCGGCTGGGGCACGTCGCGAATCGTCTGCATCATGCGGCCGCACCGCTCGAAGAGATCGCCGAAATAGCCCGCGCCGCCATCCTCGGACTGGCGGCCGGCCTGCATCTCCTTCAGGTCGTGACCCGCGCAGAAGGCCTTGCCCGCGCCCGAAAGCACCACCGCGCGCACGCCACGATCCTCCTTCAGCGCGTCGAACTCCGCCTGAAGGGCGGCCAGCATCGCGTCGGACAGCGCGTTCAGCCGTTCGGGCGCGTTCATCGTCAGATGCGCGACGGCGTCACGGTCGGTACGATCCAGAAGTGCCATCTTGTCCTCCTCGCCTCTTCGCGGGAACTCTATGCGCCAAAGGGGCAGGAGGAAAGCATGGCGGTCAAGATGGACGCGGGCGCGCTCACGCAGTTTTTGCGCCGCGAGTTCCCGCAGGTGGCGGAGGAGTTCGTGATCGAGCGGGTGGCCGAACGCGAGATCGACGTCCGCCTCGCCGTGGCCGAGCGGCATCTGCGCCCCGGCGGCACCGTCTCGGGGCCGTCGATGTTCGCGCTGGCCGACGTGTCGGTCTACCTCGCGCTTCTGGCGATGATCGGGCCGGAGGCGCTGGCGGTCACCACCGGCTGTTCGATGGATTTCATGCGCAAGCCCGCGGCCGGGCGCGACATGATCGCGCGCTGCCGCCTGCTGAAGCTGGGGCGCACGCTGGCGGTGGGCGACGTGCTGCTTTTCTCGGAAGGCGCGGAAGAGCCCGTGGCGCGCGCGAGCATGACCTACTCGATCCCGCCGCGACAGGGGCGCGCCGCGGGGTAGGGGGGCCGTCGGCCCCCCTCGCCCCTCGCGGGGCTCACCCCCCCGAGAGTATTTGGGCCAAGAAGAAGCGGGGGCGGGGGCGCGCGCCCGGCGTCGGGCTCAGGCCAGCAGGCGCCGGACGTAGCCCGGCAGGGCGAAGGCCGCCTTGTGCACCTCGGGCGTGTAGTAGTCCGTCGCGATCCCGCTCTCGGCGAAGCGCCCCTCGAGCACGTCGAGCGGCGTGGCGCGCGCGTCCCCGTCGCTGCCCCAGCCGAAGGCCATGGGGCCGCCGGCATAGGTCGGGATCGTGGCGAGGTAGCAGGCCGGGTCGGCGAAGAGCGCCCGGAAGGCGCCCATCGTGCCGATCAGCTCGTCCGGTTGCAGGAAGGGCACGCCGTTCTGGGTGACGAGGATGCCGCCCTCCGCCAGGCGCCGCTTGGCGTGGCCGTAGAAGCTGTCGGTGAAAAGCACATCGCCGGGTCCCACGGGATCCGTCGAATCGATGATGATGACGTCGTAATCCGGGCCGTCCGCGCGCATGAATTCCGCGCCGTCGGCGATCACCAGCTCGAGCCGCGGGTCGTCGAAGGCCCCGGCGGAGAGCATCGGCAGGTATTCCTTCGAGAAGGCCACGACGCCGGCGTCGATCTCGACCATGGTCAGCCGGGCGACGCCGGGGTGCTTGAGCACCTCGCGCGCCATTCCGCCGTCGCCGCCCCCCACGATGAGCACGCGCCGCGCCGCGCCATGGGCGAGGATCGGCACATGCGTCAGCATCTCGTGGTAGATGAAATTGTCGGCCTCGGTGGTCTGCACCACCCCGTCGAGCGTCAGCACGCGGCCGAAGGTTGCGTTCTCGAAGACCTGGAGGCGCTGGTGGTCGGTTTCGCTGTCGTAGAGCAGCCGCTCCACGCGCAGGGCCTGCGCGTGGTCCCGGTGCAGCGTCTCGCGCATCCAGCCGGTCATGCCGCGATGCCCGCCTCGGCCACCACGCCCTCGCCGCGGCGCAGTTCCCTCACGCGGACGTCCGACGTGGCGAAGGCCGCCTTCAGGACATCGACCGCACGCCATGGCCGGGCGTCGCCGCACATGAAGACGTCGAAGGCGCCGTAGCCGATCTCGGGCCAGGTGTGCACGCTGATGTGGCTTTCGGCCAGCACCGCCACGCCGCTCACGCCCTGGGGGCTGAACCTGTGCGTGTGGATGTGCAGCAGCGTCGCGCCGCAGCGGTCCACGCAGTCGTGGAACGCCTGCGCGATCCGCGCCTCGTCGTCGAGGCCATGGCCGTTCACCACCTCGATGATGAGATGCGTGCCCGCGAAGACGGCGCCGTCGTGGCGGATGAAATGGTCCTCGCGCGTCTCGTCGAAGAGATCCCGCGCGGGTGTTTGGATGAAAGGCACATTGGTGCCTGTGTCGGTGTCTTCCGCTTGGGCGCCTGTCTCCAGACCGATCCCCAGTTGGAAGAGGTTGGCGTCCTTCATGGCGCTCCCCTTCTAGCCAGCAGATTGAATCCAGCGGTCCCTTAGCGCCCCCCCGGTGGCCCGGAGTTGGGATCGGTCCCGATATCTGTAGCGCGCGCCTAGGGATGATTGGCGAGTCGCGCAACAGGCAATCGCCGCATCGCCGCATGAACGTGGCAAGCGCAGTTGATCTGCGTCATGGAAGCGACACCGCGCCGCGCGCAGGCAGGGGCGGCAGCATGCGAAACGGTCACGGGGAGCGCGGATGATGACGACAGGCAAGGCAGGGCAGGCCGGGGAGCAGGCGGGCAACCGTCTCGAACATTTCCCGATCACGTTTTTCGCGATCGTCATGGGGATCATGGGCCTCAGTCTCGCCTGCCATGCCGGCACGGGGCTCTGGCCGGGCCTTGCCCGCGCGTCGGAGGCCGCGATGTGGCTGGGCATCGCGATCTTCCTGGCGATCGCCGCCATCTACGCGCTCAAGATCCTGCGCCATCCCGGCGCGGTCGCGGCGGAGTGGCAGCACCCGGTCAAGCTGGCCTTCTTTCCCACCGTCTCGATTTCGCTGCTGCTGATGGCGACGGCGCTTCTGCCGCACCACCCCGGCGCCGCGCGGACGATCTGGTGGCTGGGCGGGGCGGGGCAGGCGGTCCTGACGCTGGCCGTGGTCTCCGGCTGGATCGGCCACCGCCCCTTCCAGGTGGGTCACCTCACGCCCGCGTGGTTCATTCCCGCGGTGGGCAACGTGATCGTGCCGGTGGCCGGCGTGCCGCTCGGCTACGCGGAATTGTCGTGGCTGTTCTTTTCGGCGGGGCTCGTGTTCTGGGGCGTGCTGCTGACGCTCGTCATGAACCGCCTCGTCTTCCACGACCCGGTTCCGGCGCGACTTTTCCCGACGCTCGTGATCCTGATCGCGCCGCCCGCGGTGGCGTTCCTGGCCTATGTCCAGCTTGCCGGCGGGCTCGACGCGTTCGCGCGGATCCTCTTCTACGCCGCCTGCGTCTTCGCCGCCCTGGTCGCGGTGCAGGTGCCGCAGCTTGCCAGGCTGTCCTTCGCGCTTTCCTTCTGGGCGCTGTCCTTCCCGGTCGCGGCGTTCTCGATCGCGGCGTTCCGCTATGGCGCGCTGGCGGACTCCGCCGCCCATGGCTGGATCGGCGCGGCGGCGCTCGCGCTGCTCGGCGGGCTCGTGGCGGGGCTGCTCGTCCGCACGGGGCGCGCGATCGGACGCGGCGAGATCTGCCGGCCCGAGTGAGGCGATGGCGGGCAGAAATATGGGGTATCTTTATACCTATTTTCCAAGTTGCTGAAACGCATGAATTAAATGGGGTGGGCGCGCCTTGACTGCACGCGCGCTGCGCGTATAACCCGGCCATTCAGACGCGGTGGGCGCTGTCCCGCCGTCGAACAGTTCCAGACCCTGAGGGCGACCCGAATGAAAACCTACTCTGCCACCCCGGCGGAGATCGACAAGAAGTGGATCGTGATCGACGCCGAGGGCGTCGTTCTAGGCCGCCTCGCCTCGATCGTCGCCACCCGGCTGCGCGGCAAGCACAAGCCGTCCTTCACCCCGCACATGGATTGCGGCGACAACGTCATCGTCATCAACGCCGACAAGGTGCAGCTGACCGGCAAGAAGCGCACCGAAGAGCACTTCTGGCACACCGGCTATCCCGGCGGGATCAAGTCGCGCACCAAGGCGCAGATCCTTGACGGCGCCCATCCCGAGCGCGTGGTGACACTGGCGGTCAAGCGGATGCTTCCCGGCAACCGGCTTGCGCGGAAGCAGATGACCAACCTGCGTGTCTACGCCGGAACCCAGCATCCCCACGAGGCGCAGCAGCCCGAGGTGCTGGACGTGAAGTCGATGAATTCCAAGAACACGCGGGTGGCGAAGTGATGGCGGACGAAATCAAATCGCTCGAGGACCTCGAGACCGTGACCGGCGGCGAAAGCGCCGTGGCAGCGCCCGCGCCGACGCGCGAGGCGATCCGCGACGACCTGGGCCGGTCCTACGCGACGGGCAAGCGCAAGGATGCCGTGGCGCGCGTGTGGATCAAGCCGGGCTCCGGCAAGGTCAGCGTGAACGGCAAGGACATGAGCAAGTACTTCGCGCGGCCGGTGCTGCAGATGATCCTGCGCCAGCCGTTCCAGGTGGCGGGCGTCGAGGACCAGTTCGACGTGATGTGCACCGTGAAGGGCGGCGGGCTTTCCGGCCAGGCGGGCGCGGTGAAGCACGGCATCTCGCAGGCGCTGCAGTTCTACGACCCGGCCCTGCGCGGGCCGCTCAAGGCGGCGGGCTTTCTCACCCGCGACAGCCGCGTGGTGGAGCGCAAGAAATACGGCCGCGCCAAGGCGCGCCGGAGCTTCCAGTTCTCCAAGCGCTGAGGCGTATCGCACCGGATGGAAAGGGCCCCGCGAGGGGCCCTTTCTCGTTTCGGCAGTGGTTCGACGGCCGGAACGACCCTTTGTTCCGGTTGGCGGCGTCATGGGCTGAACGCAAGCGGGTCGATCCCCGGCCGTCGGGATGCTCGTTACGCGCCGCTCACGCGTCGGGCGGGATGAGGCCCAGGCCGCGAAGGTAGATGCCGATCCCGCTTTCCAGCAATTCCTCGGGCGGAAAGGGCGACGCGCGGCCCGGGGCCTGCCGTGCGAAGAGTTCGACGACGCCGTGGCTCATCGCCCAGACATGGGCGGAGAACATCGCCGCGGGGGGGCGCTTTTCGGGCGGGATATGCCGCGAAAGATCCTCTGCCGCGCGTTCCAGAACGCCACGGGCCCGCGCGGCCGCGGCGGCCAGTTCGGGGGTGCGGTTCACGCCGACCCCGCTTTCGAACATCGCGATGTAGTGACCGGGATGCTTCCGCGCAAAGGCAAGATACGCGCGTCCCGTCGCCTCGAAGGCGGCGAGCGCCGAGGGCTGGCCGCTGTCATACGCATGCTGCATCACGTCGGCGAAGATCTCGTAGCCCTGCCGCGCCGCCTCGGCGATGAGATCCGCGCGGCCCTCGAAATGCCGGTAGACCGCGGCGGGCGTCACGCCGGCCTGTTTCGCCGCTTCGCTGAGGGTGAACCCCTCGGGTCCTTTCGCCTCGATCAGCTCCAGCGCGGCATCCACCAGCGCCTGGCGAAGGTTGCCGTGGTGGTAACCCCGTTTAGCCACGCCAAAGCTCCGGTCCGCCGCGTATCTTCGGATCGCCCGTCCCGATCGCCGCGTCGTCGCGTCCGGGATAGTCGAGCCGCTCCAGCACGGCGCGGATCGCCTCCAGCCGGGCGCGACGCTTGTCGTCGGAGCGGATCACCACCCAAGGGGCGATCGAGGCATGGGAGCGCGCGAAGGTCTCGGCGATGGCGTCGGTATACGCGTCCCAGAGGGAGAGCCCTTCCACGTCGATGCGCGAGAGCTTCCACCGCTTCAGCGGATCGGCCTCGCGGGCGAGGAAACGGCGCAGCTGTTCCGCGCGGCCGACGTTGAGCCAGATCTTCACGAGCACGATACCCTCGTCCACGAGAAGCTTCTCGAACTCGGGCACCTGGCGGAAGAACGTCTCGCGCTCGGCCTCGGTGCAAAAGCCCATGACCTTTTCCACCACGCCGCGATTGTACCAGGACCTGTCGAAGAGCACGATCTCGCCCGCGGCGGGAAGCTGTTCGACGTAACGCTGGAAGTACCATTGCGTGGCCTCGCGGTCCGACGGCTTTGGCAGTGCCACGAGCCGCGCGACGCGCGGATTGAGGTTTTCGCGGAACCGCTTGATGGAGCCGCCCTTGCCGGCCGCATCGCGGCCCTCGAAAACGACGGCGACGCGCGCGCCCGACGCCTTGGCCCAGGCCTGCAGCTTGGCCAGTTCGATCTGAAGCGTGCCGAGCTGGCGCTTGTAGCTCTTTTTCTCCATGCGGCTGTCGTGCGGGTAGTCGGGGTCGAGGATATCGCCCTTGCGGCCCCGTGCGATCGCGGCGCGGATCTCTGAAGGCGCGGAGGTTTCGTAGTAGCGGGTGATGGCCTCGTCGAAAGGCAGGCTCAGCGGCATGGTCGTCCCTCCTTTCGGGGGATCATGACGGGCAGGGTGGATCAGCGCAATCCGGCGCTGGCGGCGGCGCGGTCCACGGCCTCGATCACGGCTTCGGGCTCGGCGTGGTGCGGCATGTGGCCCACCCCGGCAAGGCGCGTCAGCCGGGCATGGGTGATCTGGCGGGCGAGCGGTTCGGAATGGATCCGCAGACCCACGGTCCGGTCCGCGGTGCCGTGCAGGATCTCCGTGGGAACGGTGATCGCGTCGTAGCGCGGGACCATGCCGATGATCTCGTCCTTGATCGCGGCGCGCTGAAGCGCGTTCTCGCGCAGCGTCGCGCGGCGCAGCGCAAGGCCCGGGCCGAAATGCGCGGCGTATCCCCGCGGCGGGGGCTGCGGCTCGAACACCTCGGCCACCGCGTCGGTCACCACCCGGTCGGGGACCCAGGCGGCGATAAGCGCCACCGTCACGGGGCCGAGCCAGGGATGCGAGGCGAGACGGTAATAAAGACTCAGACCTGCCTCCCACGGGTTCGAGGCCGCACCGAGAAGCACCAGGGCGGAGAGGCGGTCGGGCACATGCACCGCCCAGGCCAGCGCCACGGCGCCGCCGTAGGAATGGCCCAGCACCAGCGGCCGCTCGGCGCCGAGTGCCGCCGCCGCACCGGAGAGGAGGCGTGCCTGCGCCTCGAGGCTCGCCGGCTCCGGTCCGGGCAGGCGCGGGGTGTAGCCGAGGCCGGGACGGTCCAGCGCGATCACCCGGTAGTGCCGAGACAGCCGCCCGGCGAGGTCGAAGGTATAGTCGCGCAGGTTCCCGCTTGCCCCGTGGATCAGAACGACATCCGGCCCCGCGCCCGAGACGTAGGCGTGTACCGGGTGGCCGTCCACCGTCACGATCCGGCCCTGGGGCGGGTAGGTCGCCTCTGTCCGGGCCTCGTGCCGGGCCGCCTTCACGAGGGTCGCGAGCGTGCCGCCGCCGAGGACGAGCGCGAGGACGACGAGGCCGGTGGCGAGGGGGCTCACACGCGTTCCCGCCGAAGATCGGTGACGCTTTGCCCGATCTCAGAAAGGTCGAAGGGGGTGGTCAGGTAGATCTCGGCGATCCAGTTCCCGTATAGCAGGTGCGCGTGGCTGCGCCAGCGGTTGGCGGGCGGGCGCGTCGGGTCGTCGCCGGGATAATAGTTCACCGGCACCGCGATATCGGTCCCCGCCGCCGCGTCGCGGTCGTATTCCTGCTTCAGCGTATCGCTGTCGTATTCGAGATGGTTGAAGATGTAGAGCGCCCTGTGCGCGGTATCCTCGACAAGGCAGGGGCCCACCTCGTCGCTCGCGATCAGCGTGCGAAGGCCGGGCGCGGCGTCGATCTCGGCCTGGCGCATCTCTGTCCAGCGGCTCACCGGGATCAGGAGGTCGTCGGAAAAACCGCGCAGGTAGGGAGAGGCGGGGGCCAGGTTGCGGTGGCGGAAGCATCCGAACGCCTTTTCGGGCAGCATGTGCTTCTCGACCCCGTGGAAATGGTGGATCATCGCCATGCCGCCCCAGCACACGCCGAAGGTGGCGTGGACGTGGCTCTGCGTCCACTCGAAGACGCGGCGGAGCTCTTCGATGTAGGTCACCTCGTCGAAGGGCAGATGCTCGATCGGCGCGCCGGTGATGACGAGGCCGTCGAACTTCTCGCCCGACGCCTCGACCTCGGCGAAGGGGCGGTAGAAGCTTTCCATGTGCTCGGGCGCGGTCGTCTTGGTCTGGTGCTCGGTCATGCGGATCAGGCTGAGCTCGATCTGCAGCGGCGTGGCCCCGATGAGCCGCGCGAACTGTGTCTCGGTCTGGATCTTCTGCGGCATGAGGTTGAGCAGCCCGATGCGCAGGGGCCGGATGTCCTGCCGCGCCGCAAGCTCTTCCGACATGACCATGACGCCCTCGCGCGAGAGGATGCCGTAGGCGGGCAGGTCGGACGGGATCTTGATCGGCATGGTCGGTCGGCCTTCTGGGGAAAAGGGCGGGGATACGCCTATTCGGCGCGGCGCTCAAGCGCGCGGGCCAGCAGCGCCTCGAAGCCCGCGGCGTCGCTGACGGCGGCGACCTCGTCGGCGCTTACCGTGACGCCCCAGCGCGCCATCGCGGCGTAGCGCGGCTGCCGGTGCGCGAGCGCGCGCGCATAGGTCCGCCGCACGAAGGCGTCCGGGTCCACTTCGGTTTCGGGAAGGGCCGTTTCCTCGAGGTGCTCCCTCCAGGCCGCGCGCAGGAAATCGGGCTGGTAATACATCGGCTTCGGGGCCCGGTCGAACCGGCGGACGAGCTCCGCGGTGTGGGCCTCGGATCCCTCGATCCACACCAGCAGGGCCGTTGCGGAGAGCGCCGCAAGGATCGCGTCGGCCGGGTTCTCGGGATCGACGATCTCGCAGATCGAGCCCGAAGTGTCGCAGACGAAGTTCCGGTAACCATAGATCTCGCGGGCGCGCGTCACGAAATGGCCGGTGTCGAGCATCGCCGCACGCTCGGCGGCCCGGTGCTGCGCCTGCCGGCGCATGTATTCTTCGAACTCCAGCCCGCCCTTCGCCGGATCCCCCGGTTTTCCAAGGTATTTCGACAGCGGCGCGAGGTTGTCGAAGCGGATCTTCGAGTCGATCGTGATCGAGTCGGACATCAGCAATTCGCGCAGGAACGGGACCTTCATCGCCTCCAGCTTGAAAAGGTCGGCGATGTGCTCACCCATGTAGCGTGTGCCGATGCGGTAATCGACGGAGTAATGGAACCAGCCTCCCTGCTCGCGCAGCAGGGCCGAAAGCCGTGTCTTGCCAAGCCCGGACATGCCGAAAAGCACCACGCGCTTTTCGGGCGCATCAAGCCAGTCCGTCGCGGTCTCGTAGATCATGCCGGGGGCCGTCCCATCGTTCCAGAAGCGCCTTAGCCAGAGCGCGAGCCCCGGTCAAACCCCCTCGCGCAGCAAAAGGCCCCGCCCGGGATGGGGCGGGGCCTTGAGCGGGGATGAAGGAATGTCAGAAATTGAACGAGACGCGCAGCCCCACGCCGACGACGTCATTGTCGGAAAAATCGGCGCGCGCGACGTCGGGCGTTCCCGTCTCGGGCTTGGCGTCGCCGAGGACGGTGTAACTCACGCCGCCCGCGATCTGCATCATCTCGGTCGCTTGGTAGGCCGCGCCGAGCGCGACCTGCGTATATCCCGTGGACGGGGCGAGCGGCGAGACGAGATCGTCGCCCGGCGCCTCGTACGCGAGGGTGACGGAGCCCGTCCACTTGTCGCTGAAGCGCCGCCCGAGGCCGAGCCGGTAGGTCGTCGTGTCCTCGAGGTCGATGAGGCCGTCGCCCGTGGCGCCGACGAACCCCTGCGGATCCACCCGGAAGGCCGAGTGCTCCACCCAGCGGACCGAGCCGAACAGCAGCGTGTCCTGCGCGATGCCGGTCTGGAAGTCGAGGTTGACGCTTTGCGGGGTCTTGACCTCTGTCACCGAAGGAGGCGCAATGGGGGTGCCGCCAATCGTCTCGCGCGTTCCCATCTCGTGGGTGATCTCGGAGTTGTAGGTCAGCGCCACGCGAAGCGCGATCTCCGGCACCTCGTAGGCGACGCCGAGGACATAGCCGGCCGCGGCGTCGCGGTCGAGCGAGACCTCGTAGCCGGAGACTGGCCCATACGCGGCGCCTTGCAGGCCGATGTCACCCTCGGCGGTCTGATATCGCAGGCCGCCGAAGGCCGAGACGCGTTCGTTGATCTGGTATTTCAGAAGTGCGGTGAGCGCGTTGGTCGAGGCCTGCGCCGAGGTGCCGCCGAGGACGGGATTGAGCGGGTCGTACTTCACGTCCGCGCCGAAGGGACGATCGTAGATAAGCGCGGCGGAGAGATTGTCGCCGAGATCCATCTTCAGGCCGAAGCCCGGCAGGAAGTAATCGTCCGCCACGTTGTCGATTTTCTGGGCAGGGAAAGGCCCGAGCGCGCGGCTCGTCCCGCTCACGCTGGGCGAGGCGCTGCCAAGGCTCAGCTCCCCGTAATTTCCGTCCTCGTAGAGGATCATCGCCGATTGCGTCGTGCGCTCGATGCCCCCCGCAAGCGCCCCGCCGGCGGCAAGCGCGAGCGCGGATGCCGCTCCGATCAGTGTCTTCATTGCATTCCTCCCCTGACGCGCCGACCGCAACAGCCCTCGGTAGCAGCGCAACCTCCTGAGTAGGAACGGGCTTCGACGGCTGTCAATATTGGCGGAACGTTAACATGGGGTAAGCAACGCAACGTCAACCTAGGGCTGAACCCCCGCTGGGACGGGCCGCCGGCCTCACTCCGGACGCAGGGCCTGCGTCGTTTCCCGCGTTTGCGCCCGGATGTTGATCCAGTTGGCCGCGAAGATCACCAGCGCGCCGACGAGAACCGCCCATTCCAGCGGCTCGGCGTAAAGTGCCATTCCGACGAAGGCGATCACCGGCAGCCGCGCGAAATCCATCGGCATGACCACCCCCGCCGGTGCCAGCCGCAGCGCGTTGGTCAGGCAGAAATGGGCCGAAAGCCCCGCGACACCCACCAGCGCGACAAAGGGCAGCGCGCCCGGACCGGGCAGGGCGATGTCGCCGTCCACCCCGGCCGCGGCCAGCCCGAGAAAGGCCTGCATCAAAGTGAGCCAGAACATGATGCAGGTGATGCTCTCGGTGCGGGTCAGCGCGCGGGTGGCGAGCGCAGTCAGCGCGAAGCCCAGCGCCGCCCCCGCGGCGGTGACCTGCCCGGCCTCGAGCGGTGTCACGCCGGGGCGCGCGACGATCAGGATGCCGACGAAGCCCAGAAGCGCGGCAAGCGCGCGGACGGGCGTCAGACGCTCACCGAGGACGAGCGGCGCCAGCAGCACGACCCAGAGCGGCGAGGTGAACTCCAGCGCCACCACCTGCGCGAGCGGGATGGTCGCGATCGCGTAGAACCAGAGGTTCTGCGCGGTGAAATGGGTGACGTTGCGGATGACATGCAGGCGGAACCGCAGCACGCTCACCTGCGATAGCGTGCCCGCCGCGGCGCCGACCGCCAGCACGATCCCCACGCCCACGAGGCTGCGGTAGAGCATGATCTCGAAGGTATCGAGACCCGCCGACAGCTCCCGCCCCGCCACCGCCATCGATGTGAAAGAGAGGACCGTCCCGACCATCCAGAAACCGGCGAGGAGGGTCGGCGATCGGACCGGGGCAGGGGCGTCGCGCGTGGCCATGCCTTCGCTTAGCAGCCCGTCCGGCGGCGCGCCAGAGCGCCCCGGCGCGCCCGGGTCATTCCCACTCTATCGTGCCCGGGGGCTTCGACGTGATGTCGTAGGTCACCCGGTTGATGCCGCGCACCTCGTTGATGATGCGCGTCGCCGTCTCGGAGAGGAACTCGTGGCTGAACGGGTAGACGTCGGCCGTCATGCCGTCCACCGAGGTCACGGCGCGGAGCGCGCAGGCGTAGTCGTAGGTCCGCCCGTCGCCCATCACGCCCACCGTGCGCACGGGCAGGATCGCGGCGAAGGCCTGCCAGATCTCGTCGTAAAGCCCGTGCTTGCGGATCTGGTCGATGTAGACCGCGTCGGCCTTGCGCAGGATCTCCAGCTTGTCGCGGGTGATCTCGCCCGGGCAGCGGATGGCGAGGCCGGGGCCGGGGAAGGGGTGGCGGCCGATGAAGTTCCCGGGCAGGCCAAGCTCGCCGCCGAGGACGCGCACCTCGTCCTTGAAAAGCTCGCGCAAGGGCTCCACGAGCTTCAGGCCCATCTTCTCGGGCAGGCCGCCCACGTTGTGGTGGCTCTTGATCGTCACCGACGGACCGCCCGAGAAGGAGACCGATTCGATCACGTCGGGGTAAAGCGTGCCCTGGGCCAGGAATTCCGCCCCCTCGATGCCGTCGGCATGCTCCTGGAAGACGTCGATGAACAGTCCTCCGATGATCTTGCGTTTCGTTTCCGGATCGGACACGCCTTCCAGCGCCGACAGGAAGCGCTCCGTCTCGTCCACGTGGACGAGCGGGATGTTGTAGTGATCGCGGAACATCGAGACGACTTCCTCGGCCTCGTTGAGGCGCAGAAGCCCGTGATCCACGAAGACGCAGGTCAGCTGGTCGCCGATCGCCTCGTGGATGAGGACGGCGGCCACCGAGGAATCGACACCCCCGGAAAGACCGCAGATCACCTTGGCGTCGCCCACCTGCGCGCGGATCTTCTCGATCGCCTCGTCGCGGTAGGCGCCCATGGTCCAGTCGCCGGTGAAACCCGCGATCTTCAGGAAGTTGGCGTAAAGCCTGCCGCCGTTCGGCGTGTGGTGCACCTCCGGGTGGAACTGCACGGCGTAGAAGTGGCGTTCGGGGTCGGCGGTCACGGCGAAGGGGGCGCCGGGCGAGGTGCCGAAGACCTCGAAGCCCGGAGCGAGCGCGGCCACGTGATCGCCGTGGCTCATCCAGACCTGCTCGCGCCCCGTGTCGAACCAGCCCTCCAGCAGATCGAGACGCGTCGCGGTGGGCACGACATAGGCGCGGCCGAACTCCGCGGTGCCGTCGCCGCGCTCCACCCGGCCGCCCAGCATCTGCATCATCACCTGCTGTCCGTAGCAGATGCCCAGCACCGGCACGCCGAGCGCGAAGACGGCCTCGGGCGGGCGCGGGCTCTCCGGATCGGTGACTGAGGCCGGTCCGCCCGACAGGATCACCGCCTTGGGGCGGAACTCTTCGAGAAACGCCTCGGTGACGTTCTGGAAGGGGTGGATCTCGCAATAGGTGTCGAGTTCGCGCAGGCGCCGCGCGATGAGCTGCGTCACCTGGGACCCGAAATCGACGATGAGCAGGCGGTCATGGGCAGGCTGTGTCATGGCTGCCCTCTAAGCCGCGCGATGCGGACGCGCAAGCGCGTGCAAGGGCGCATGATGCCGCGCCATGTCGTTTTCGTCCGAAACTGGCCGCAAACGATCACCGCAGGAGGACGGGCGCGGCGTTACACCCTGTCCACCCGAAACCCTGGCGCGCGAGGTGAGACATGACCGAGGCAGCAACCCGCAGACGGGCCCGAGGCGGTGGCGGCGGCGCGGCGCGGCGTGCGGAGCGGACCTCCGTGCGCATCGAGACCGCGCGCTTCATCGAGCGCAACATCCCGCTTTTCGAGATCCTGAACGCCGAGGCGCTGGAGATCATCGAGGCGAACGCCGAGATCCTCCTCGAGGAGATCGGGGTCAACTTCGTGCAGAACCCCGAGGCGCTGGCGCGCTGGCGCGAGGCGGGGGCGGACGTGCAGGGCGAGCGGGTGCACATTCCGCGCGGGCTGGCCCGCGAACTCTGCGCGAAGGCGCCCGCGCGCTACACCCAGATGGCGCGCAACCCGGAAAAATCGGTGGAGATCGGCGGCAACACGCTGGTCTGCGCGCCGGTCTACGGCCCTCCCTTCGTGCGCGATCTCGCCGGCGGCCGACGCTACGCCACGATGGAGGATTTCCGCAAGTTCGTGAAGCTGGGCTACATGTCGAAATGGCTGCACCATTCGGGCGGCACGGTCTGCGAGCCGACCGACGTGCCGGTGAACAAGCGCCACCTTGACATGCTGCTTGCGCACATGACGCTGTCGGACAAGCCCTTCATGGGCTCGGTGACCGAACCCTCGCGCGCGCAGGACAGCGTGGAGATGTGCGAGATCCTCTTCGGGCAGGAGTTCGTGCAGCAGAACACGGTGATGACCTCGCTCATCAACGTGAACTCGCCCATGACCTTCGACGACGTGATGATGGGCGCGCTCGAGGTCTATGTGCGCAACAACCAGGCCTGCATCGTCTCGCCCTTCATCGTGGGCGGCGCCATGGCGCCGGTCTCGGTGGCGGGCACGCTCACGCAGGTGCTGGCCGAGGTCATGGCCGGGATCGGCTACGCGCAGCTCGTGCGGCCGGGCGCGCCGGTGATCTTCGGCGCCTTCGTCACCTCGATCGACATGAACTCGGGCGCGCCCACCTTCGGCACCCCGGAGGCGAGCCAGATCCTCTACGGCGCGGGCCAGCTCGCGCGGCGGATGAACCTGCCCTTCCGCTCGGGCGGCGGGCTCTGCGGCTCCAAGCTGCCCGACGCGCAGGCCGCCTACGAGACGACGCAGACGCTGAACGCCGCGCTGCTCGGCGGCGTGAACTTCATGCTGCACTCCTGCGGCTGGCTCGAGGGCGGGCTCGTCGCCTCCTTCGAGAAGTTCGTGATGGATGCCGACCAGCTCGGCGTGCTGCACAAATTCGCCCAGGGCATCGCGATGGACGAGAACGCGCAGGCCCTCGACGCGATCCGCGAGGTCGGGCCGGGCGGTCATTACCTTGGCTGCGCGCACACCCAGGGCAACTTCAAGTCGGCGTTCTGGCGTACCGAGCTCTTCGACTACAAGCCCTTCGAGACCTGGGACGAGGAAGGCGCGCGCGACACGGTCTCGCTCGCCTCCGAGCGGGTCGACAAGCTGATGGGCCAGTATCAGCAGCCCGCGCTCGATCCGGCCGTGACCGAGGCGCTTTCGGCCTATGTCGCCGAGAAGAAGGCCTCGATGCCCGACGCCTTCAGCTGACCCCGGGCGCGGCGCGCAACATCCGCGCCTCGCCCATGAGCGCGATCAGCACCTCGACATGGCGCGCGGGGCTGTAGTCGGCGCGCGCGTCGCGGCGCGCCGCCTCCAGTTCGCCCTCGAGCGTGAAGAGCCTCAGGGCCGCCTCGGCGCTGCGCGGCAGCGCCCCGTAGCCCAGCACGCGTGGCAGATGCGCCTCGCGGCGGTACTCCGCGGCGCCGATGCGCGCGGTCCGCACGAGCAGCGCCGGGCGGCGCAGATCGGCGAGCATTCTGGTGATATCCTGCATGGTATGTTCCCCTCTGCCTTGGCGAGACGGGACTGTGACACAACCTGAACGCGTGTTGCGCCGCGGCATGGAAGATCGCGCGGCCGCGTTGCAATTGTTTATCAATTGGAAACAATACTGCTTTGACGATCTGGAAATTTACGAATGGGTAACCAATTCTCGCAATGGTTGTGGACAACTCTGTGGAACGACGGGGGCGCGCGGAAACCGTGGGGGGATCGACGCCGATAGCGCGGAGCGAAGGCCGCTCCTTTCCGGTCGCCTGTCCGGACTGGGTTCCGGCGGCGGCCGTGCATTATCTCGCCCATACCGAGGCAGGACTCACGATCCGCCATCTCGCCCGAAGCGCGGGGTGCCACGCATCGACGGTGCTGCGGCAGGTGCGCCGCATCGAGGCGCGGCGCGACGACCCGCTGACCGATGCGGCGTTGCGCGGGCTGGGCACCGCGCTTTTCCCGGACCGCGGCGCAGCCCGCGCGGCCCAACTCCGGGGCGCGCCGCTCATGGACGGAGACACCCTGACGCGCGAGGCGCGGCGCGTGCTGTCCCGCATGGCCGAAACCGGCGCGCGTCTCGCCGTGGCCGAGGGGATGGAGAAGGCCGTGGTGGTGCGCGACACGCCGGACGGCACGTCGATCCGCACCGCGGTGCTGGATGCCGAGGTGGCGCAGGCGCTCGCCCTCAAGGAATGGATCGAGTGTCTGAAGCCCGGGCGCATCGCGCAATACGCGCTGACCGCGGCAGGCCGGAGCGCGCTTCAGGAGTTCGCGGGCGAGCGCGACGACGACGCGACCGGGTTCGGCGAGGCGCAGGCCCGCTACCGCGCGAGCGCGGCGCGGCGCGGGCGCTATTGCGCGCAGGATACCCCGCTTGTCGCGCTTGCGCGGCGGCGCGACCGCGACGGCGCGCCGTTCCTGCCGGAGGCACTGCTGCGCGCGGGCGAGCGCCTGCGCGAGGATTTCGAGCTTGCCCAGGTGGGCAGCGCCGTCACCCAGAACTGGCAGCGCTTCCTGACGGCCGGTTGCACCGGGGCGCCGCCTGCGGGCGGCCGCGGCGCGTCGGAAGCCGCGCGCGAACGTGTCGCCGCGGCGTTGCGCGATCTCGGACCGGGGCTCGGCGACGTCGCGTTGCGGTGCTGTTGCTACCTCGAAGGGCTCGAAAGCGCCGAGCGCCGGCTGGGCTGGTCCGCGCGCTCGGGCAAGATCGTGCTGCGCATCGCGCTGCAACGGCTCAAGCGGCACTACGACGAAACGCAGGGGCCGGGCGGGCCGATGATCGGCTGAGACGGGGCGCGGCGTTGCTGCACTGGTCACCGCCCGTCGCGAAGACTATGCTTCCCTGTGAAGCAAACGCCCGGAGGCATGATGCGCGACCTCGCCGACCCCGCCCAGCGCCACCCCGAAAAGGCGCACCGCCCCGATACCGAGCGGCCGCGCAAGCCCGACTGGATCCGCGTCAAGGCGCCGGTGAGCGAGGGCTACAAGGAAACCCGCGACATCATCCGCGAGAACCGCCTCGTCACCGTCTGCGAGGAGGCGGGCTGCCCCAATGTCGGCGAATGCTGGAGCCAGGGTCACGCCACCATGATGATCATGGGCGAGATCTGCACTCGCGGCTGCACGTTCTGCAACGTGGCGACCGGGCGGCCCGAGGCGCTCGACGTGTTCGAGCCGGGGCGCGTGGCCCACGCGGTCGAGAAGCTCGGCCTCAACCATGTCGTCATCACAAGCGTGGACCGCGACGACCTCGAGGATGGCGGGGCGGAGCATTTCGCGCAGACCATCCGCGCGATCCGCCACCGCAGCCCCGAGACCACGATCGAGGTGCTGACGCCCGATTTCCTGCGCTGCGCCGACTCCGCCCTCGAAACCGTGGTCGAGGCGCGGCCGGACGTCTTCAATCACAACCTCGAGACGGTGCCGGGGCTCTATCCCGAGGTGCGGCCCGGCGCGCGCTACTTCCATTCCCTGCGCCTCTTGCAGCGGGTGAAGGAGATCGATCCGACGATCTTCACCAAGTCGGGCGTCATGGTCGGCCTCGGCGAGGCGCGCGCGCAGGTGCTGCAGGTGATGGACGACATGCGCTCGGCGGACGTGGATTTCCTGACGATCGGTCAGTACCTCCAGCCCACCTCGAAGCATCACCGGGTCGATCGCTTCATCACGCCGGACGAGTTCCGCTCCTACGAGAAGGCGGCCTGGGGCAAGGGGTTCCTGATGGTGTCCGCGACCCCGCTCACGCGCTCGTCCTACCACGCGGGCGAGGATTTCGCCCGGCTTCGGGAGAATCGGCTGGCCCGCCTGGGGCAGGACGCGTCCTGAACGGCCCGGCCCCGGCGGCCTTTCACCCGTCGCGGGGCAGGGCCAGCAGATAGGCCGCGATCGCCGCGCGATCCTCGTCGGGCAACTTTGAAAGGCCGGTGACCACCTTGGCCATGCTGCCGCCCGCGCTGTCGTAGTCCGGCGTGAAACCCGACTCGAGATACCAGGCGATTTCGGACGCGTCCCAGCCAAGCTCGTCGGGCGTGATCGCGGGAATGCGCCCGCGCCCCGAAGGATTGGGAGCTCCCGTCATCCAGCGCCCGATGTCGAGCGCGCCGGCGAAGTTTCGCGGGGTGTGGCATTCGGCGCAATGGCCCAGCGCCTCGACAAGGTAGCGGCCGCGCTCCAGTTCCGCGCCGGGCGCATCCGTCACGACCCACCCCTCGTCGAGAAAGGCGCGTTTCCAAAGCCCGATCCCGCGCGTCAGGGTGAAGGGAAACCCGACCTCGTGCGGCGCGCTTCCGGCGTCCGAGGGGGGCAGCCTGTCCATGTAGGCCTTCAGATCGGCCACGTCCTGCGGCGCCATCTTGGCGTAGGCCGTGTAGGGAAAGGCGGGGTAGTAATGCCGCCCGTCCGGCGCAACGCCCTTCGTCAGCGCGGTGGCGAACGCTTCGAGGCTCCATCCGCCGATGCCCGCGTCCGGATCCGGAGAGATGTTGGGCGCGACGAAGGTTCCGAAATCGCTTTCGAACCGCGCGCCGCCGGCCAGCACCAGCCGGGCCTCGCCCTCCGCGTCCGGGGCGGCATGGCAGGACGCGCAGCCCGCGGCGTGAAAGATCCTCTCGCCCGCGGCCGGGTCGCCCTCCAGCCCGGCATAGAGCGCGGCGTCGGCGCGTTGCGGGGCGCTCAGAAACCAGCCCGCCGCCCCGATCAGGGCGGCGAGCACGATGAAACCTGTCAGGAGGCGGCGCATGGCGCGGGATCAGTCTTCGGGCGCGCGATACTCGTCGTGGCACGCCTTGCAGGTGCCGCCGAGCTGCTGCAGGGCGGGGCCCACGGCGTCCAGCCCGTCGCCGGCGACCGCCTGCATCGCGGCGGCCTGTTCGCCGAAATCCCCCCATTTCGAGGCGAAATCGTCGAAGTTTTCCCAGATCGCCGCCTTGGCGCGCGTGCCGTCCAGCATCACCTCGTCGGTGCCTTCGGGCCAGAGCTTGCCCTGGTGCACCCCGCTGATCGCCACCAGGGAATCGGCCGCGATCTGCGCCGCCTCGGCGTCATAGTCGATCTTGCCCTGGGCCATGCCGCCCAGAACGCCGATGTTCAGCGCCATGATGCGGAACTGGCCTTGCCGCGCCTTGAGCTGCGCCGAAAAGTCGTCTTGCGCAAAAGCGGCGGGCGCGACAAGCGCGGCCGCGGCGGCCAGAGCGATCACCTTGGTCTTCATGACGTGTCTCCCTATTTGGACATGCGCGGTCAGTATGCCTGAGATGCGTAACAAATCATCAACCATTTCTGCGCGCAACGTCTGCGCGCTCCCGCACGGCCCGGCGGTTCAGCGGGGCATCGGGGTGAGGCGCGGCGGGCGGTCCATCTGCATCCAGTCGGGCAGGCCCAGCCATGTCTCGAGCGCCCAGATGACCGCGGCGAGTGCCAGCACACCCCCGACGGTCCAGCGCAACGCGCGAGAGGGCGGACGACGGGACCACCTGTAAAGCCGAAGCAGCCAGCCCAGATACATCAGGTGAAGCGCACCGCGCCGATATAGGGCAGGTTGCGGTTTCGCTGAGCGTAATCGATGCCGTAGCCCACCACGAAGGCATCTGGGATCTCGAATCCAGTCCAGTCGGCCACCACCTCCACTTCGCGTCGCGCGGGCTTGTCCAGAAGCGCGATGCTCTTGAGCCGTGCAGGCCGGCGGGAGGTCAGAAGGTTGAGAACGTGGGCCAGCGTGTGGCCCGTGTCCACGATATCCTCGACGACCAGCACGTCGCGCCCCGCGATCTTGCCGCGAAGGTCTTTCAGGATACGCACCTCGCGGCTCGATTCGGTGGAGTTGCCGTAAGAGGACGTCTCCATGAAATCGACCTCCACCGGCAGATCGAGTTCGCGCACGAGATCGGCGATGAACACGAAGGAGCCGCGCAAAAGCCCCACGACCACCAGCTTGTCGGTGCCCGCGAAGGCGCGCTCGATCTCGTGGGCGAGCGCCTCGATGCGCGCCGCGATGGCCTTCGCCGAGATCAGCTCGTCGATGACATAAGGCCGCTCCGCCATGCCTGCCCCTTGATTTTCCGGCCGCACCATACGACATGGGCGGCCACTGTCACGGAGGAAATCGGCCCCAAGGCATGCCAACCCATTCCGAAACCCGCACGCTGCCCTACAGCGCAGCGCAGATGTACGACCTGGTGGCCGACGTCGCGCGCTATCCCGAGTTCCTGCCATGGACGGCCGCGGCCCGGGTGCGCTCGCGCCGCCCCGTGACGTCGCCCGACGGCGAGACGGGCGAGATCATGGAGGCCGATCTCGTCATCTCGTTCAAGGTGTTCCGGGAGCGGTTCGGCAGCCGCGTGACGCTCTGGCCCGACACGCGGCGGATCGACACGGAATATCTCGACGGCCCGTTCCGCCACATGCACTCCAACTGGAAATTCCGCGACAGGCCCGAGGGGTGCGAGGTGAGCTTCCAGGTGGATTTCGAGTTCAAGAACCGGATCATGCAGCGTGCCGCGGGGCTCTTCTTCTACGAGGCGATGCAGCGGATCGTGCGCGCGTTCGAGGCGCGGGCCTATGACCTTTACGGCAGCCCCGGCACGGCCACGGTGGGCTAGGGTCAGGGCGCGCCGTCGACCACCGCGTCGAGCATCGACATGGCGTGATCCACCGACGCGCGGCGCACGTTCTCGCGACCGAGCGGGCCGAACTCCACCGTCTGGATCAGCGTTTTGCGCCCCTCCACGGCGAGCGCGAAACAGACGCGGCCCTCGGGCTTCGTCTCGGATCCGCCCGGCCCGGCGATGCCGGTGATGGCGATCGCGACATCGGCGTGCGCCCGTGCGAGCGCGCCTTCGGCCATCTCGCGCGCCACCGCCTCGCTCACCGCGCCCTGGGCCGCGAGCGTCTCGGCCTCCACGCCCAGCATCTCCTGCTTGGCGCGGTTGGAATAGGTGACGAAGCCCCGTTCGAAGACGTGGGAACTGCCCGGCTGCTCGGTGATGCGCGCCGAAAGCAGGCCCCCCGTGCAGCTTTCCGCCGTCGTGACGCGACGGCCCGCATCGCGGTAGCGCATGACGAGGGTCTGCTGCGTGATCATCGCATCATCACTCCATGGGCGAAGGCGGCAAGAAGGACCACGCCGAGCCCGGCAAGGACGCCTGCGAGGATGTCGTCGAGCATGACGCCCGTCGCGCCGTGGCGCCGGTCCGCCCAGCCGACCGGCCCGGGCTTCAGTATATCGAAGAAACGGAAAAGGAGGAAGGCGGCGAGCCAGCCCGGCCAGAGCGCCGTCACCGGCAGGCCGAGAAGCGTGGCGCCCGCCGAGACTGGCCAGATTGCGATCCATTGGCCCACGACTTCGTCCACGACGAATTCCGAGGGGTCGTCCTCCGGCCGGCCCGAGAGCTCCGCCGCCACCGCGCGCCATCCCAGCGCGGCCACGGCGACCGTGGCCAGCGCGAGCAGGGCGAAGCCGCCCAGCGCGTGAAGCGCCCAGGCCATGGGCAGGGCCGCGGCAGAGGCCCAGGTGCCCGGGCCCGGGCGCAGGTGGCCCAGCCCGAAGACGGTGGCGACGAGCCGGTTCATGGCCGCACCAGGGCGGCCGTCGCGATCGCGGCGATGCCCTCCTCCCGGCCGGTGAAGCCCAGCCCCTCGCTGGTGGTGGCCTTCACGCTCACGCAGACGGGATCCATCCCCGCGATGCGCGCGAGTTCGGTCTGCATTTCAGTGGCATGCGGCCCGATCTTCGGGCGCTCGCACACCAGCGTGCAATCGATGTTGGCGATCCGCCAGCCGCGCTTCGCCACGAGATCCGCGGCATGGGCGAGGAAGATGTGGCTCGCCGCGCCTTTCCATTGCGGGTCCGATGGCGGGAAATGCCGGCCGATGTCGCCCTCGGCCAGCGCGCCGTAAAGCGCGTCGGTGACCGCGTGCATCCCCACATCCGCATCCGAATGGCCCTCCAACCCCTTGCCATGCGGCACTTTCACGCCGCACAGCATCACGTGGTCGCCGGGGCCGAAACGGTGCACGTCGTAGCCATTCCCGAGCCGAAGCTGCATTCCCGTCATCTCCCGTTCGGCCCGCGCGAAATCCTCGGGCGCGGTGATCTTCAGGTTGGCCTCCTCGCCCGGGACGATCGCGACCTCGAGGCCCGCGGCGCGCGCAACCTCCACATCGTCGGCGGCCGTGCCGTCATGGTGCCGGTGGGCGGCCAGGATCGGAGCGAGGCGGAAGCCCTGCGGCGTCTGCGCCCGCCAGAGGCCCTCGCGAGATGCGGTTCCCGCGACCCGGCCCGCCGCCCCGCGCCACAGCGCATCGGTCACGGGCAGGGCGGGTGCCGCGGCGTCCGCGGTCGCAAGGGCCGCGATCACCCGGTCGATCACCGCGGCCGACACGCCGGGGCGCGCGACGTCATGGATCAGCACATGGGTGACATCGCTGCCGCCGAGCGCCTCGAGCCCCGCCCGGACGGAGGCCGCGCGCGTCGCGCCGCCCTCGACGAGCCGGACGCCCCCGGGGGCGAGCGCCCGGTCCCCGTGATGGATGACGAGCATGGTTTCGGCGACGCGGGGATGGCGTGCGAACGCGGCGACGGCCCAGTCGACAACGCGCCGCCCGGCGAGCGGGCGCCATTGCTTCGGCGTCCCCCCGCCCGCGCGCGAACCGCGTCCCGCGGCGACGATGATGGCGGCGATGCGCATGGCGTCTCCCGGCTTTGCCTGCCGGTTGTCTAGGCGCTGCTTCGACGCAAGGCAATGTCCCGGCGTCGAGCGCCCAAGAAATGGGCAGACGGCGGGTGGCACGGGTCAAAAGCGTCGCGGGCAACTTGTCCATCGCCTTGGCACGGGTTAGCTGGAGGGCGTGCACAAGGATTAGGCAGTTGAGCATTACTCTGGCAGGGCGCACCCTCGACCCACCCGTGTTCCTCGCCCCCATGGCGGGCATCACCGATCGGCCCTATCGCGATCTGGTGGCCTCTTTCGGCGCGGGCCTCGTGGTGAGCGAGATGGTGGGCAGCCAGGAAATGGTGCAGGCGAAACCGGGGGTGCGCGAGCGTGCGGAACTGGGCTTCGACCGGGCGGGCACCGCCGTGCAGCTTGCCGGGCGCGATCGCCGGTGGATGGCGGACGCCGCGCGGATGGTGGAAGCCAACGGCGCGCGCCTGATCGACATCAACATGGGGTGTCCCGCCAAGAAGGTGGTGGGCGGGCTGTCGGGCTCTGCGCTTCTGCGAGAGCCCGAGCGCGCGCTCCGCCTGATCGAGGCGGTTGTCGGCGCGGTATCGGTGCCGGTCACGCTCAAGACCCGTCTGGGCTGGGACGAGCAGTGCCTCAACGCGCCGGAGATCGCGCGGCGGGCCGAGGCGGCGGGCGTGCAGATGATCACGATCCACGGGCGCACGCGGTGCCAGTTCTACAAGGGACGTGCCGACTGGCGCGCCATCGCGCACGTCCGGGCCGCGGTTCGCATCCCGGTGATCGCCAACGGAGACATCACCGGGGCGGAGAGCGCGCGCGCCGCGCTCCGCGCCTCGGGCGCGGACGGCGTGATGGTGGGGCGCGGCGCGCAGGGGCGGCCCTGGCTTCTGGCGCAGATCGCCGCGCGCCTGGCTGGGCGGCCGCTGCCGGCGGCCCCCGACGGGCGGGAGCTTTCCGATCTGGTGGCAAGGCATTACGAGGCAATGCTGAGCTTTTACGGCAACGAGATCGGCGGGCGTGTCGCGCGCAAGCATCTGGGCTGGTACATGGACGGCGCCGGAACCGCGCCCGCCCTGCGCCGCGCCGTCCTGACCGGTGCGCCGCGAGAGGTGCTGGCGTATCTGCCCGAGGCGCTCGCCCCGCGCGAAAGGCGCGCGGCATGAGCCTCGACGGGCCGATCTGGAACTCGCTGCCGGTGCCCGCCGTCCTGATCGACGCGGCGGATCGGATCAGCGCGGCAAATCCCGCCGCCGAAGGGTTCTTCAACACCTCCGCGAAGTCCCTGTCCGGCCAGCCGGTCTGGGACAGGCTGGCCGTGGACGCCCCGATCGAGGAAAGCTTCCAGCGGGCGCGCCGCGACAACGCCACGCTTTTCGTCAACGACGTCGACGTCGGCACGGGCGAGCGGCCTCCGCTTCAGTGCAACCTCCAGATCGCGCCGCTGTCGGGCGCGCCGGGGGCGATGGTCCTGCTGATCGCGCCGCGCGAGCTGGCCGGGCGCATGACCGTCAGCCATTCGGTGAAGTCCGCCGCGAAATCGGCCATCGGCATGGCCGAGATGCTCGCCCACGAGATCAAGAACCCGCTGGCCGGGATCGCCGGGGCCGCCCAGCTTCTGTCGATGAACCTCGGCGCGGACGACCTTGAACTTACGGATCTTATCGTTGCCGAGACACGCCGCGTCGTGAAGCTGCTCGAACAGGTCGAACAGTTCGGAAACGCCACGCCGCCCGATCTCAGGCCGCTCAACATCCACGACGTGCTCGATCGCGCGCGGCGCTCGGCGCTTCTGGGTTTCGGCGCCCACATGACGATCGTCGAGGATTACGACCCCTCGCTGCCGCAGGCGCTCGGCGATCCCGACCAGTTGCTTCAGGTGTTTCTCAATCTCCTGAAGAACGCCTCCGAGGCCGCCGGGCGCGAGGGCGGCACGATCCGTCTGCACACCTATTTCGAGCACAGTTTCAAGTTGCGCCGGGCCGATGGCGGCGGCCAGGCGCTGCCCCTGCAGATCGAGGTGATCGACGACGGCCCCGGCCTGCCCGGAGAGCTGGCCGGCGACATCTTCGAGCCCTTCGTCTCGGGCCGCGACAACGGCACGGGGCTGGGCCTCGCCCTCGTCAGCAAGATCGTCTCGGATCACGGCGGCTGGATCTCGGTCAGCTCCGTGCCCGGACGCACCGTCTTTCGCATATCGCTCGCCCGCGCGCCCCAACCCAGGAAGGAGACCCCCTGATGGACGGCACCGTTCTCGTCGCCGACGACGACCGCACGATCCGCACCGTGCTGACGCAGGCGCTGACGCGCGCGGGATGCAAGGTGCACGCCACCTCCTCGCTGACGACGCTCTTGCGCTGGGTGAGCGAGGGGAAGGGCGACGTGGTCATCTCGGACGTGATGATGCCCGACGGGAACGGGCTCGAGATGCTGCCGAAGATCGCCCAGGATCGCCCGGATCTGCCGGTCATCGTGATCTCGGCGCAGAACACGATCATGACGGCGATCCAGGCCGCGGAGGCGGAAGCCTACGACTACCTGCCGAAGCCCTTCGACCTGCCGGACCTGATGAAGCGCACCGCCCGCGCGCTCGAGACGCGCCGCCGCGCTCCGTCGGTGCCGGTGGACGACGTGCCCGCCGAGGACGGCGAGCTGCCGCTGGTCGGGCGCACGCCCGCCATGCAGGCACTCTACCGCCTGGTGGCGCGGGTAATGAACGCCGACATACCGGTCCTCATCACCGGCGAATCGGGCACCGGGAAATCGCTGATCGCCCGGGCCATCCACGATTTCTCGGACCGCCGCACGCTGCCCTTCGTCACCGTCGCCGCGGCAGACCTGCGCGAGCTCGAGGGTCCGGCGCGGGTGCTTGCGCGGGTCAAGGGCGGCACGCTTCTGCTCGACGAGATCGCGGATTTCGAGGACGACGTGCAGGCGCGCATCGTGCGCATGATGGATGCGCCGGGCGAGCATGTGCCGCGGTTCATGGCCACCTCGCAGGCGGACCTGGCCGCCGCGATGGAGGAGGGCGGGCTGCGCCGGGATCTCTATTACCGCCTCACCGGGGCCACCCTGCACGTCCCGGCGCTGCGCGAGCGGGTGGAGGACATCGCGCTGCTGGCCGAGCATTTCCTTGCCCGCGCCGAGCGCGAAGGTGCGCCGCGGCGGCGATTTTCCGAGGACGCGGAAGAGCTTGTCCGCCTCTACAGCTGGCCGGGGAACGTGCGCCAGCTCGAGAACGCGGTCCGCAGGCTGAGCCTGACCTCGCGCGCCGAGGAGATCTCGCGCGCCGAGGTCGAACAGGTCCTTGGCGATCAGCCGGGCACCGAGCCGGTCCTGCAAGGCCGGGGGGCCGACGGCGAGAAGCTCTCGGCCTCGGTGGCGCGCCACCTGCGGCGCTATTTCGACCTGCATGGCGCGATGCTGCCGCCGCCCGGCCTTTACCAGCGCGTCCTGCGCGAGGTGGAGGCGCCGCTCATCGAGATCGCGCTCGACGCCACGGGCGGAAACCAGGCCAAATGCGCCGACCTTCTCGGCATCAATCGCAATACGCTTCGCAAGAAGGTCAACGACCTCGAGATTCGCGTGACACGGCGCCGCAAATTGATGTAAAAGGGCAACAGACCCGTGGCCCCGGCGCGGCAGCCCCGCTGTCCGCACCGGCAGGACCACAAAATGTGGCGGTGCGGTGCCCTGTGGCGCCGAGAGCAGGCGAGGACAGTCGTGGCCTTTGGGGCACAGCGCTTGAGTTGGAGCCGGGTGAACCGGCTGCGCCGTCAGCGGCGGGTGCAGAATGCCGCGACGCTCGGCCTGGTGATCCTGGGCCCCGTGCTCGCGCTGGTCACCTTCCTCGTTCTGGGGCCGTTCGACCAGGGCGCGGCGTCGCTCGGCCTGCGTCTCGTGCTGCTGGCCGATCTCGTCTACGTCCTCGTCGTGGCCGCGCTGGTGCTGCAGCGTGTGGTGCAGATGATCGCGGCACGGAGGGCGCAGTCGGCCGGATCGCGGCTGCACCTGCGGCTGACCGGCGTCTTCGCGCTGATGGCGCTCATCCCGACGGTCAGCGTGGCCGTCTTCGCCGGCCTCACCGTCAATATCGGCCTCGAGGGATGGTTTTCCGACCGGGTGCGCAGCGTGCTGGGCTCGAGCCTCGCCGCCGCGCAGGCCTACGAGGAAGAGCACCGCCGCGACCTTGCCGAGGATGCGGGCGCGCTCGCCCGTTATCTCGAATCCGACAATCGCGCCACCTTCCTCATGAGCGACGGCGACCTGCGCGTTCTGCTCGCCCAGGGGCAGGCGCAGATCCAGCGCGGGCTGCGCGAGGCCTACGTGATCGACGGCGCGGGAGAGATCCGCGCCCGGGGCGAACGCTCCTACCTCTTCGATTACGAAGAACCGGCGCGCGCGGCCTTCGACATGGCGGCCGCGGAAGGCGTGGCGATCGTGGAGGACTGGGACAACAACGAGTTCCGCGCCCTCGTGCCGCTGACCCGTTTCGCCGACCGCTATCTTTACGTCAGCCGCGAGGTGGACGGGGAGCTTCTGAGCCTGCTCGACGAGACGCAGGAGACCGTGCGGCTCTACCAGCAGCTCGAAAGCGAACGCGGCCGGGTGCTCTTCGAGTTCGGGCTTCTCTACCTCGGCTTCGCGGTAATCCTCATCCTGGCGTCGGTCTGGCTGGGGCTCTGGTTCGCCGAGCGGCTGTCGCGGCCGGTGGGCCGGCTTGCGGGGGCGGCGCAGCGTGTGGGCTCCGGCGATCTGGACGTTCAGGTCCGGGAGGAAGAGGGCGACGACGAGATCGCCATGCTGGGGCGGTATTTCAACCAGATGACCCGGCAGCTCAAGATCCAGCGCGAGAAGCTGCTCGACAACACGCGCCAGATCGAGCGTCGCCGCCGGTTGTTCGACTCGGTTCTGAGCTCGGTCACCTCGGGCGTCGTCGGCGTGGACGCGACGGGCCGCGTGGCCTTCGTCAACCGCTCCGCCGAGCGGCTTCTGGGCTGGGAGGAAAACCGCCGCCTCGTGCCCATTTCCGTCGCGGTGCCGGAATTCGGCGAGCTGTTCGAGCGGGTGCGCTCGGGCCGCGCCGAGGTGGCCCAGGAAGAGATCAAGGTCTCGCGCGGGGGCCGGCTGGAGAACCTGCTGGTCCGCATCGCCCCCCGGCGCCGGGAGGATGGAAGCCTGGAAGGGTTCGTGGTGGCCTTCGACGACGTGACGGATCTCGTGGCGGCGCAGCGTCTCGCCGCCTGGGGCGACGTGGCGCGCCGCATCGCCCACGAGATCAAGAACCCGCTCACCCCGATCCAGCTCTCGGCAGAGCGCATTCGCCGCAAGTTCCGCAAGGGGTTGTCGGAGGAGGAGGCCGCGCAGCTCGACGCGATGACCGAGGTGATCGTGCGCCAGACCGACGATCTGAGGCGCATCGTCGACGAGTTCTCGAAATTCGCCCGGATGCCGGAGCCAGAGCGGCGCAGCGAGGACCTTGTCGCGCTGGTGCGCGACGCCGCGCTGTTGCAGGAGGCCGGTCAGCCGGGCGTGCGCTTCGACATCGCGCTGCCCGAGACGCCTTTGATCGCCGAGCTGGACGCCACCATGATCGGGCAGGCGCTGACGAACCTGATCAAGAACGCCGGTGAAGCGATTGAAACACTGCAGGAAACAGGCGCGCCCGACGGGCACGTTCCGGAAATCCGCGTGTCGCTGGAGGCCAAGGGCGGCTGGGCGACGGTGCGCCTTGCCGACAACGGGGTGGGGCTGCCGGAGGACCGTGCGCGGCTTTTCGAGCCTTACGTGACCACCCGCGAGAAGGGCACCGGCCTCGGCCTGCCCATCGTGAAGAAGATCATCGAGGAGCATGGCGGCACCCTCACGCTGGAGGACGCGCCGGCCTTCGACGGCTCGGAGCACCGCGGCGCGATGGCCGTGATCCGCCTGCCGCTGGCCGGGGGCGCGCGGGCGGCGGCCGCAGAATAAGAGGAGAGGCAAGGGCATGAGTGACATCCTGATTGTGGACGACGAGCGCGACATTCGCGAACTGATCGCGGACATTCTGGAGGACGAGGGCTACGCGACCCGGCGGGCGGGCAACTCCGAGGAGGCGATGGCGGCGATCAACGCCGAGCCGCCCGGGCTTCTGATCCTCGACATCTGGCTGAAGGACAGCCGGATGGACGGGATCGACATCCTGAAAAGCGTGCGGCGCGACAACCCGGACGTGCCGGTGGTCATCATCTCGGGTCACGGCAACATCGAGATCGCGGTGGCGGCGATCAAGCAGGGCGCCTACGACTTCATCGAGAAGCCGTTCAACATCGACCAGCTCATGGTGGTGATCCGCCGCGCGATGGAAACCTCGCGGCTGCGCCGCGAGAACCAGAGCCTGAAGCGCCGCGACGCCCGCGAGACGCAGATGATCGGTGAAAGCCCGGCCTTCCGCGCGCTGCTGGGCCAGCTCGACAAGGTCACGAAATCCAACGGGCGGGTGATGCTGACCGGCCCCGCGGGTGCAGGCAAGGAGGTGGCCGCACGCTATGTCCACGCCCGGTCGGGCCGCGCGCAGGCGCCGTTCGTCACGGTGAATTGCGCCTCGATCGCGCCCGAGCGCATGGAAGAGGTGCTTTTCGGCCGCGAGACCACCGACCGCGGGGTGGAGCCCGGCCTGCTGGAGCAGGCGCATGGCGGCGTTCTATACTTCGACGAGGTGGCGGACATGCCGCTCGGCACCCAGTCGAAGATCCTGCGCGTCATGGTGGACCAGACCTTCCAGCGCGTGGGGGGCGCCGACAAGGTGCGCGTCGATCTGCGCGTGATCTCCTCCACCAACCGCGACCTCGAGGCCGAGATCGGCGCGGGCCGCTTCCGGCAGGAACTCTATCACCGCCTCAACGTGGTGCCGATCTCGGTGCCCGCGCTCGAGGACCGGCGCGAGGATATCCCGCTGCTCGCGCGGCATTTCGTGGACGAGATCCACCAGGCGCAGGGCCTTCCGCGCCGCGAGCTCACCGACGAGGCGGTGGCGCTCATGCAGACGATGATCTGGCCCGGAAACGTGCGCCAGCTCAAGAATCTGGTCGAGCGGGTTCTCATCCTCGGCGACGGGTCCGGGCCCATCGCCGCGCACGAACTGCCCCAGGAAGTTGCGCCGGGCACCGCCGAGGACGGGCGCGTGGTGCTTTCGGGCGCGGTGGCCACGATGCCGCTGCGCGAGGCGCGCGAGGCGTTCGAGCGCGAGTATCTTCTGACCCAGATCAATCGCTTCGGTGGCAACATCTCGCGCACGGCGAGCTTCGTCGGGATGGAACGCAGCGCGCTGCACCGCAAGCTGAAATCCCTTGGCGTGGTCACCGGATCCAAGTCCGGCGCCCGGGTGGCGCATGTGAACGACGAGGACGAGTTGGAGGAGGACGCGCCGAGCGCTGCCGCGAGCAGGGCAGGCTGACGCGCGCGGTCCCGCCCATGGCCGCCGCCCGGAGCGGGCTCAGAGCGGGCGGATCTTGAGTTTCGTGATGCGGTTGTCCTTGCGGCCGGTCACTTCGAAGCGGAAGCCGTGGAAGGAAAAGACCTGTCCCACGGTGGGGATCATCTGCGCCTCGTGGATGACCAGCCCCGCCACGGTATTGGCCTCTTCGTCGGGCAGCGACCACTCCGTGGCGCGGTTCAGGTCGCGGATCGTCATCGAGCCGTCCACGATGTAGTTGCCGTCCTCGGCCTTGCGGATCGTGTGGTCGCCGTCGGGATCGAACTCGTCTGTGATCTCGCCCACGATTTCCTCGAGGATATCCTCGAGCGTGATCAGCCCCTCGATGGAGCCGTATTCGTCCACCACCAGCGCGAAATGCGACCGCCGCCGCAGGAATTCCCGGATCTGGTCGTCGAGCGCCGTGGTGTCGGGAATGAAGTAGGGCTCCATCATCACCTCGGCGATGTCGAAGGACTGGAGCGTCGTGGTCAGCGTGGCCTCTTCGGGGGCGGACATGCGCTTGTAGAGCGTGCGCAGCAGATCCTTGGCATGGACGACGCCCACGATGTTTTCGGGCTCGCCGCGATAGACGGGCAGGCGGGTGTGGCTGCTTTCGAGGCACTGGCGCAGAACCTCGGAAGGCTCCGCCTCGGCGTCCAGCATCTCGATGCGCGACCGGTGGAGCATGATCTCCTCCACCGTGCGTTCTCCCAGATCGAGCGCGCCCAGGATGCGGTCGCGGTCCTCCTTCTCGACCACGCCCTCGGAGTGGCCGAGATGGAGCGCGCCGGCGATCTCCTCGCGCACGGCGAGGATATGGCTGTCGGGGTCGGTCTTCACGCCGAACAGGCGCAGCACCCCGCGCACCAGCAAGCGCACCGCGGACACGATCGGCGAGAACACCCGTACGATCACGCGGATGATCGGCGCCACGAGCGACGCCGCCGCCTCGGAGTTGGTGATCGCGTAGGTCTTGGGCAGCACTTCCGCGAAGATCAGCACCAGCAGCGTCATTACCAGCGTGGCCAGCGCCACGCCGGACTCTCCGAAAAGCTTGGTGAAGAGCGCGGTGGCGAGCGAGGCGGCCAGGATGTTGACGAGGTTGTTGCCCAGCAGCACCGACCCGATCAGCCGCTCGTTGTCCTCGGTGATCTCGAGCGCGAGTTCGGCCCCGCGAGAGCCCTTGTCGGCGCGCGCGCGGAGCTTCCCCCGCGAGGCCGCCGTCAGCGCCGTCTCGGAGCCCGAGAAGAAGGCCGACAGCATGAGCAGCAGGATGATGCCCCCGGAGGTCAGCCAGAAGGCGGTGTCGATCATGGATTGTGCGGGATCCATCCTCGGGTCCGTTGATGCGTGGTGAAGCGATGTCTCTTATGAGGCCCGCGGCGTGACCGTGCAAGCCGCTCAGCTGTCGCGGGCGAGCGGGTGATGCTGCAGCACAAGGCTCCGCAGGCGCTCCTCCAGGACATGGGTGTAGATCTCGGTGGTCGACAGGTCCGCGTGGCCCAAAAGCGTCTGGATCACGCGCAGATCCGCCCCGCCCTCGAGCAGGTGCGTGGCGAAGGCGTGACGCAGCGTGTGTGGCGACACGCGCTCGGCCGGCACGCCGGCGGCGCGGGCAAGTTCCTTCACGATCAGGAAGAACCGCTCGCGCGTGAGGTGCCCCGACCTGGCGCGCGAGGGAAAGAGACAGGGCGAGTCCGGCTGCCCGGCCTCGGCGCCCCGCGCCGCCGCCGCGTCGCGCAGCGCGAGCCAGCGGGCGAGCGCGTCGCGCGCGGGCGGCGAGAGCGGAACCATGCGTTCCCGCCCGCCCTTGCCACGCACCAGCAGCATCCGCGGGTCCCCGCGCGCCGCGGCGACGGGCAGCGCCACAAGCTCGCTCACCCGCATGCCCGTGGCGTAGAGAAGCTGCATCAGGCAGGCGTTGCGGGCGCGTTCCGCCGCGTCGCGGCCGGTGGTATCGGCGGCCGCGAGCATCCGGTCGACCTCGTCATGCGACAGCGTCTTGGGCAGGCGGCGCGCCCGGGCAGGTCCATCGAGGCGCAGCGCGGGATTGTCGCCGCGCCAGCCTTCCTCGTGGATGAAGCGAAAAAGCTGCCGGATGGACGAAAGCCTGCGGGCGCGGGTCGCGGCGGAAAGCCCCTCGGCCTCGCAGGCAACGAGGTAGGCCTCGATGTCGGCCTTCTCCGCACCGGCCGTGTCGGTGCCCCGCCCCGCCAGCCACCCGGCGAAATCCCGCAGGTCGCGGTCGTAGGCGCGAAGCGTGTTCGGGGCGGCGCCCCGCTCCGCCGCCTGCGCGTCGAGAAACGCCGAGATCCGGCGCCGATCCCTTTGGGCGGGGGCGGAGCCCGTCATCGCGCGGGCGCCAGCAGCATGGCCTGCAACGCGGCCTGCCGCGCCGTGTCCTCGAGGCCGACCGCGCGCAACGTCGCCAGCGCGTCGGCGAGATCGGGCAGGTCGCCCGCGATCCCCGCGGAATAGAGCGCCATGGCGCGCAGGATGGCCTCTCCGAGGCGCCCCTCGGAAAGCTGCCGCGCGAGCGCGTCCGGCGGCGCCCGGTCGAAGCCACGCGTCACCGCTTGGGCGCGCGACGAGGGGGCCGCGACGCGCGCGGGTCTGCCCTCGGCCAGGGCGGCGAGGAACCGCGCCTCGTCCGTGTCCGGCACGCGGCCCCGCGCCACCGCCTCGTAATCGGGCGAGAGCAGTCCCGCGGAAAACGCGATCCGGCCGGCCGCGCCGTCGAGCGACAGGGCGGCAAGGCGCGCCCCGAAGAGCCGCGCGAATGGCACCGCGAGATCCGCGTCGCGCATCGCGCGCCACGCGGGCGGTAGCGCCGCGCCGACGGCCGCCACCTCGCCCGTCTCGAGCGCCGCGTCGAGCCGTTGCACCGCCGCGACGCGATCCCAGACCCCGCCCGAGGCGGCCGGCTGGTGACGCATGTAGATGCCGATGAGCCGGTTCTCGGAAATCGCCCCCATCCGTGCGAGGCGTTCGGCGGCGTCAAGCTGCGCCTTCCAGCCCAGATCCCCCGAAAGCGCCGCCACCGAGAACGGGCGGGGCAGGGCCGAGGGCGGCAGCGGCGCGCCGATCGCCTCGCGCAGGCGGTAGTCCAGCGCGTCCGGCTGCGGCCCCGGCGGCAGCTCCGGCGCCGCCAACGCCTCGGGATCGAGGAAACGGCGCAGGAGATCCGCCTCGACCGGCGTGAGGGCATCGAGCACCGCCGCCGCCTCCAGCGTGGCCGACGCGCTGTCCCAGCGCCCCTGCCGGGCGAGGCAGAACACGCGCGCCCCGTAGTCGGGCGCGGCGGCGGCGTGACGCTCAAGGCCGCCGCAGGCCGCCACCGGATCGCCGGCCAGAAGCGCGAGGTCGAACCACCGCGCGGCCAGCGCCGGCGAGGACGGACCTGCACGCTCGACGAGTGCGAGCGCGGGCTCCACCGCGCCGAGCGCGTGGAGCTTGTCGATCCGCGCGAGAAGCAGGCGCGCCTCGGGCCCCGCGTCGGCGGGCGGCGCGGCCTCGGCCAGGAGCAGCGAATAAAGCAGCGCCTGCATGGCGGGCTGACCCTCGACGCGCTGCGCGGCGATCAGATCGATCAGGGTTCGGGTGGCGCTGGCCTGCCACAGCGTCGCGGGAAACCCCGTGACGTTGGTCGGCAGAAGGCCCACGGCGTCGGGTGACAGCGCGCCGAGCGGGCTGACCGCGATGTCGGGCACGCCGGCGCTGCGTGCGATCGGCGGTTCGCCGCCCATGGGGCCGGACGAGCGCTCCATCGGGGCGCGGGTCATCTCCTCCAGCCATTCGATCGCCGCCATGGGCTCCTGCGCCGCGCCCGGCATGGGCGCGAGCAGCGCAAGCGCGGCAAGGGCGCCGGCGACCCTATTGCACATCGATGATCACCGGTTCGCGCCGTTCCTTGGCGGGCGCGGAGAAGTCCGCGCCGAAGAACGGCCCGATATAGGCGTATGCCACCACGCCGATCGCCGCGAGCACCGCGAGATAGACCAGCCATTTGAGAAGACGCCACATGCCCTTGACCTGCCTGCCTGTTCGGGTGTTGTGGAACATATATGGCAAATTCGGCAGGCACACGACAGTGCCCCTGAGCGATTGCGTTTCGGCGAGGGATGGCTGAAAGGGGCGCAGATGGGCAGGACACTCGGCAAGACGGTGGTCATGGTCGGCATGATGGGCGCGGGCAAGACCGCGGTCGGCAAGGCGCTCGCGCATCGGTTGGGCGTGCCCTTCCGCGATTGCGACGCCGAGATAGAGGCCGCCGCGAACCGCACCGTGGCAGAGATCTTCGCCCGCGACGGCGAGCCGTTCTTCCGCGAGAAGGAAAGCCGGGTGCTCGAGCGGCTGCTTCAGGACGCCCCGGGCGTCCTGTCCACCGGCGGCGGCGTGTTCCTGTCCGCGCGCAACCGCGCCCTCATTGCGGCGCAGGGCGTGTCCGTCTGGCTGCGCGCCGACCGGGCGCTGCTCTGGCAGAGGGTGCGCAACAAGGACACCCGCCCGCTTCTGCGCACCGCGGATCCGCGCGCGACGCTCGATGATCTTTGCGCGCGCCGCGAGCCCGAATACGCCAAGGCCGACGTGGTCGTCGACAGCGCCGCCGACCGCTCCATCGAGGAGATGGCCGCGCGGGTGGAGGCGGCGCTGCTGGACCGGCCCGATCTCTGGGAGGATCCCGAATGAGCAGGATCGAGACCGTTGCCGTCGCGCTCGGCGCGCGAAGCTACGACATCCGCATCGGTCCGGGCCTCGTCGCCCGCGCGGGAGCGGAGATCGGCCCGCTGCTCGCGCGCCCGCACGTTGCCGTCATCACCGACGAGACGGTGGCCGCGCATCATCTCGACGCGCTTCGCGCGGGGCTCGCGGCGTCCGGCATCGGCTGCACCGCGCTCGCGCTGCCCCCCGGCGAGGCGACGAAAGGCTGGGAGCAGCTTCGCCGCGCGGTGGAGTGGCTGCTCGACGAGCGGGTGGAGCGGCGCGACGTCGTGGTGGCGCTCGGCGGCGGCGTCATCGGCGATCTGGCGGGCTTCGCTGCCGCGATCCTGCGCCGGGGCGTGCGCTTCGTGCAGGTGCCCACGACGCTGCTGGCGCAGGTGGACAGCTCCGTGGGGGGCAAGACCGCTATCAACACCGGCCATGGCAAGAACCTCGTGGGCGCGTTCCACCAGCCGAGCCTCGTGCTGGCCGACACCGGGGCGCTGTCGACCTTGCCCGCGCGCGATTTCCTCGCGGGCTACGGCGAGGTCGTGAAATACGGCCTTCTGGGCGACGCCGACTTCTTCGAGTGGCTGGAGGGCGCGGGCCCCGCCCTCGCCGCGGGCGACGAGGCCGCGCGCATCCGCGCCGTGCGCCGTTCCTGCGAGATGAAGGCCGGGATCGTCGCGCGCGACGAGACCGAGCAGGGCGATCGCGCGCTGCTCAACCTCGGCCACACCTTCTGCCATGCGCTCGAGGCGGCGACGGGCTATTCCGACCGGCTGCTCCATGGCGAGGGGGTTGCGGTGGGCTGCGCGCTCGCCTTCGAGCTCTCCGCCCGGCTCGGCCTTTGCAGCCAGGAGGAGCCAGGGCGCGTGCGCGCCCATCTTCGGGCCATGGGCATGAAGACCGATCTTTCAGACATTCCCGGGCCGCTGCCCGACGCCGATGGCCTGCTCGCGCTCATGGCGCAGGACAAGAAGGTGGTGGACGGGCGGCTGCGCTTCGTGCTGGCCCGCGGCATCGGCCGCGCCTTCGTCACCTCGGACGTCCCGCCGGAGGCGGTGCGCGGTCTCCTGGACGAGGCCCTGGCCGCGCGGGCGGCGTCGGCTTAGCCCTCTTCCACCTCGCCGTCCCAGTAGCCTACCGCCGAGTCGCGGCGGAACCAGTGCGAGAATCGCGCGAGATTGCCCGAGGCGAGGTCGCGGAAGGGCGTGCCGGCCGCCATGACGCCGTACTTGTCACCGTCGGGGTAGTGGAAGACATCCGCGGGGATCAGGGTAGAGAGCGCGAGATAGCGCCTCTCCCGATCGCCCGTATTCTCGATCTGGAAGGGGATGCCGGTACCGGCGCGGATGAACACCACGTCGAGGGGCTTCAGCGCGTGATCCTCCTCCCCGTGGTGGAGCACGCCGATGCCGTCGAAAATCACGAAGAGGTCATGGTTCACGTAGTGGTAGTGCCGCGGGAAAGCCTTGGAGCGTGGCGGCACCACGGTGAGGTTGATGCCGAGGCCCTCGGTGGCGAGAGCGTCCGATGAAGGCGAAGCGCGCCTCAAACTCGCCGCGCCGCGGGTTTGCGTCGGTGAGCCCCGGATCGGCGAGCACGTCCTCGATCGAGACGACGGGAGGCGGGAAGTCGGTCATGGCGGGGTCTCCTCAGCGCGTTCCGCCGCCGACTGTCCCCTGCCCGTGCGACATGCGCGTGACGCCTCAGGAACCGCGCCGCCCGTTCAACATCATCAGCTCGCCCACGTTCTCGCGCGTGATGTAGCCCACGAACTCGCCCGTGCGGCGCGTGACCGCCACGGCGGGCGCGTTCTGGCGGTACATCGCGTCGAAGACGCCCTCCAGCCCCTCGCCAAGGCCCACCTTCGGGATCTCGGTCTCCATCACCTCGTGCACGGGGCGCGTGGTCCGGCCCTCGGCCGTCTCGGCGAAGATGGCGTTCCGGGTGAGCAGCCCGACGAACTGCCCGTCCGCGTCCAGAACCGGGAATTCGTGCTGGGTGGTACGGATCAGCGCCGCGCCCGCCGCCGACACCGTGTCGTCGGGCGAGAGCGCGTCGAAGGTGGTGATCATCGCCTCCCGCGCCATCATCCGGCGCGAAAGGTCGCGCATCGCCACGTCGTTGCTTTCCGCGCCCGCGGCGATGAAGACGAAGAAGGCGATCAGCAGCAGGATCGGGTTGCCGGAGGTCAGACCCAGAAGCCCGAGCGCGAAGGCCAGGACCTGTCCGCCGGTCGCGGCGACCCGCGTGGCGCGCACGCGGTCCATGAAGATGCTGAGCGTCGCGCGGAAGACCCGGCCCCCGTCCATCGGGAAGGCGGGCAGCAGGTTGAAAACCGCGATGAACAGGTTCACGAGGGCGAGCCGGCCCAGGAACCCCTCGGTCGTGTGCTCGATCTGGGCGAGCTTCTCCAGATCGGTCTCGGCGCCCAGGACGACCACGAGGATCGCCCAGATCGCCACGTTGACCGCGGGACCGGCGAGGGCCACGAGGATCTCCTGGCCGGGTTTTTCGGGCATGGACTCCAGCCGGGCGAGCCCGCCGATGGGCAGCAGCGTGATGTCGGGCGTGCGGATGCCGTAGCGCCGCGCGGTGAGCGCGTGGCCGAACTCATGCGCCACGACACAGGCGAAGAGCGCCGCCACGAAGAGGATGTTTTCCAGCGCGGCGGGCCAGCCGCCGTCGGAGAAGGCCACCCAGCCCACCCAGAGAAGGAGCAGGAAGAAGGTGGCGTGCACGCGAAGCTCGGAGCCGAAAAGCCGGCCGATTGGGAAAGACCAGGTCATGTGATGTATCTAGGGGGTCGGGTGTGTCGTCCCAAGGCCCGGTGTCCGGCGCGGCGGCTCAGAACGGGATCTCGTCGTCGAAATCGCGGCTCGATCCTCCCGCGGGCGCGGGTTCCGGCGCGCCTCGGTCGCCGCCATACCCCCCGCCGTAGCCGCCGCCGTAATCGCCGCCACCACCGCCGCCTCCGCTGCCCTCGCGACCGTCGAGAAAGGTCATCTCGCCCTGGTAGGGACGCAGCACGACCTCCGTGGTGTAGCGATCCTGCCCGGACTGGTCCTGCCACTTGCGGGTTTCGAGCTTGCCCTCGAGATAGACCTTGGAGCCCTTGCGGAGATATTGCTCGGCCAGGCGCACCAGCGCCTCGTTGAAGATGGCGACGTTGTGCCACTCCGTGCGTTCGCGGCGCTCGCCGGTGTTGCGGTCCTTCCACGTCTCGGAGGTAGCGACGCGGAGATTGCAGACCTTGCCGCCGTTCTGGAACGACCGCACCTCCGGGTCGCGGCCGAGATTGCCGATCAGGATCACCTTGTTCACCGAGCCTGCCATGTCCGCCTCCGTCGCTTGCGTGCCTCGCGCAGGTTACATCACCCGGCGGGGCTGAAGAAAAGGTAAAACTTGAAACGACCCGCGCCAGTCCCCTGCCCGGGGCCGGGAAGACCGCGCTGTTGCCGGCAGGGCGCATCCGTCGTAGCCTTTCGACGGCAACGGGGCGCCGAGATCCTTCGGATATGATATCGTCTTTCTGTCCGGGAAAAGGGAGGACACGCGATGAGACGGGCAGGGAACCTTTGCGTCGCCGCGATCGTTGCGTCGCTGCCGACCCTCGCGGTGGCAGATGTGCTGTCGTCCAAGAGCCGGGCGCACATCTTCTCGTCGCAGACGAAGCTGCTCGATACGCGGCTTGCAAGGCAATACAACGACTCCGTGCGCCTCCAGCCGCCGCGCGCAAAGGTGCCCACGAAGTGGGACGAGGCGGCGCCGCGTTTCGAAGGGCGCTATGACGGTCCCTATCTTGCCGTCGCACGGCAGGCCGCGCGCCGGCACGGGGTGCCCGAGGATCTGTTCCTGCGCCTGGTGCAGCAGGAATCGGGCTGGAACCCGCGGGCCGTCTCGCACAAGGGCGCGATCGGCCTCGCGCAGCTCATGCCCGGTACCGCGCGACTTCTGGGCGTCGACCCGGCGGACCCGCACGAGAACCTCGACGGTGGCGCGCGCTATCTCGTCGAACAGTACCGCGCGTTCGGCGACTGGCGTCTCGCGCTCGCGGCCTACAATGCCGGCCCCGGCGCAGTGAAACGCCACGGAGACGTCCCCCCTTTCGTCGAAACGCAGACCTACGTCCGGGCGATCCTGGGACGCTGAGCGCCCCTGAGGCAGCGCCGGGCCGAGGGGCCCGGTCGCCGTCTCGCGCTCACTCCGCCGCGATGGTGATGACCGGCTCCATCTGGCGGAATTCCTCTTCCGGCAGATGGCATTTCACCTGGTGGCCCGAGGCCAGCTGGATCATCGGCGGCACCTCGGTCTCGCACTTGTTCCCCGGCACCTTGGATTTCCAGCGGCACCGGGTCTGGAACGGGCATCCGGGCGGCGGGTTCATCGCCGAAGGGATCTCGCCCTCGAGCACGATGCTCTTCTTCTCGACATGGGTGTCGGCGATGGGCACGGCCGACAGAAGCGCCTCGGTGTAGGGGTGGTAGGGCGGGGCGAACACCTGCTCGGTGTCGCCGATCTCGACGACATGGCCGAGATACATCACCATCACCCGGTCCGCGAGATAGCGCACCAGCGACAGGTCATGCGCGATCACGATGAGCGTCGTCTTGTGCTCGTTCTGGATCTCCATCAGCAGATCGGTGACCGCGGCCTGCACGCTCACGTCGAGCGCCGACACCGGCTCGTCCGCGACCACGATGCGCGCATCGCCGGCGAAAGCGCGCGCGATGCCGACGCGCTGCTTCTGCCCGCCGGAGAGCTGGCGCGGCATCCGGTCGGCGAATTCCCGCGGCAGTTTAACGAGGTCGAGCAGCCTGAGCATCCGCTCGCGCCGGTCCTTCTCGGAGCTGCCGATCTTGAAGATCTCCAGCGCCCGGATGAGCTGCCGCCCGACGGTCATGGAGGGGTTCAGCGTGTCGAACGGGTTCTGGAACACCATCTGCACGTCGGCGATGGTCTTGGTGTCGCGCTGCTCGATGGGCGTCTGTTCGATGTTGCGGTTGTCGAGCAGGATCTGCCCGTCGGTCGCGGTCTCGAGCCCCATGAGCACCTTGGCGAAGGTCGACTTGCCGCAGCCCGACTCTCCCACGATCGCGAGGGTTTCGGATTCCCGTGCCTCGAAGGACAGCGTCTCGTTGGCCTTGACGACGCGTTTCTCGCCGCCCCCGAAAAGCGCGCTGGCCGCGACCTCGTAGTATTTCTTCAGGTTCTCCATCTTGAGCACGACGGGCCCGATCTCGGCGCGGCCCTTGTGCGCCTCGGCCTGCATCGGGGCGTCCCAGTCGATGTCCTTCCAGCGCAGGCAACGCGTCTCGTGGGTGCCTTCCTTGTCCACGTCCTCCATGTAGATGTGGCCCTGGTCGCAGACGCCCTCCTCGAAGTAGTCGCAGCGCGGACCGAAGTTGCAGCCCCTGGGACGCTCGTGGGGCAGGGGGAAGTTGCCCGGAATGGCCTTGAGCGGACGTTCGGTCTTGTTCGCGCCGGGCAGCGGGATCGTGCGGAAGAGCGCCTGGGTGTAGGGGTGGCGCATCTTGTTGAAGACGGTGTCGATGTCGCCACGCTCCACCGCCTCGCCGGAATACATCACGCAGATCCGGTCGCAGGTCTCGAGCACGAGCCCCAGATTGTGGGAGATGAAGAGCATCGAGGTGCCGTACTTGCGCCCGAGATCCTTCACCAGCTCGACGACCGCGGCCTCCACCGTCACGTCGAGCGCGGTGGTGGGCTCGTCCAGGATCAGCAGAGAGGGGTTCGCCATGAGCGCCATGGCGATGACGATGCGCTGCTGCTGCCCGCCCGAAAGCTGGTGCGGATAGCTTTTCAGGATGCGCTCGGGGTCGGGAAGCTTGACGTCGCTGACCACCTCCAGCGCCCTCTGGTAGGCCTCCTTCTCGGAGACGCCCTCGTGGATCATCGGCACTTCCATGAGCTGCTTGCCCACCCGCATCGCCGGGTTGAGCGAGGCCATTGGCTCCTGGTAGATCATCGCGATCTCGGAGCCGCGGATCTTGCGCAGATCGTCGGCGGACATCTCGCCCATGTCCCGGCCCTTGAACTTGATGGTGCCGCCCACGATCTTGCCGTTGACGCCGAGGTCCTGCATCACCCCCAGCGCCACGGTGGACTTGCCGCAGCCCGACTCGCCCACCAGGCCGACCGCTTCGCCCGGCTGGACCATCACGGAGAAATCCATGACCGCCGGGATCTCGCGCAGCCGCGTGAAGAACGAGATCGAAAGCTTGTCGATCTCGAGGATCGGACCGTCATAGTCCCGTTTCGCCATGTCTTCCTCCCCGTTCGGAGCTGGTCTTGTTTTTCAAGGGACACCCGGGGGCGCCGCCCCCGGACCCCCGGAGTATTTTCAACCAAGAAGAAGCAGGGGCTTCTTCTGGGCCTAGTCGCGCAGCGACTCCTCCCGCAAACCGTCGGCGAGCAGGTTGAGGCCCAGCACGAGGCTCAGGAGCGACAGCGCCGGCGGCAGGGCCGGGTGGAGGTAGATCGACAGGAGCTTGCGCCCCTCGTTGATCGTCGAGCCCCAGTCGGGAGATTCCGGCGGCAGGCCGAGGCCGAAGAACCCGAGCGTGCCCAGCAGGATGGTGGTGTATCCGATGCGCAGGCAGAAATCGACGATCAGCGGCCCGCGTGCGTTGGGCAGGATCTCCCACAGCATGATGTACCACTTGCCCTCGCCGCGGGTCTGCGCCGCCGCCACGTAGTCGCGCGTCTTGATGTCCAGCACGAGCCCGCGGACGATGCGGAAGACGGTGGGCGAGTTCACGAACATCACCGCGACGAAGACCACGAGGATGCCGCCGGGGATGTCGAAAAGGTCGAACCAGGAGAGCGAGGCGGGCAGGAAGTCGATCTTCGTGTCCTGCTGATGGACGAGGGACAGGTAGAGCCAGCCCAGCAGGACCAGCACGACCGCCAGCACCGGCGTGCGCACGCCCGGTCGCGTGTAGAAGCGGGAATTGATCATCACGGCCACGAAGAGGATCGGGAAGAGGAAGAGGACCGCGGCCATGAAGACGGGGATGCCCGTTTCCACGATCTCGGGCGTCACCAGGAGGTAGAAGAGCAGGATCACCGGGAAGGCGAGGATCAGGTTGGCGAGGAAGGACAGGAAGGTGTCCAGCCGGCCGCCGTAGTAGCCCGCGGGCAGCCCCAGCGTGATCCCCACCATGAAGGCGAAGAGCGTGGCGAAGGGCGCGATCTTCATCACCTCCCACGCGCCCTTGATCATGCGCGAGAACACGTCCCGCGCGAGGTTGTCGCCGCCCAGCAGGTAGTAGGGGTAGAGCCCGCTCTCGGCCGCGCCCGGCACCGGCGAGCCGGGCGGCTCGTTCTTCATACCCGAGACCTGCTGAAGTTCGCCATGGGTCACGATCATGTCGAACGGGCCGCCGAAGATGGCCGCGAAGACCCAGAACATGACGATGCCGAAGCCGATCATCCCGATCATGCTGTCGAAGAGCTTGCCGTAAAGCCCCAGCCGGCGCTTGTAGGTGATCGACAGCGCGAAGGTCAGGACGAGCGCGATCCAGACCGGGGTCAGGCGGCCCGCCATCGCGCCGATGATCCCCACCGTCTCCAGGTTCCCGATGACCATGCCCGCCACCACATAGGCGGCGCAGCAGGCCAGGAAGAGCAGGATCGCGAATTTCATCGCCATGAGCGTGTAGTCGAGCGGCGCGCGGCTGAGCATCACCGCCTCGCCGTTCTCGTAGGCGATCTCGCCCGACTTCGCGCCCACGAGCGACAGGGCCCAGTTGCCCAGGAGGGCCAGCGCGAAGACCGCGACGGCGGCCATCATGGTCGGGGTGAGGACGGAGCCGAGATCGCCGGTCCAGGTAAGCGGTTCCATGTTCCTGCCCTCCCTCTCAGGCGACGCTGATGCGCGGGTTGAGATAGACGTAGCCGATGTCGGAAATGAGCTGGGTGACCAGCACCACAACCACCGACACAACCGAGACCGCGAGCAGCAGCTCGATGTCGTTGTTGCCCGCCGCCTGCACCAGCGTCCAGCCGAAGCCCTTGTAGTTGAAGAGCGTCTCGACGATCACGACGCCGTTCAGCAGCCACGGGAACTGAAGCATGATGACGGTGAAGGGCGCGATGAGCGCGTTCCGGAGCGCGTGGCGCAACACGATGTTGGGAAAGGACACGCCCTTCAGCCGCGCGGTGCGGATGTACTGCGCCGTCATCACCTCGGCCATGGAAGCGCGCGTCATCCGCGCGATGTACCCCATCCCGTAAAGCGCGATGGTCAGCACCGGCAGGAAGAAGTTCTCGAAATTCGGGTTCTCCATCGCGGAGGTGGCGGTGCCCTTGAACCATCTGAGCCCGACGGCGGAGGAGGCGAAGACCGCGATCAGGATCACGCCCGAGACGTATTCCGGGGTGGCCGTCGTGGTGATCGCGACCGTCGAGAGCGTGCGGTCGGTGCGCGAGCCCTCGCGCATCCCGGCCAGAACGCCCAGAACGAGCGCCGAGGGCACCATCAGGATCATCGTCCACAGCATCAGCCGGCCGGTCAGCCCCAGCCGCTCGCCGATGATGCCAGCGACGGGCTGGCGGAACACGGTGGAATAGCCCCAGTCGCCCTGCAGCACGCCGCAGAAGCGCGGCGCCTCGGCCGCTTCCTCGGGCGTGACCGCGCCGTCGATGCACCGCCCGCGCACCACCGCCTCGCCGTTGCGGGTGTCGTCGCGCGTCCAGCCCGGCGCCACGCCGAGCCACTGGGCGTATTTCACCGGCACCGGCGCGAGATAGCCGCGGTTGTCGAGCCACTGCGTGACCTCGGCGTCGGTCATGCGCATGTTGCCCTGGGTTTTCGCGAGCTTCTCGAGGTTGGGGTAGAGGTTCGTCAGGAAGAAGACGATGAAGGTCAGGCACAGCGCCGTGAGGATCATCACCCACAGCCGCCTCAGGAAGAAAAGTCCCATCCAATCCCCTGTCGGTCGGACCTTCGCGAACCTTGTGCCGGTCCGTCTCGGTCAGTCTTGTTGAGCGCGGACGCGCCATGAAAGAGCGTGGCCGCGCCCCGTCGCCGGGGGCGCGGCCCGATGCGCCAGCCTCAGGCGGCGAGGCCCAGCTGGTAGGTGTGGATCTCGAAGGTCGGGTGCATCTCGGCCCCCACCACCCGGTCGGTGTAGTGCCGGTAGATCGAGCGCCAGTAAGGCTGGATGATCACGCCGTCGTCGCGCAGCATCTGCTCGACCTCCGCCATCACCTGCCGCCGCTGGTCGGCGTCGGCGATCGACATCGCCTCGGCCAGCTTGGCGTCGAAGTCGGGGTTCGCGTAGGCCGTTTCGTTCCACGCCTCGCCCGAGCGGTAGGCGAGCGCCAGAACCTGCACGCCGAGCGGGCGCATGTTCCAGTTCGTGGAGCTGAACGGGTACTGCGCCCAGTCGTTCCAGAAGGTCGAGCCCGGAAGCACCACGCGCGTGACGTTGATGCCGGCGTCGCGCAGCTGCGCGGCGACCGCGTCGGTGGTGTTCTTGCGCCAGTCGTCGTCGATGGAGATCAGTTCGTGTTCGAAATCGGCCATGCCGGCCTCTTCCATCAGGGCGCGCGCCTGCTCGGGATCGTGGGGCGCGGGACCGATATCGGCGTATTCGGGATGGATCGGGCAGACGTGGTGGTTCTCCGCCACGGTGCCGAGACCTGCATAGCCGAGCTCGAGGCAGACCGCATTGTCCACGGCGAGCGCGAGGGCGCGCCGCACGCGCGCGTCGGCGTAGGGCTTGATGTCCCCGACCATCGCCTCCTGGTTGGGACGGATCGTGATGGTGTTGGCCGTCACCGCCTCGGACTTGGTCCAGCCGATGGCGTCGAGGATGTCGATGAACTCGCCCACGGATTCGTACAGCATGTCCACTTCCTCGGACTCGGCCGCGGCCAGCCAGGAGGCCGGGTCGGTGCCGAAATCGATGAATTCGACGCGGTCCAGATAAGGGCCGCCGTAGACGTCGGTCCCCCACCAGCGGTGATCCTCGTTGCGCACCAGGACGGAGCGGATCCCCACCTCGTGGCTTTCGGGCAGGAAGGGGCCGGTGCCGATCGGCACATCGGTCGGGTTCTCGCCGTTGTAACTCGGGTGAACGACAGCCGCGGGATAGTCGGCGAAACCGGCGATGAGGGTGATGTCGGGCACGCTGGGGCGAAGGGTCAGCGTATGGGTGCCCGTCACCTCGATCGCACCCTCGCGGATCTGGCCGGTCTCGTCGTCGATGAGCGAGGCCACGCGCGCGGCCATCGAGTTCGCCTCGACCTCCTTGTCGCCCCAGCGGCGGATGTTGTGGGCCACGTCCTCGGCGGCGAAGGCGTCGCCGTTGTTCCAAGTCACGCCCTCGCGCACCTTGATCTGGTATTCGGTGGCGTCCTCGTTGATCTCCCAGCTTTCGAGGAGCATAGGGCGGAACGTGCCGTCGGCCTGGTACTCGACGAGGTAGTCGAGCCAGCCGCGGTAGACGTTGGCGATCTGCGACCAGTCCGCCGTGCGCGGATCCTTGAGCGCGCGCACCTCCATCTGGACGCGCAGCGTGCCGCCGTCCTGTGGCGTGGCCTGCGCGGCGGCCGGGCGGCCGAGCCCGCCGAGCGCATAGGCGCCCGCCGCCGTGACGCCGAGCGACGAGGCCCGCGCGAGGAATTCCCGCCGGCTGAGCTTGCCGGCCTTGAACTCCTCGGCGTACATGATCGCCGCGGGATGCACCGGTTTGCCGTTGATCGTCGGATGGGTCATGGAACTCTCCTGTCTGCGGTCTGGATAGACACTTTTGTTCATTCTTGGCGGCGTACGATCCGGGCACCTCCCGGCCGCGTTCGATCACGGCCTTCGATCCGCCGGATCGACCCCTTGACGAAGCATTGGGCACGAGCCGAGCGCCCGCGTCAACGCCTGCTTTCGGCAATTCGCTGCCGGAAAGCGACATCGATCTGGTCCAAACGCGACATAACGGGCCGCCGGCCTCGGGTCAACGCGCCCGGGCGGGATTTGCCTGCTGGGACGCGCGGCGCAGTGCGGTGGGCGTCTGCCCGGTGTGATGCTGGACGAAGCGCGTGAAGTAGGCCGCGCTGGAGAACCCGAGCGCCTGCGCGATCTCCTGCACGCTGGGCACGGGCTCGGCAAGCGCGCTTCTGGCGGCGTGGAGCGTGCGCTGGGTCAGCAGGTCCGCCGCGCTCAGCCCCGCGCACTCCTTGCATACGCGGGACAGGTGGGTGGGCGTGACGTCGAGCTGCGCGGCATAGTCGGCCATCACACGCTCGGAGCGGAAGCCCTGAACGAGGAGCCGGCAATAGCGCCGGACCAGCCGCTGCGCGGCCGTTTCGGGCGCGGGCGTCTCCTGCGCCGCGAGCTGGCGACGCAGCCAGACGGAGACGAGCGCGGCATGCGCGGAGAGCGCCTCGGCCGCGAAGGCGCGCCCGCCGGACTGTTCGCGCTGCATCGCCTCCAGCAGCGCGGTCAGCTCGCTCTGGGCGAAGGCGTCGCGGATGCGCAGATGCGACGGCGCGTCGGGCAGCGCCGCATCCGCGCGCGGCGTCATCGCGACCGCCTGTCCGAAGCCCTGGGCGCCGATCTCGAAGGAAAAAAGCGTGCCTGCCGGCAGGAAGATCGCGTTGTGCACCGAAACGCCCCGGCGCAGGCCGTCCACCGTCACGCGGCCCTGGCCCTTCGTCGTCCAGAGCAACAGGTGCTCGGGCCGGTCATGCATCAGTCCGAGCTGCCAGCCCCCGCGGGGCGCGAGCTGCGCGATCGTCATGCAGCGGGGCGACGCGGGCGGCGCGGCGGGCGTCATCGGCTGGGCGAAACTCGTCGGGCGCGGAGCGTTCGAAGGGGTCAAGCGGGGCGGTCCTTCTCGAGGGCGATTTCGGGCAGCCGGCGAGCCCGGTGGTATCCGCATCCGGCGCGGGGATGCAAACCCCGCGCTCCGGCCGCCTCAGGCGTCAGCGGATTCGGGCCGGTGTCGCGTCCAGCCCCGCATGCGCGCGCGGAACCAGGTCCGCTGGCGCTTCGCGAAGCGCCGCGTGGCCACGGTGGCCGCCGCGCGCGCCGCGTCGAGCGACATCTCGCCCCTGAGGTGGGCGACGAGTTCGGCCGCGCCGATGGCTTTCGCCGCCGGCAGGTCCGGCGACCACACCGGCAGAAGCGCGCGCGCCTCCTCGAGCGCGCCTCCTTCGAGCATCGCGTCGAAGCGCGCCTCGATCCGGGGCGTGAGCCAGGCCTTGGGCGCATCGACGAGGATCGGCACCGTGCGCGACAGCGCAAGCCGCGGCGGCGGGGTGTCGTCCTGCCAGTCGGCAAGGCCGCGCCCCGTCGCCCGCAGCACCTCCCACGCCCGCGTGACGCGGCGCGGGTTCGCGGTGTCGATCCGGGCCGCCGTCGCGGCGTCGAGTTCGGCCAGAAGCGCGCCGAGCCCCCCCTCGGCAAGGCGGGCTGCCGCCTCCTGACGCAGCTCGGGCGGCACCTCGGGGATCTCCGCCAGCCCCTCGGTCAGCGCCGAGAAATAGAGCCCGGTGCCGCCCACCACGATCGGCCGGTCGGGGCCGGCGAGGATCGGTTCGAGGTCGCGCAGCCACTGGCCCACCGAGTAATCGGACCCCGGCGGCAGGAAGCCGTAGAGCGCGTGCGGCACCTCCGCCTCCTCCGCCGTCGAGGGCCGCGCGGTCAGCACGCGCCAGCTGCGATGGACCTGGATCGCATCGGCGTTCACGATCACGCCGCCCTGCCGGCGCGCGATCTCAAGCGCCAGCGTCGACTTGCCCGACGCGGTAGGCCCGGCGATGAGCACAGGCAGATCGGCGGGAATATCCTTCAGTTCCAGTGTCCTGCCGCCTCTTTTTCAGGTTCGCCTCCGGCCGCGCGCAGGGCGCATTGAACCCGGCCGCGATTTCCGACATTTTGCGCCCGACCCTATGCCACCAGCCGGAGCGCGCGCAACATGGCCCCATCCCCCGTCCGACCCAGTTTCCAGCGCGTCATGCTCAAGATCTCCGGCGAGGCGCTGATGGGCCCGCAAGCCTACGGTCTGCACCCGCCCACGGTCGAGCGCGTCGCGCGCGAGGTGCAGTCGGTCCACGAGATGGGCGTGGAAATATGCATGGTGATCGGGGGCGGCAACATCTTCCGCGGGCTGCAGGGATCGGCCCAGGGGATGGAGCGCACGACGGCGGACTACATGGGCATGCTCGCCACCGTGATGAACGCGCTCGCCATGCAGTCGGCGCTGGAGACGCTGGGCGTCTTCACGCGGGTGATCAGCGCGATCCGGATGGACGAGATCTGCGAGCCCTACATCCGCCGGCGCGCGGTGCGCCACCTCGAGAAGAAGCGCGTGTGCATCTTCGCCGCGGGCACCGGCAACCCCTATTTCACCACCGACACCGCGGCCACGCTGCGCGCCAACGAGATGGCCTGCGAGGCGATCTTCAAGGGCACCAAGGTCGATGGCGTCTATGACAGCGACCCGCTCACCAACCCCGGGGCCCGGCGCTTCGACCGCATCACCTACGACCAGGTGCTGTCCGACCATCTCAAGGTGATGGACGCCTCGGCCATCGCGCTGGCCCGCGACAACAATCTTCCGATCATCGTCTTTTCGCTCGACGAGCCGGGCGGCTTCCGCGGGGTGCTCGCGGGCGAGGGGACCCACACCCTCGTCACCGACTGACGCGGGCGCGCGCAAGCGGCGGCGGCGCAACTTTTCGCGCCGACGCCTATACAAAACGGCGCGTGGCGGAGTATACGCGTCGAGCATCAGCTTCCAGCGAAGAAGAAGAGCACATGTCCGAAGAAGACCTAGAGATCGACATCGCGGACCTCGAACGCCGCATGGAGGGCGCGATGTCCTCGCTCCGCACCGAATTCGCGAGCCTGCGCACCGGGCGCGCCTCGGCCTCGATGCTGGAGCCCGTGATGGTCGAGGCCTACGGCCAGAAGACGCCGATCAACCAGGTCGGCACGGTCAACGTGCCGGAATCGCGCATGATCACCGTCAACGTCTGGGACAAGTCGCTTGTCGGCAAGGTGGAGAAGGCGATCCGCGAATCCGGCCTCGGCATCAATCCGCAGCTCAACGGCACGATCATCATGCTGCCGATCCCCGAACTCAACGAAGAGCGTCGGCGCGAACTGGGCAAGGTGGCCGCGCAGTATGCCGAGCACGCGCGCGTCTCGATCCGCAACATCCGCCGCGACGGCATGGACCAGATCAAGAAGGCCAAGGCGCAGGGCATGCCCGAGGACGACCAGAAGCTCTGGGAGGACGAGGTGCAGGGCCTCACCGATCGCTACACCAAGGCCGTGGACGAGGCGCTCGAGAGCAAGCAGTCCGAGATCATGCAGGTCTGAGAGAAGAGGGCGCATGGCCGAGGACGCCGCAGACAGCGCCCTGATGCCGGGCCCGCACCACGTCGCCATCATCATGGACGGCAACGGCCGGTGGGCGACCATGCGCGGGCGCCCGCGCCTTTACGGGCACCACGCCGGTGCCCGCCGGGTGCGCGAGATCGTCGAGTCCTGCCCGCGTTACGGGGTGAAATACCTGACGATTTTCGGGTTTTCCACGGAGAACTGGAAGCGGACCCAGATCGAGGTCTCGGGCCTGATGAACCTGTTTCGCGGCTACATCCGGCGCGAGGCGCGCGCGCTTCTGGCCAATGACGTGCGCGTGCGGTTCATCGGCGACCGGGTGCGGCTCGACGACAAGCTGGTCGAACTGATGGACGAGCTCGAGCTTCTGACCGCGGGCTGCACCGGGACCAACCTGACCATCGCGCTGAATTACGGCGGGCGCGACGAGGTGGCCCGCGCCACGCGGCGGCTGGCCGAGGACGTCGCGGCGGGACGGCTGAAACCCGCGGACGTCGACGAGGAGACGCTGCCGCGATACCTCGACACCTGCGTGCTGCCGGATCCCGACCTGGTGATCCGCACCTCGGGCGAGGCGCGCATCTCCAACTTCCTGCTGTGGCAATCGGCCTATTCCGAATACGAGTTCATCGACACGCTCTGGCCGGATTTCACTGCGGCGGAGTTCGGGCGGCTGATCCGCGCCTTCGCCGCGCGGGATCGCCGTTTCGGTGCGGTGCGGGCATGAGCGGCACCGCCGGTATCTGGGACGACCTGTCCGCCCGGATCGGCACCGCCGCCGCGCTGGCCGCAGCCGGCGCGGTCGCGCTCTGGGCGGGTGGCGTGCTTTTCACGCTTCTGGTCTCGGTTCTCGCGGGCGGCATGACCTGGGAGCTTGCGCGCATGCTGGCGCCCGGTCGGCCGGGCACCGCCTCGGCGCTTGGCGCGGCCGCGGCGCTCGCGCTTGCCGCGGCGGACACGGCGCTGCCGGGCTGGGCTACGGCGGCGCTGCTTCTCGCGCCGCCCGTCGCCATCCTTGCGCTTCTCGGCCCGCGTGGCCCGCTCGCGGCAGTGTTCACGCTGCTTTTCATGCTGGCCGGGGCGAGCCTGCTTCATCTGCGGGCCGACGGGGGCGCGAACGCGGTCTTCTGGCTCGTCGCTGTCGTCGTGGCGAGCGACGTGGCAGGCTATTTCGCCGGGCGGCGGCTTGGCGGGCCGAAGCTCTGGCCGCGGGTGAGCCCGAAGAAGACCTGGTCCGGCACGGTTGCCGGCTGGGCGGCCGCTGCGCTCGCGGGGCTGGCCTTCGCCGGGTCGACGGGCGCGGGGGCGGCGCTCGCCGCCGTCTCGGTCGCCGTCGCCGTCGCGGCGCAGGCCGGCGACATCGCCGAAAGCGCGCTGAAGCGCCATGTCGGCGTCAAGGACAGTTCCGCGCTCCTGCCGGGGCATGGCGGGCTCATGGACCGGTTCGACGCGATGATCGGCGCGGCGGTCATGGTCCTTGCCCTCAGGGCCCTGACGGCGCTTCCGGGGGGCTTGTGATGCGGCGGATCAGCGTTCTGGGCGCCACGGGCTCGATCGGGCAGAACACGCTCGATCTGGTAGCGCGCGCGCCCGGGGAATTCGATGTCGTGGCGCTTACCGGCGGGCGCAACGTCGCGCGGCTGGCCGAGGATGCGCGGCGGCTCGGGGCCGAGATCGCGGTGACGGCCCACGAGGATCTTCTGGAGGACCTGCGCGCCGCGCTTGCGGGCTCGGGCGTGGAGGCCGCCGCGGGGCAGGGCGCGCTGGTGGAGGCCGCGTCGCGGCCGGCGGACTGGGTGATGTCCGCCATCGTGGGCGCGGCGGGGCTTGCTCCCGGCCTTGCGGCGCTGGGGCAGGGCGCGACACTGGCGCTGGCCAACAAGGAAAGCATGGTTTGCGCCGGCCCGCTGGTGATGGCCACGGCGCAGCGCCACGGCGCGCGCGTCCTGCCGGTGGACAGCGAACACTCGGCAGTCTTCCAGGCGCTCGTGGGCGAGGACATGGCGGCGGTGGAGCGCGTCATCATCACCGCTTCGGGCGGCGCGTTCCGGGACTGGCCGCTCGAGCGGCTGGCCCACGCCACGCCTGCCGAAGCGGCGACGCATCCCAACTGGGACATGGGCCAGCGCATCACCATCGACAGCGCGTCGATGTTCAACAAGGCCCTAGAGGTCATTGAAACGAAGGAATTCTTCGGCATGCCGCCCGAGCGGATCGAGGTCGTGATCCACCCGGAATCGCTCATCCATGCGCTGGTGGGCTTCGCGGACGGGGCGCTCATGGCGCATGTCGGCCCGCCCGACATGCGCCACGCCATCGGCTATGCGCTCAACTGGCCCGAGCGGCGCGCGCTGCCGGTCGCGCGGCTGGACCTGGCCGCGATCGGGCAGATGACCTTCCGGGCGCCGGATCTTGCGCGCTACCCCGCGCTGCGTCTCGCGCGCGACGTGATGGCGGCGGGCGGCCTTTCGGGCGCAGCCTTCAACGCGGCCAAGGAATGCGCGCTCGACGGGTTCCTCGCGGGGCGGATCGGCTTCACCGGCATGGCGGGCGTCGTCGAAGAGGTTCTCGACAGGGTTTGTGCCCGTCTTGGTCACAATGACGCCGCGATGGACCTTGATAAGGTGCTCGCGGCAGACCATCTCGCCAGGCATGAGGCCGAGAGGGTCATGACGGAACGAGCGGCATAGGGGCTGATACGTGGATTTGATCTCTCTCGTCCCGCAATTCGGCGGGCTTCTCTGGACACTTCTGGCCTTCGTGGTGGCGCTTTCGGTGATCGTGGCGATCCATGAGTACGGCCACTACATCGTCGGCCGCTGGACCGGGATCGAGGCGGAGGTCTTCTCGCTGGGGTTCGGCCCCGTGCTTTTCACGCGCATGGACCGGCGCGGGACGCGCTGGCAGATCGCAGCCTTGCCGCTTGGCGGATACGTCAAGTTCAAGGGCGACGCCAACGCGGCGAGCGGCACCGATCCCGAGAAACTGTCCCGGATGAACGAGGAAGAGAAGCGCCACACGATGGCCGGCGCGCCGCTCTGGGCGCGCTCGCTCACCGTGGCGGCGGGGCCCGCGTTCAACTTCGCGCTCTCGATCCTCATCTTCACCGGCGTCTTCATGCTGCGCGGCGCGCCGATGGAGCCCCTCACGGTGGGCGAGATGCGCGAGCTTCCGGTGGCCGGCGCGCTGCAGGAGGGCGACGAGATCCTCGCGATCGCGGGCACGCCTCCGCCGGCCTTCGACACCCCCGAGGGGTTCCAGTCCTTCGCCGACAACGTGCCCCGCGAGGCGCTGATCGATTTCCGCGTGCGCCGCGACGGGTCGGACATGGTCGTGGAGGGGCCCTATCCCTATCCGCCCGTGGTCACGCAGGTGATACCGCGCTCGGCCGCCTTCGAGACCGGGTTGCGCGCCGGCGACGTCATCACCGCCGTCGAGGGTGAGCCGATCGTCGCCTTCGAAGAGCTCAGGGAGGTCGTCGAAAGTTCCGACGGCGCGGAACTTTCGCTGACCGTCTGGCGCGGCGGCGAGACCATGGAGATGACCCTTGCGCCCAAGCGCATGGACGAGCCGCAACCCGACGGCGGCTTCGTCACGCACTGGCGTATCGGAATCGTCGGCGGGCTGGCCTTCGAGCCGGCGACGGAAATCGTCGGCCCGGTGGAGGCCTTCACCTCGGGTGTCGCCCAGACCGCGACCATCATCCAGGGGTCGCTTTCCGGCCTGTGGCACATGATCACGGGGGCGATCTCGACCTGCAATCTCTCGGGGCCCGTGGGGATCGCCGAAACCTCGGGCGCCATGGCGGCCCAGGGCGCGACGAGCTTCATCTGGTTCATCGCGGTGCTGTCGACGGCGGTCGGGCTGCTCAACCTTTTCCCGATCCCGGTGCTGGATGGCGGTCACCTCGTCTTCTACGCCTACGAGGCCGTGGCCGGGCGTCCGCCGAGCGATCAGGCATTGCAGGTCCTGATGGGGGCCGGGTTGGTGCTGATCCTGGGGCTGATGGCGTTCGCGCTGACCAACGACATCTTCTGCCCCTGATCCCTGCGGTCGGGGCGGCCTGTTGAAAAGCCGCCCCGAAACGGTCCAACTCCTGCCAGATTTTCCTGATCTTCTGCGGAGGCTTGAAACCTTGCAAGGAGCGGACCCATGCACTTGCACACCATCGATACGCGCGGGCTTGGCCTGCTTCTCAGACTCAGCTGGGATCGCCTGCTGTTCCCGGCGGCGATTCTTCTCGGCCTGATGCTGGGGGCGTTTCTCGCAACTCTCTGACAGCTTTGGACGGCGTGTTCGATGCCCCGCGCCGGCGCGTTCCGACGCCGGGCGCGCCCTTGCGGCAACGCTTGCGCCGGGCTGTCACCGAAACAGGTTCCGCGCTTTGACAACATCCCGCAATCGCTATACCCACAACTACCAAATGGGGCGTCTGGACGGGTGGCGGCATGAGCGTGACACGGGTGTTCGCTGTAAAGGGCGATAAAGCGACGGGCAGCGGCAGAATCCCCGCCCTCAAGGCGTCTATCGCGCTGCCTTTGACGCTTGCGGCCGCGCTTCTCGTCGCGCCGTTGCCGGCGGGCGCGCAGACCTACAGCTTCGCCTCGGTGACGATCGAGGGCAACCAGCGTATCGAGCCCGGCACGATCCTGAGCTACGCGGGGATTGCCCGCGGCGAGACCGTCACCGCCGGAGAGATCAACGCCGCCAATCGCCGCCTTCTTCAGACCGGTCTGTTCGAAAGCGTTGAAATCATCCCGCGGGGCAGCGAGCTCGTGATCGTGGTGGACGAATACCCGACGATCAACCGCATCGCCTTCGAGGGCAACCGTCGGCTCGACGACGAGGCGCTTGCGCAGGCCGTGGAATCGCAATCCCGCCGGGTCTACAGCCCTGTGCAGGCGGAACGCGACGCGGCGCGCATCGCCGAAGCCTACGCCGTCGACGGGCGCCTGGCCGCCACGGTGCGCCCCCGCCTGATCGAGCGCAGCGACAACCGCGTCGACCTCGTCTTCGAGATCTTCGAGGGCGGCGTGATCGAGATCGAGCGGATCGGGATCGTCGGCAACGAGGCCTATTCCGACCGCCGCCTGCGGCGGGTGCTGAGCACGAAGCAGGCGGGCCTTCTGCGCGCGATCATCCGCTCCGACATCTTCGTGGAAGACCGGATCCAGTTCGACCGGCAGCTCCTGAACGATTTCTACCAGTCGCGCGGCTACGTCGATTTCCGCATCACGGCCGTCAACGCCGAGCTGTCGCAGGAGCGCGACGCCTATTTCGTGACCTTCAACGTCGAGGAGGGACAGCAGTTCCGCTTCGGTGAGTTGACCGTCTCGTCGGACCTGCCCGATGTCGATCCGGACCTGTTCCAGGCGGCGCTTCGGACACGCCCCGGCTCCGTCTATTCGCCGCTCGACGTCGAGCGCGACATCGCCCGGCTGGAGCGGCTCGCGGTGCAGGAGGGGCTCAACTTCGTGCGGGTCGAGCCGCGCGTCGTCCGCAACGACCGCGACCTGACGCTCGACATCGACTTCGCGCTCGTGCGCGGCGAACGCATCTTCGTCGAGCGTATCGACATCGAGGGCAATACCGCCACGCTCGACCGCGTGATCCGGCGGCAGTTCCGCGCGGTGGAGGGCGATCCGTTCAACCCGCGCGAGATCCGCCAGAGCGCCGAAAGGATCCGCGCGCTCGGGCTTTTCGCCGACGCCGAGGTGGAGGCCCGCGAGGGCAGTTCCGAGGATCAGGTCATCATCGACGTGAACGTCGAGGAGCAGCCGACAGGCTCGATTTCCTTCGGCGCCAGCTACTCGACGGAGGGCGGGCTGGGCGCGACCGTCGGCTTCCGCGAGCGCAACTTCCTGGGACGTGGGCAGAGCATCGGCTTCCAGCTGTCCACCACCGACGAGAACCAGGAATATTCCTTCACCTTCGGCGAGCCTGCCTTCCTGGGCCGCGACCTGCGCTTCGATCTCGAACTCTCCTACCGGGAAACGGACAGCTTCCTGTCCAGCTACGACACCGCGATCGGGCGGTTTCAGCCGTCCTTCACTTTCCCCGTCTCCGAGAACGGGCGGCTTCAGGTGCGCTACACCGCCGAAAGCTCGGACATCTCGCTCGATGATCCCTCCGCGGTCGGACCGCTCATCCAGGACGAGGCGGATCGCGGCGAGGTCTTCAACAGCTCCGTCGGCTACACCTACAGCTACGATACCCGCCGCACGGGGCTCGACCCGAACTCGGGCATCCTTCTGCAATTCGGCCAGGACTTCGCCGCGCTCGGCGGCGACGATACCTTCGTGCGCACCACGGCGCGGGCGGTGGCGCAGACCCGCATCCTGCGCGAGGAAGTGACGCTGCGGGCCACGCTGGAAGGCGGCGTGCTGAACTACAGCGACGGGTCCAGCCGCGTGACCGACCGCTTCTTCCTCGGCCCCCGGCGCCTGCGTGGCTTCACGACCGACGGCATCGGTCCGCGCGAAGTGACGGCCACGACAGATGACGCGCTTGGCGGCGACAAATACGCCGTTGCGCGCTTGGAGGCAGAGTTTCCGCTTGGCCTGCCCGAGGAATACGGCATCTCGGGCGGCGTGTTCTACGACGTGGGGTCGCTCTGGGGGCTCGACACCAGCTCGCCGGATGTCCTCTACGAGGATTTCACGGTGCGGTCCGTCATCGGCGTCTCGATCTTCTGGGACACGCCGATCGGTCCGCTGCGGTTCAACATCTCGGAGCCGTTGCAGAAGAAACCCTTCGACGAGACGCAGAACTTCGATTTCACCATCCAGACCCAGTTCTGAGGGCATGGCCCGCGGGCTGAGCCGCTCCCTCGCCGCGCTGCTCGTGGCGGCGCTGGCCTGGGTGCCGTGGGCCACGGCGCAGCAACAGCCCTTTTCTGCGCCCGCGCGTCTTCAGAGCCCGATCCTGACGGTGGAACCGGAGCGACTTTTCGCGGAGTCTGCCTTCGGTCGGCGAGTGACGGAAGAGCTCGAGCGGCAAGGCGCGGACCTTGCCGCCGAGAACCGCCGCATCGAGACCGAACTCACCGCCGAGGAACGACGCCTCACCGAGCAGCGCGAGACGCTTGCGCTCGACGAGTTTCGCGCGCTGGCCGATGCGTTCGACGAGAAGGTGCAGCGCATCCGCCGGGAGCAGGACGGAAAGGCGCGGATGCTCTCGCTGCGCAACGAGGAGGCGCGCCGGGCGTTCCTGGCCGCCGCGCAACCGGTGCTGGAACGGCTGATGCGCGAGGCCGGAGCGGCGGTGATCCTCGAGCGTGGATCCATCTTCATGAGCGCGGAGGTGATCGACGTCACCGATCAGGCGATCGCGCGTATCGACGCGGAAATCGGTGACGGGCTCTCTGCCGATGACGCGGCGGCGCCGTCCGCGCCCGAGGCGCCGCCGCCCGGGGACACCTCCGAGACGCCGTCCGCTCCCGGCGCCGACGGCGACGGCGACTAGCCCAGCTTGTCCCGCCACGCCCCCCTTGCTAGGGGAGGAACAAATCGCCCGGGGAGAGAGAATGACCGAGCTCGCGACTGCCGACATCCAGCTGATCCAGCGCATCCTGCCGCACCGCTACCCGTTCCTCCTGGTGGACCGGGTCGTGGAGATCGACGGGACCAGTTCGGCGCTCGGGCTGAAGAACGTCACCATGAACGAGCCGCATTTCCAGGGCCATTTTCCCGGCCAGCCGATCATGCCCGGCGTCACGATCATCGAGGCGATGGCGCAGACGGCGGCGGTGATGGTGGGCACGTCGCTCGACCTCGCGGACAAGGAAATGCTCATCTATTTCATGGGGATCGACAAGTGCAAGTTCCGGCGCAAGGTCGTTCCCGGCGACGTGGTTGAAATGCGCCTGCGCACGCTGCGCGGCCGGCCCGGCGGCAAGGTCTGGAAATTCGAGGGCCGCGCCGAGGTGGCGGGCGAACTGGCCGCCGAGGCCGAGTTCTCGGCCATGATGGACATCGAGGGGAGCGCGGGCTGATGTCGATCTCGCCCGAGGCGCGCGTCCATCCCTCCGCCGTGGTGGAAGAGGGCGCGGTGATCGCCGCCGGCTGCGCGATCGGACCGTTCTGCCATGTCGGCCCCGAGGTGCGCCTCGCCGAGGGGGTGGAGCTGAAGTCCCATGTCGTCGTCACGGGCGACACGCGCATCGGCGCCGGGACGTCGATCTTTCCCTTTGCCGTGATCGGCGAGATCCCGCAGGATCTGAAGTTCAAGGGCGAGCGCACGCGGCTCGAGATCGGGGCACGGAACCGGATCCGCGAGCATGTCACCATGAACGCCGGCACCGAGGGCGGCGGAGGCGTCACGCGCGTGGGCGACGACGGGCTTTTCATGGCCGGCGCCCACGTCGCCCATGACGTCCAGGTGGGCGACCGGGTGATCCTCGTGAACCATGCCGCGCTCGCCGGGCATTGCGTGCTCGAGGACGACGTGATCGTGGGCGGGCTTTCGGGCGTGCACCAGTGGGTGCGCATCGGCCAGGGCGCGATCATCGGCGCGGTCACCATGGTGACGAACGACGTCATCCCCTACGGCCTGGTGCAGGCGCCGCGGGGCAGGCTCGACGGGCTGAACCTGGTCGGGCTGAAGCGCCGCGGCGTGTCGCGCGACGACATCACCGCGCTGCGGGCGGCGTTCCAGATGCTCGCGCAGGGCGAAGGCGCGTTCCAGGACCGCGCGCGCCGGCTGGGCGACGAAACCGCGAGCGACTATGTCCGCCAGATCGTGGATTTCGTCCTGGCCGGCAGTGACCGGTCCTTCCTGACACCGGGCTGAGAGGGCGCGAGGATGCTGGCACTGATCGCGGGGGAGGGGGCGCTGCCCCGGGCCGTGGCGGAGGCGCAGGCAGAGCGCCCGCTGGTCTGCGCGCTGGAGGGGTTTCCGCCCGACGGGATCGCCGCCGACATCACCTTCCGGCTGGAACATCTCGGCACGCTGCTGGAAACGCTCCGGGGCAAGGGCGCGACGCAGGTCTGTTTCTGCGGCGCGATCCGCCGTCCGCGCATGGACCCCGCGGCCATCGACGCGGCGACCATGCCGCTCGTGCCCGTCATGATGGAGGCGCTCGGCCGCGGCGATGACGGGGCGCTGCGCGGCGCGGTGGCGATCTTCGAGGCGCAGGGCTTCACCGTGCTCGGCGCCCACGAGGCCGCGCCGTCGCTTCTGCCCGAGGCGGGTGTCCCGACGCGGTCGCGCCCCGCCCCCGGCACCGAGGCCGAGGCGCGGATCGGTGCGCGCGTCGTGGCCGAAATGGCCGTGGCGGATGTGGGCCAGGCCTGCGTCGTGGCCGGAGAGCACGAGATCGCGCGCGAAGGGCCGGACGGCACCGACGCCATGCTGGCGCGGCTCGCGCGGCCGATCCCTCCGCCCACCTCCGAGGCCGTCGATCCGCTGAGCTGGGGCGCCGACGTGGTGGGCGACGCGCTCGGCGTGGCGGCCGACTGGCTGGGCGGCGAGGACGGGCGCCCGCCCGGCGCGCGGGCCGGCATCCTCTACAAGGTGCCGAAGCCGCACCAGGATCGGCGGGTGGATCTTCCCACCATCGGCCCGGCCACGGCCGAGGGCGCGGTGCGCGCGGGCCTTTCCGGCATCGTGATCGAGGCCGACGGCGTGCTGGTGCTGGAGCGCGACCGGGTCGTGGAGATCCTCGACGCGGCGGGGCTGTTCCTCTGGGTGCGCGAAAGGGCCGCCTGATGCGCGTCTTCGTGACTGCCGGGGAGCCCTCGGGCGACCGGCTCGGGGCCGCGCTGATGGACGGTCTGCGCGAGCTTGTGCCGGAGGTGCGCTTCGAGGGGATCGGAGGCGAGGGTATGCTCGCCCGCGGGCTGCAAAGCCTCTTTCCCATGGACGAGATCTCGATCATGGGGATCGTCGAGATCCTGTCGCAATACCGCCAGCTGAAACGTCGCATCCGCGAGACCGCCGAGGCCGTCGTTGCCGCGAAGCCTGACGTGCTGGTCACGATCGACCTGCCCGAGTTCAGCCTGCGCGTGGCAAAGCTCGTCAAGGAGATGAGCGATATCCGCGTGGTCCACTATGTCGCGCCCACGGTCTGGGCGTGGCGGCCGGGCCGGGCCGCGAAGATGGCCGCCCATGTCGACCAGGTGCTTGCCCTCTTCCCGTTCGAGCCGCCTTACATGGAGGCTGCGGGAATGCGCTGCGATTTCGTGGGCCACCCGGTCGTGACCGACCCGCAGGCCGCGCCCGAGGAGGCCGCGGAATTCCGTACCCGCCACGGCATCGGCGCGGCGCCCTTGCTTCTGGTGCTGCCCGGCTCGCGCAGAAGCGAAGTGGCGCGGCTCGCGCCCGTCTTCGGCGAGGTGCTGCGGCGCGTGACGGCGGCGCGGCCCGGCACGCGCCTCGTGGTCCCCGCCGCGGGCGCGGTCGCCGAGATGGCCGCCGCGACCGTGCGGGACTGGCCGGGCGCGCCGGTGTTGCTCGACCCCCGCCGCTCGGACGATCCGGCGGCGGAGAAACGTGCGGCCTTCGCGGCGGCGGACGCGGCCCTGGCCGCCTCGGGCACGGTGTCGCTGGAACTGGCCGCCGCCGATACGCCAATGGTCGTGGCCTATGACATGGGCCTTGTCTCGCGCGCCATCATCCAGCGCATGCTGGTCACCGACTCCGTCAACCTCGTGAACCTCGTCTCCGAGACCCGCGTGGTGCCGGAATTCATCGGCACGCAGTGCAGGCCCGGGCCGATCGCCGACGCGCTTTGCACCGTGCTCGACGATCCCGAACCGCAGCGCGCGGCCATGGCGGTGACGATGGACCGGCTTGGCCGCGGCGGTCCCCCGCCGGGGCGCCGCGCGGCGCGCGCCGTTCTGGAGGGGCTCGGTGCCGCCTGAGCGGCGGCGCGCGCCCTGGGGGCTCAGTTGTCGATGGCGGGCAGCGCGTCGAAGCTTGCCGTGAATCCCGACAGCGACATCTCGACCGACACCGTCTGGTCCGGCGCCTGGAAGGGCACGATCGAGAGCGTCGCCGCCGCGCCCCGCTTGAAGGCGGCGACGTCCGCCTCGGTGAAGCCGATGCGCGCGTAGCATCCGACCTGGGTGCAGACCGAGAACGGGTAGCGCTTGGCCTCGCCCGCATCGACCGAGATGCGCAACTGCTCCGTCAGGAGCGTTTCCAGCGGCACCACCACCGTCGCGCCGGCGACCGCGCGCCCGCCCTCGGGCAGGCGGAAGAGGCTGATCTCGGCAACCGCGTTGTCGTTGGGATCCATCAGAAGCTGGTACATCGTGCAGGGATCTTCCTGACCCTCGGTGCGCACGCACTGCACTTCCCAGGCGTCGTTCGTCGCGGCGACATAGGTCTGCCCGGCGTCGGACTCCCCGAGGCTCAGGTCGGCGCCGGGCTGGGCGCTCTCGCCGCCGGCGTCCGCGTCCTCCTGGGCGGCCAGCGGCGCGGCGAGCGCCATGAAAGCCAGTAAGGGCAGGGTGCGGAAGTAGTCTGGCATGAAGGGATCCCCATGTTGCGTCGGTTTCTGCGTCGGCGCATAGCACGCTCCCCGTGCCCTGTCAGGGGGCATCGCGGGCCGCCCGGCCCCATGGCGCGGATTTCCGCAGCCTGCCCGCCCACGCGAAAAGGGGCCCGAAGGCCCCTTCCCAGTTCACTCCCCGTCGGACTGGCCGACTTAGTCATTGGGATGGACGCTACGAAGTAACCGGGCTTCCGTCAACAGACAATCCGGGGCGGGAAAACGTTCCAAGGAAATGAAAAAAGCCGCGCCCGAGGGCGCGGCCAGTCTGACAGGGAGGAAGTCCGCCGAAGCCCCGGGGGAGCCAGGGCCTCGGACGCTTCCCACTATGCGGGGGAATGGTTAAGACACTATGGCCGCAAATGACAGTTTTCGGGGCAGCGGAGGTGACGGCGCCATGGGAGGAAAGATCTTCATGGGCGGCGGCGGGGCGGGGCACGCCGTGCGGCAGTATCTCGATCTCGGCTATGCGAACCGTCACGGGCTCGTGGCCGGGGCCACCGGCACCGGCAAGACCGTGACGCTTCAGATCATGGCGGAAGGGTTCTCGGCGGCGGGCGTGCCGGTCTTCCTCGCCGATGTGAAGGGCGATCTGGCGGGGCTTTCGCAGGCGGGCTCCGAGACGGCGAAGCTGCACGGCCCCTTCACCGAGCGTGCCGCGACGATCGGGTTTTCCGACTACCGCTACGAGGCCTTCCCGGTGACGTTCTGGGACCTTTACGGCGAGAAGGGCCATCCGGTCCGAACCACCGTGGCCGAGATGGGGCCGCTGCTGCTGTCCCGGCTTCTCGATCTTTCGGACGCGCAGGAAGGGGTGCTGAACATCGCCTTCCGTCTGGCCGACGAGGAGGGGCTGCCGCTTCTCGACCTCAAGGACCTGCAATCGATTCTCGTCTTCGTGGGCGAGAACAGGGCGGCGCTTTCGCTGCGCTACGGCAATGTCGCGCCGGCCTCCATCGGGGCGATCCAGCGGCGGCTTCTGGGGCTCGAGGATCAGGGCGGCGCGCAGCTTTTCGGCGAACCCGCGCTGGACCTCGCGGAGCTGATGCGGGTGGATGCGGACGGGCGCGGGCGGATCTCGATCCTGACGGCCGACCGGCTGATGCGCGCGCCCCGGCTTTACGCGACCTTCCTGCTCTGGCTTCTGTCGGAGCTTTTCGAGGAACTGCCCGAGGTCGGCGATCCCGAGAAGCCGCGCCTCGTCTTCTTCTTCGACGAGGCCCATCTTCTGTTCGACGACGCCCCCCGCGCGCTGGTCGATAAGGTGGAGCAGGTGGCGCGGCTCATCCGGTCGAAGGGCGTGGGCGTCTATTTCGTGACCCAGAACCCCGACGACATCCCCGAGGACATCCTGGGCCAGCTCGGCAACCGGGTGCAGCACGCGCTGCGCGCCTTCACCGCGCGGGACCGGCGCGCGCTCCGGCACGCGGCGGAGACCTACCGCGAAAACCCGGCCTTCGACACCGCCACCGCGATCCGCGAGGTGGGCGTGGGCGAGGCGGTGACGTCGTTTCTGGAAAGGAAGGGTGTGCCCGGCATGGTGGAGCGCACCCTGATCCGGCCGCCATCCTCGCGCCTCGGCACCATCACGGAGGCCGAGCGCGCCGCGACGATCGCCGCGTCGCCGGTGGCCGGGCGCTACGACAGGGCGGTCGACCGCCGCTCGGCGCACGAGATGCTGGCCGCGCGCGCCGCAGCCGCGGCGGCGGAGGCGGAGGCGGCCGAGAGCGCCGCGGACCGGGAGGACGCGCAGGCGCGCGAGTTCAACGCCGCGCGACGCTACAAGGGCGGCGGGGTGAGCCGCTCCACCTCGCGTCCCGCCCGGCGGGCCGCGCCGGACACGCTTGGCGAGGCGCTCCACCGCGCGGTGATCGACGAGCTTTCGGGCACCAGCGGCCGGCGCATCGTGCGCGGCCTGTTGGGCGGGCTCTTTCGGGGCCGCTGAGGCGCGCCAGCGCTTGCACCCGACCGGCGATTTCTGCTTAGCTATCCACGCATCGCCTTTCGTCCGACATGTTGGTCGGGCCGCAGCCGAAAACCATGTGCGATGCCCGCGCCCCGAGGGGCGCATTCCCCGATTTTTCGTCAATGACCCGGAGGTCTTGTGCCATGATGCACACCACGTCCCGTTCCGTTCATCCCGCAGCGCACATGCACGCGCGGGAGGTTGCGGAAGGCAAGCTCTCACGCCGCGAGTTCCTGACCCGCGCCACCGCGCTCGGCGTGGCCGCGCCGACGGCCTACGCGCTCCTGGGCCTCGATGCGCCGGCGGCCGCCCAGCCGGCGGTGCAGGAGGGCGGCACGCTCCGCATCGAGAGCACGGTCAAGGCGCTAAAGGATCCGCGAAGCTACGACTGGCCGCAGATGTCGAACTTTACCCGCGGATGGCTCGAATACCTTGTCGAGTATAACCGCGACGGTACGTTCCGCGGGATCCTGCTGGAAGACTGGGAGGTGAACGAGGACGCCACCGAATACACGCTCCGCGTCCGCCCCGGCGTGACCTGGAACGACGGCAGCGCCTTCACCGCAGAGGATGTGGCCTTCAACATCCGCCGCTGGGCCGAACGCAATGTCGAGGGCAATTCGATGGCCAGCCGCGTCTCTTCGCTGATCGACGACGAGACCGGCGAGGCGCGCGACGGCGCGGTCGAGGTGGTGGACGAGCTGACCGTGCGGCTCAACCTCCAGACGCCGGACATCACGCTCATCGCGGGCTTCTCGGACTACCCCGCGGCCATTGTCCCGCAGGATTTTTCCGGCGATCCGCTGGATCCCCCCAAGGGCACCGGCCCCTACCTGCCCGAGGAATTCCAGGTGGGGATACGGGCCGTCATGGTGAAGAACGAGACCCACGACTGGTGGGGCAAGGGGGTCATCGGCGAGGCGGCCCTCGACCGGATCGAGTACATCGATTTCGGCACCGACCAGTCCTCCATCGTCGCCGCGGCGGATTCCGGCGAGGTCGACATGCTGTATGAAAGCCTGGGCGACTTCATCGAGATCCTCGACGCGATCGGCTGGGTGAAATCCGAGGCGGTGACGGCGAACACCCTTGTGATCCGGCCGAACCAGCAGGCCGTGGTGGACGGGGCCACGCCCTATGGCGATGCGCGCGTGCGGCGCGCGCTCGCGCTCGCGGTGGACAACAGCGTGTGCCTGTCGCTCGGCTATTCCGACCGGGGCACGGTGGCGGAAAACCATCACGTCTGCCCGATCCACCCCGAATACGCGGATATCGGTCCCTCGACCCATGATCCCGCCGCGGCCGCCGCTCTGATGGAAGAGGCGGGGATGATGGATTACGAGCATGAGCTCATCTCCATCGACGACGACTGGCGCCGCAACACCTCCGACGCGGCGGCGGCACAGCTGCGCGACGCGGGGATCAAGGTCCGGCGCACGATCCTGCCGGGCAGCACGTTCTGGAACGACTGGGCGAAGTATCCGTTCTCCACCACGGACTGGGCGCAGCGCCCGCTCGGCGTGCAGGTGCTCGCGCTGGCCTACCGGTCGGGCGAGCCGTGGAACGAGTCGGGCTTTTCGAACGCCGAGTTCGACGCGGCCCTCGCCGAGGCGCTGTCGATCGCGGATGCCGAGACCCGGCGCGAGACGATGGCGAAGCTCGAGACGATCATGCGCGACGAGGGCGTCATCATCCAGCCCTACTGGCGCTCGACTTTCCGCCATTACCGTGAAGGCGTCGTGGGGGCAGAGCAGCACCCCACCTTCGAGATCCACGTCTACAAGCTGGGCCTCGCCGCCTGACATCGGCCTGGCGTCATGATGCCAAGGCCACCCGCAACGCCCGGACCGATCGGTCCGGGCGTTCGCGTTTCTCAGCGCTCCGGCAGCAGGCCCCGCGGCGCGAAGCGCAGCATCACCAGCATGACGACCCCCATGGTCAGCAGCCGCATATGCGCCACGCTGTCCATCAGATGCGCGCGGACCGGGCTCGTCTCGTCCATGCCGGAGGTCACCGCCTCCATCACGAACTGGCCCATCGGCTCCACCTGCACCCACAGGAACCATATCACGAAGCCGCCCAGCACGGCCCCGAAATTGTTGCCCGAGCCGCCCACGATCACCATCACCCAGATCAGGAAGGTGAAGCGCAGCGGCTGGTAGCTTCCGGGCGTGAGCTGGCTGTCGAGCGTTGTCATCATCGCCCCGGCCACCCCGCAGATCGCGCTGCCCAGCACGAAGACCTGCAGGTGGCGGCGGGTCACGTCCTTGCCCATGGCGCGGGCGGCCGTCTCGTTGTCGCGGATCGCGCGCATCATCCGGCCCCAGGGCGAGTTGAGCGCGAGCTGCGCCAGCACGAGCAGGATCACCAGCACCACGGCGAAGAGACCCCCGTAAAGCAGCTTCACGTAAAGCGAGGAGGCCGTCGTCGGGTCGAGGCCCATCGACATGGCGCGGTCGACGAAGCCGGGATCGTTCTGCAGGTCGATCTCGTAGGGCACCGGGCGGGGCAGGCCGATCACGTTCTTGACGCCGCGGGCCAGCCAGTCCTCGTTCTTCAGGATGGCGATGACGATTTCCGCGATGCCCAGCGTCGCGATGGCAAGGTAGTCCGAGCGCAGCCCCAGCGCCGTCTTGCCGATGAGCCAGGCCGCGCCCGCGGCGAGCAGACCGCCCGCGGGCCATGCGAGCAGGACCGGAAGACCCAGCCCGCCGAGATAGCCGGTGGCGGCGGGGTTCACCGCCTCCACCGCCTCCTTCGCCGGATCGAAGATCCCGCGATAGACGAAGAAGGAGACGATCAGGATCGCGAAGACGGTGAAGGCGCGGAGTTGCCCCGGCTTCATCCGCTGCCATGCCAGCACCGCCGCGGCGATGGCCGCCGCCGCGAATGCCAGCGCACCGAGGATGCGCAGGCCCCCCGCCGCCCAGGCCTCGCCCACCGGCGGCATGGAGACCAGAACAGCGGCCAGCCCGCCAAGCGCCACGAACCCCATCACGCCCACGTTGAAGAGCCCGGCGAAGCCCCATTGCAGGTTCACGCCGAGCGCCATGACGGCCGAGACGAGCCCCATGTTGAGGATGATGAGCGCGCTGTTCCAGCTTTGCACGAAACCGGTGCCGAGGATGAGCACGGCCACCCCAAGGAACATCGCCACGGTGCGGGTCGTGTCCCTCATACCGCTTTCCCCCTGAAGAGGCCCGTGGGCCGGAACAATAGAACGATCACCAGGATCACGAAACTGACCGCGAACTTGTAGTCCACGACCAGAAGCTGGACGAGCCCGTCGGGCGCCAGGGGCTCCGGCAGGAGATAGCCAAGCACCTTCTTCCAGGCATAGGTGATCATCACCTCCGAGAAGGCGATGATGTAGCCCCCCGCGATCGCGCCCACCGGGCTGCCGAGACCGCCCACGATGGCGGCGGCGAAGATCGGCAGGAGAAGCTGGAAGTAGGTGAAGGGCTTGAAGGACTTGTCGAGCCCGTAAAGCGTGCCCGCCACCGTGGCGAGCGCCGCCACGAGGAGCCAGGTGACCATCACCACGCGCTCGGGATTGATGCCCGACAGAAGCGCGAGGTCCTCGTTGTCGGAATAGGCCCGCATGGACTTGCCGGTGCGGGTGTGGTTCAGGAACCAGAAGAGCGCCGCCACGACGACGATGGCGGTGAGCACCGTGATGCCCTGGCTCGTGCGGATGGCGAGCCCCTCGTCGAGGCCCGTCATGTCGCGGAAGTCGCGCGCCGAGATGATGAAACGCGCCCCGTCGGCGAAGCGCTGGTCGTCGGGGCCGATGACGAAGCGGGTGAGCCCGTTGTAAACGAACATCACCCCCATGGAGACGATCACGAGGATCACCGGCGTCACCCGCTGCGCCCGGTAGAAGCGGTAGATCACCCTGTCCGTGGCGAGCACCAGCGCCGCGCAGGCGGCGATGCCGAAGGGCAGGGCGAGGAGCGCCGTGGGCAGCGGGCCAAGGCTCACGCCCAGCCCTTGCAGCCACCAGGTGGCAAGGATCACCCCCATCGTGCCGAAGGCCATGGTGTCGCCATGGGCGAAGTTGGAGAAGCGCAGGATGCCGTAGATCAGCGTCACCCCCAGCGCGCCGAGGGCGAGCTGGCTTCCATAGGCGATGGCGGGGACCAGGACGAAGTTGGAGAGCGCCACGAGCGCGTTCAGGAAATCCATCGCTCAGCCCCCCAGGAAACTGCGCCGCACCTCGGGGTCGGCGAGAAGCTCCTCGCCGGTCCCGGTATAGGCGTTCCGGCCCTGCACCAGCACGTAACCGCGATCGGCGATGGCGAGCGCCTGGCGGGCGTTCTGCTCCACCATCAGGATGCTGATGCCGGTGCGCGCCACCTCGATGATGCGGTCGAAAAGCTCGTCCATCACGATGGGCGAGACGCCCGCCGTGGGCTCGTCGAGCATCAGCACCTTGGGCTCGGTCATGAGCGCGCGGCCCACCGCGACCTGCTGGCGCTGCCCGCCCGAGAGCTCTCCGGCGGGCTGGCGGCGCTTCTCCTTCAGGATGGGGAAAAGCTCGTAGACCTGTTCCATGGTGCCCGAATAGTCGTCCTCGCGGATGAAGGCGCCCATCTCCAGGTTCTCCTCCACGGTCATGGAGGTGAAGATGTTGGCGTTCTGCGGCACGAAGCCCATGCCCCGGCGCACCCGCGCCTGCGGCGTCAGCCGCGTGATGTCCTCGCCGTCGAGCCGGACGGAGCCCGTGTGGATGTCGAGCATGCCGAAGACGGCCTTCATCGCGGTGGACTTGCCCGCGCCGTTCGGCCCCACGATCACCGCGATCTGGCCCTTGTCCACGGAGATGGTGCAGTCGTGCAGGATGTCCGCGCCGCGCCCGTAGCCGCCGGTCATCCCGTCCCCGATCAGGAAGGCGTCGCGGCTGTGGACCGGGGTGGCGCCACGGTTGTCGGCCACGTCCGAGCCCACGGGCTCGGCAGTCTTGGTGATCGAGCGGTCGCGATTGCCGCGTCCGTCGTAGCCCGCGCCGCTCATGCCTGCGCCCCCGCGGCGGCCTTGTTCTTGAGGCCGGTGCCCAGGTAGGCCTCGATCACCCGCTCGTCGGCCTTGATCTCGTCGAGCGTGCCCTCTGCCAGCACCTTGCCCTCTGCCATGCAGATGACCGGCTCGCAGATGCGGCCGATGAAATCCATGTCGTGCTCGATCACCACGAAGGTATAGCCGCGCTCGGCGTTCAGCCGCTCGATCGCGTCGGCGATGGTGTTGAGAAGCGTGCGGTTCACGCCGGCCCCTACCTCGTCGAGGAAGACGATCTTCGCCTCAACCATCATCGTGCGGCCGAGCTCGAGAAGCTTCTTCTGCCCGCCGGACAGGTTGCCCGCGCGCTCGTCGGCGAGGTGGTCGATCGTCAGGAAGGCGAGCACCTCGTCGGCCTTTTCGCGCAGCGCACGCTCTTCCGCGGCGATGCGGCCGCGACGGAACCAGGTGTTCCAGAGCGCCTCGCCCGACTGCCCGCCCGGCACCATCATCAGGTTCTCGCGCACGGTCATGGAATGGAACTCGTGGGCGATCTGGAAGGTGCGCAGAAGCCCCTTGTGGAAAAGGACATGCGGCGGCAGCCCGGTGATGTCCTCGCCGTCCATCGTCACGCGCCCGGACGTCGGAGAAAGAACGCCTGCGATCACATTGAAAAGGGTGGTCTTTCCGGCCCCGTTCGGCCCGATGAGCCCCGTGATGGACCCCGGGCGGATCCCCAGCGATGCGCCGTCGACTGCGTGAAAGCCGCCGAAATGCTTGTGCAGGTTCTCGACCTTGATCATGGGAGGTGTCCCTCCGGCCGCGCGGTCGCGGCTCTCGCGTTATTGGAACAGCCCGGAAGCGCAGGCTCCCGGGCTGTCCGTCCGGTTATCAGGCTTTTCGGCTCAGCGGAACTGTACCGTTTCGTAATCGCCGTCGGTCACGGTGTATTCGCGGTAGGTGCCCGCGGCCTCGCCGGGGCCGATCAGCTCCACCGCCGACGCGCCGACATAGTCCACCTCGCCGCCGTCGGCCAGGATCTGCAGACCCTTGGCCAGTTCGCCGGGCAGGATCGGCTCGCCCGGTGCGTTGGCCACATCCATCAGGTTCGCGGCCACGGCCTCGGCGGTCGCCGCGCCGCCGGCCTGCATGGCCAGCGCGATGAGCGCCGCGGCGTCGTAGGATTCGCGGGTGAAGGAGCTTTCGCCGTTGATGCCCGCGGCCTCGGTGATCGCGTTGAAGGCTTCGGTGCCCTCGCCCTCGGCCCACGGCACCGCGCCGAAGGAACCTTCCATGTCCCGGCCGAGATCGTCCATCAGGCTGTCGGCGAACATGCCGTCGCCCATCATGAAGGTGTCGAAGGCACCCGAGTCGAGCGCGGCCTGGATCACGCCCTTGCCGCCCTGGTCGGCGTAGCCCAGCACCGCGAGCACCTCGCCGCCCGCGGAGGCGAGCGCCCCCACCTCGGCCGAGTAGTCGGCCTTGCCGTCCTCGTGGGGCGCGGCCAGCGTGATGGTGCCGCCCGCCTCCTCGAAGGCCGCGGCGAAGGCGTCGGCGAGGCCCTTGCCGTAATCGTTGTTGGTGTAGGTGACCGCGACCTCGGTGATGTCCTTGTCGGCCAGAATGTCGGCGAGGACCTGGCCCTGCCGCGCGTCGGAGGGCGCGGTGCGGAAGAACAGGCCGTTGTCTTCCGCCGTGGAAAGCGCGGGCGAGGTGGCCGAGGGCGAGACCATCGGGATGCCGTTGGCCACGGCCACGTTGGACAGGATCGCGCCTGTCACGCCCGAACAATCGGCGCCCATGATCGCCACCACGCCGTCGGTGGTGATGAGGCGCTCTGCCGCGGCGGTGGCGGCGGCGCTGTCGATGCAGGTCGAATCCGCGCGCACCGGCACGAGGGTGTGGCCGCCGAGGAAGGCGCCGCTCTCGTTGACCTCGGTCATCGCCAGTTCGGCGCTTTCCGCCATGTGAGGGGTGAGCGATTCGATCGGCCCGGTGAAGCCCAGGATCACGCCGATCGGAACATCCTCGGCTGCAGCCGCGCCCGCGGCCAGCGCCGCGGCGGCCGTCGCCATCACAAGCTTTTTCATGTCCGTCTCCCTTGCTGGACCAGTTTGTCCGCGCGCAATCTAGGGACCCTGAAACCAAAAGGAAAGCGGGATCGGCGAGGCGTCCGCCGCCGCGACGACCGGTTGGTCCCGGCGCCGGGCGCGCCTATATCCTCGCGGGCAGGACAGGAGGCTCCCATGCGTCGGACAATCGCCCTTTCCCTCGCCCTCGCTCTGGGCCTCGCGGCCCATGCCGGTGCGGAACGCACCGACACCGCGGCCGGCCCCGCCGACATCGCCCTCGTGGCGGACGGTCTCGCAACGCCCTGGTCATTCGATTTCCTGCCGGGCGGCGCGTTCGTGGTCAGCGAGCGCGAGGGGCGGCTCTGGATCATCGGTGCGGACGGAACCCGCCGCGAGGTGACGGGCCTGCCGGAGATCGCGGTGACGGGGCAGGGCGGGCTCCTCGACGTGATGGTGCCGCGTGATTTCGCCCAGACGCGCGAGCTTCTTTTCACCTACGCGGCGCCGCAGCGGGGCGGCGCGGGCACGGCCGTGGGCGCCGGGCGGCTTTCCGAGGACGGCACGCGGCTCGAGGACGTGCGGACGCTGTTCGAGCTTACGCCGGGCAGCAGCGGCGGGCGGCATTTCGGTTCGCGTCTCGTCGAGGCGCCCGACGGGCACATCTTCGTGACCGTGGGCGATCGGGGGGATCGGCCCTCTGCCCAGGATCTGTCCGTCGAGAACGGCTCGGTCCTCCGCATCGCGCGCGACGGCAGCATTCCGGCCGACAACCCGTTCGTCTCGGTCGAGGGCGCGCAGCCCGAGATCTGGTCCTATGGCCACCGGAACCCGCAGGGCGCGGCGCTCGACCTCGACGGCACTCTATGGGTGCACGAGCACGGCGCGCGTGGCGGGGACGAGATCAACCGCATCGAACCCGGCGCCAATTACGGCTGGCCGGTGATTTCCTACGGGCGGCATTACTCGGGCGCGAAGATCGGCGAGGGCACGTCGAAGCCGGGCATGGAACAGCCCGAATTCTACTGGGATCCCTCCATCGCGCCGTCGGGCATGGCCATCTATTCCGGCGCGCTCTGGCCCGAATGGCGCGGGCACATCTTCGCGGGCTCGCTCAATTCGGACTTCCTGGTGCGGGTGGGCGGCCGCCCGCTCGCCGAGGCGGAGCGCGTCGCCACGCCCCAGACGCGGCGCGTCCGCGACGTGACCGAAGGCCCCGACGGCGCGATCTGGTTCATTTCCGAGGCGAACGGCGCCATCTACCGCATGACGCCCGCGCCGGGGGAGTGATCCCGGCAAGGGTGCGTGCCGGGCACGCGCCTCAACGGTTTCAGATCGACAGGCGCGCCGCGTGGGTGCCGCGCTCGCGGTAGGGCGTGGTGTCGTAATGCGCCCGGTAGCATTTCGAGAAATGCGAGGGCGAGGCGAAACCGCAGGCCAGCGCCACGTTGATCACGCTCATGTCGGTCTGCATCAGCAGGTTGCGCGCCTTCTGGAGGCGCAGTTCCATGTAGTAGCGCTTGGGCGAGCGATTGAGGTAGCGCCGGAACAGCCGCTCGAGCTGCCGGGTCGACATGCCGACCTCGCGCGCGAGGAGCGCGGGGCTGATCGGCTCCTCGATATTGGCCTCCATCATCTGGATGACCTGGCTGAGCTTGGGGTGGCGCACGCCGATCCTGGTGGGGATCGACAGGCGCGGCGTGTCCTGATCGGTGCGGATCGAGGAGTAGATCAGCTGATCCGCGACCGCGTTGGCCAGTTCCTCGCCGTGATCGTTGGCGATGAGCTTGAGCATCAGGTCGATGGACGCGGTGCCGCCCGCCGTGGTCATGCGGTTGCCGTCGATCACGAAGATCGACTTCGTGAGCGCGACCTCGTCGAACTCCTCGGCGAAGCTGTCCTGGTTCTCCCAGTGGATCGTGGCGCGCTTGCCATCGAGAAGCCCCGCCGTGGCGAGCGTGTAGCTCGCCGTGCAGAGCCCGCCTACGGGCAGGCCCTTGCGCGCCTCCCGGCGCAACCAGTTGAGCAGCCGCCGTGTCGTCGCGTCGCGCACGTCGAGGCCGCCGCAGATCATCACGGTGTCGTCGCGCGAGAGTTCCTCCAGATCGCCCTCGAGCCGGAAGCTGATGCCGGCCGAGCAGGTCACCGCCTCTCCACCCTCGCCGATCACCTTCCAGCTGTAGAGCGTTCGGTTGGCCATGCGGTTGGCGATGCGCAGGCAGTCCACCGCCGAGGAAAAACAGTGCAGCGAGAAATTCTCGAGCGGGACGAAGACGAACCGCCGCGGTTTCGCGGGAACGGTTTCAATCGCAACTATCTGGCGGGACGTCTGCATGATGGCGCTTCGGCTGGTTGGCTGGCGCGACAGCGACTGTCGCGTTCGTCGGTCCAATTGGCCGGTTTCGCGAGCGAGCGTCAAGAGAGGCCCGCCGGATTTCGTCACTGGCCTTGGTGTCACCGGGCATGTAAGTATCCCCAACTGCGATGCAAGCGACGTGGAGAGAGACCATGGCGGACTGGCGGAAATCCGGCTGGCGCGAGAAGCCCCGGGTGCAGATGCCCGACTACACCGATCCCGAGGCGCTGGCCGCGGTGGAGGCGCAGCTCGCGAAATATCCGCCGCTCGTCTTCGCCGGAGAGGCGCGGCGCCTGAAGGCCCAGCTCGGCGCCGCGGCCCGCGGCGAGGCATTCCTGCTTCAGGGCGGCGACTGCGCCGAGAGCTTCGAGCAGTTCAGCGCCGATCTCATCCGCGACACCTTCAAGGTGATGCTGCAGATGGCCGTGGTGCTGACCTACGCCGCCCGTGTGCCGGTGGTGAAGGTGGGCCGGATGGCCGGCCAGTTCGCCAAGCCGCGCTCCGCGCCGGTCGAGGTGCAGGACGGGGTGGAGCTGCCCTCCTACCGCGGCGACATCGTCAACGAGCTTGCCTTCACGCCCGAGGCGCGGGTGCCCGATCCGCAGAAGATGCTTCAGGCCTACACGCAGGCCGCGGCCACGCTGAACCTGTTGCGCGCCTTCTCGACCGGCGGCTACGCGGACGTGCACCAGGTGCACCAGTGGACCCTTGGCTTCACGGAGTCGGAGAAGTCCGCGAAATACCGCGATATGGCCGCCAGGATTTCCGACGCGCTCGATTTCATGAGCGCCGCGGGGGTGAGCAGCGACCAGGCGCACACGCTGCACACGGTGGATTTCTACACCAGCCACGAGGCGCTGCTGCTGGAATACGAGGAGGCGCTCTGCCGCCAGGATTCGACCTCCGGCAACTGGCTTGCCGGCTCCGGCCACATGATCTGGATCGGCGACCGCACCCGCCAGCCCGACGGCGCGCATGTCGAGTTCGCGCGCGGCGTGCTGAACCCGGTCGGGCTCAAGTGCGGCCCGACGATGACCGACGACGATCTGAAGCGGCTCCTGTGGACGCTGAACCCCGAGAACGAACCCGGCAAGCTGACGCTTATCGCGCGCTTCGGCGCGGGCAAGGTGGGCGAGCACCTGCCGCGTCTCGTCCGGACGGTGGAGGAAGAGGGCGCCAAGGTGCTCTGGGTTTGCGACCCGATGCACGGCAACACCATCAAGTCGGCCTCGGGCTACAAGACGCGCCCCTTCGACGCGGTGCTGCGCGAAGTGCGGGAGTTCTTCGGCGTGCACGCGGCCGAAGGCACCGTCCCCGGCGGGGTGCATTTCGAGATGACGGGCCAGGACGTGACGGAGTGCACGGGCGGCGTGCGCGCAGTGACGGAAAGCGATCTGTCCTCGCGCTATCACACCGCCTGCGATCCGCGGCTGAACGCGAGCCAGTCGCTCGAACTGGCCTTCCTCGTCTCCGAGGAGTTGACCCGCCTGCGCGACCCGGAGCGCGTGCGCGCGGTCTGACGCGGCCTTGGGTGCCCGCGCCGGCCCGCTCTCAGTCCTCGCGCTCTGTCTTGACGAGCCGCAGATGCGGTGCGCCGTGGCGTCGCGGCGGCGGGGTGTAGGCGCCCGCGTCTTCCGACAGGCCGTGACCGTCCGTATCCGGCGGGGCGGCTTCGGTCCACGCGTCCGGCGCGGCGGGCGCGGGATCGCCCTCGCGGGGCAGGGGCGTTCCCCCCAGAAGCGGCTCCAGCACGGTGTCGGCGATGTCGAAGCGCCGGGGCGCGCGGCCGATCCCGCCATCGGCCTCCAGGCTGCCGAGCACGCGGCTCGGCTCTCCGAGGTCGCTTTCGAGGGGCAGCAGCCTGAGCTGCGCGTCGAGCCGGGGCCGCCCGAACCCGGCGGCGGACACCAGCGTGACGGTTGCCATGGCCGGCGTGTCCAGCACACGCGCGAGGACGTCGACGAGGGCGGGCCGGGCAGCGGCCGAGAGGAAGCTCGACAGCGGCATGCCGCGCACCTCCATGCCCATGAGGTCGCTCAGATGGCTGCCGGCCACGCGAAGCCGGACATGGCCCGGTGCGATGCGTTCTCCGATGAAGGCGTAATCGAGGGCGTCCTCGATGCCGCGCGGGTCGATCTCGGCCCGGGCGGGCATCACACGGGGCCCGCGCAGGGCCTGCCAGTAGCTTTCGACGATCCCGCCCGCCCGAAACCGTCTTGCCGCGAGAAAACGCTCCATCGAGATCACGTCGCCCGTCCTGCAGTCGTCGCCCGGCATGGCTCCTCCACGGTCGTCCGGAGCGCCGCCAGCGTTCCGGTAAGCTTGTGGTCATAAAGGTTTCCAGAACCTTAACATGCCATGTTTCGACGAAAATTCCCTGCAAATTTGACTCGATTGGTTAACCCCTGCGCGCGGCACCCGTCGCCGCCGTCCGGACGGGGTTGCTCCCGGGCACCGAATTGCCGTAGCTGCGGCGCAGGACGGGCAGGAGGGGTGGATGATACGCTCCATGACAGGCTTCGCCACGGGGCGGGGCGCGGGCGAGGGCCAGGATTGGACCTGGGAGCTTCGCGGCGTGAACGCGCGCGGGCTCGACCTGCGCCTGCGCGTGCCCGACTGGATCGAGGGGCTGGAGCCCGCGCTGCGCGCCCGTCTTTCGGCCGCCATGGCCCGGGGCAGCGTGACGCTCGCGCTTCGGATCGCGCCTGCGCCGGGCCGGGCGGCGGCCCCCGCGCTCGACGCGGCGCGCCTCGACGCGGCGCTCGCCGCGCTGGCCGAGGTGGAGGCGCGGGCGCGGGAGACGGGCGTCGATCTCGCACCCGCGAACGCCGCCCAGGTCCTCGCCCTGCGCGGCGTGATGGCCGAGCCCGCGCCGGAAAGCGCCGGGCCCGGGCTGCGCCAGACACTGCTGGCCGATTTCGAGGCGGTGCTGGACGCCTTCCTGGCGATGCGCGCGGCCGAGGGGCGGGAGCTCGAGACGGTGTTGCGCCGGGAGATCGACGAGATCGCGCGGCTGACGGAGGCCGCCGCGGGCGCGGCAGAAGCCCGGCGCGAGGACGCGGCGCGCGGCCTGAAGGACGCGCTCGCCCGCGTCGCGGAAGCGGTGGATGTAGACGAGGGGCGCGTCGCGCAGGAGCTCGCGCTCCTCGCGGTCAAGGCGGACATCACCGAGGAACTCGACCGCCTGCGCGCCCATGTGGCCGCGGCGCGCGCCCTTCTGGACGAAGACGCGCCCGCCGGCCGGCGGCTGGATTTCCTGACGCAGGAATTCAACCGTGAGGCGAACACCGTCTGCTCCAAGTCGGGTCACCCTGACCTCACCCGCATCGGGCTCGAACTGAAGGCGGTGATCGACCGGATGCGCGAGCAGGTCCAGAACGTGGAGTGAACGACATGGACGACCGGCGCGGCCTGCTGATCATCCTCTCCTCGCCCTCGGGTGCGGGCAAGTCCACCCTCGCCCGGCGCCTGCGCGCCTGGGATCCGTCGATCATCTTCTCCGTCTCGGCAACCACGCGCCCGCCCCGCGAGGGAGAGGTCGACGGGCAGGACTATCACTTCCTGTCCGAGCGCGACTTCAAGTCCGATGTCGCCGAGGGCGGGATGCTGGAGCACGCGCATGTCTTCGGGAACTTCTACGGCTCTCCGCGCGCCCCCGTGGAGGCCGCGATCGCGGAAGGCAAGGACGTGCTCTTCGACATCGACTGGCAGGGCGCGCAGCAGATCCGCAACTCGGGGCTCGGCCAGCACACGCTGTCCATCTTCCTGCTGCCGCCCTCCATCGCCGAGCTGCGCCGGCGGCTCGAAAGCCGCGGCAAGGATTCCCACGACACCATCGCGGGGCGGATGCAGAAAAGCTGGGACGAGATCAGTCACTGGGACGGCTACGACTTCGTGCTGGTCAACGACGATCTTGACGCGACCGAGGAAAAGCTGCGCACCATCGTGACCGCGACACGGCTGCGCCGCACGCAGCAGCCCGGGCTCACGGATCATGTGCGCCGCTTGCAGTCGGAATTCGAGGAGCGCCGATGACACTCTACTCTCTCGACGGCCACGCGCCGCAGATCGCCGCCGATGCATGGGTCGCGCCCGACGCCAACCTGATCGGCAAGGTCATCGTGGAGGATGCCGCCTCCGTCTGGTTCGGGTGCACGCTGCGGGGCGACAACGAACCGATCACCGTCGGCGCCGGCTCGAACGTGCAGGAGAACTGCGTCTGCCATACCGACATGGGCTATCCGCTCACCATCGGGGCGGGCTGCACGATCGGCCACAAGGTGATGCTGCATGGCTGCACGATCGGGGAGGACACGCTGATCGGGATGGGCGCGATCGTGCTGAACGGCGCGCGCATCGGCCGCGACTGCCTGATCGGCGCGGGCGCGCTGGTGACCGAGGGCAAGGAGATCCCCGACGGCAGCCTGGTGATGGGCGCGCCCGGCAAGGTGGTGCGCGCGCTCGACGATCAGGCCATCGCCGGCCTGCGAGCCTCGGCCCTCCACTACCAGGAGAACATGCGCCGCTACCGCGAGCGGCTCACCCGGATCTGACGGACCGCCGGGGGCGGGGGGCTGCCCGATCCGAGACAGACGGCGCCCCGCGCCGACAGGAGACAGATGCCATGCGCGATCCCAAACCGACCCTGATCCGCCCCGAGCCGCTCGCGGGCGGGGAAAGCGCCCCGGTGGGCGCCCCCATCATGCCCTCCGTCGTCTACGAAACGGAGGACCCCGACGCGCTGGACGCCCAGTACGAAGGGCGGCGCGAAGGGTTCGCCTATGCCCGCGAGGGACACCCGAACGCGGCAGCGCTGGCGCGGCGGATCGCGGCGATGGAAGGGGTGGGCGCGGGCGTCACCGTGGGCTCGGGCATGGCGGCGGTGAGCGCCGCGCTTCTGGGCCTTCTCCGGGCCGGCGACCACATCCTGGGGGGCGACCAGCTTTACGGCCGCTCGCTTCGGCTCTTGTCCGAGGACCTGCCCCGGCTGGGGATCGCGACGGGCTTCGTCGACGCGGGCGACGCGGCGGCGGTCGAGGCCGCGCTGAGGCCCGAGACGCGGATGATCCTGATCGAGGTGGTCTCGAACCCGACGCTGCGCGTGGCGGACCTCGAGGGCATCGCGCGGCTCGCGAGGGCGCGCGGCATCCTGCTGGCGGTGGACAACACCTTCACCACGCCGCGCGCGATCCGGCCCGCCGAGCACGGCGCCGACATCGTGATCCAGTCGGTGACCAAACTGCTGTCGGGCCACTCCGACGCCACGCTCGGCTGGGTGGGCGCGCGCGACGCGGCGCTTCTGCGGCGCATGGAGGCCTTCGCGGTCACGGCGGGCATGACGGCGAGCCCCTTCGACTGCTGGCTGGCCGAGCGGGGCCTTGCCACCTTCCCGCTGCGCTTCGACCGGGCGGAGGCGACGGCGGCCGCGGTCGCGGACGCGCTGGCCGCGATGCCGGGCGTGCGCCGGGTGATCTATCCCGGCCGGGACGATCATCCGGACGCGGCGCGCGCGCGGGCGCTCCTCGGCGCGCGCTTTTGCAACATGGTCACCTTCGAGATCGAGGGCGGGCGCGCCGCCGCGAACGCCTTCGTGCGCGCGGCCGGGGGGATCGCCTTCGCGCCGACGCTGGGCGACGTGGGCAGCACGCTTTCGCATCCCGCCTCGTCCTCCCATCGGGGGCTCGGCCCGGAAGCGCGCGCCGCGCTCGGGATTTCCGAGGGCACGTTCCGCCTTTCGGTCGGGCTCGAGGAGCCGGATGCGCTGACCGGAGCGCTCGCCGCCGCGGCCGATGCCGCGCGGCGCGCGGCGGCCTGACGGGGCGCCGGCTTTACTTTCGGGCGGGCGTCGGCAAGGCTTCGCCCGCCCGGTCCAGGGCGCGTGTGCCGCGCGGAACTGTCCTGTCCTGATGCCTGACGCCGTGATCTCCTCGATGGTCGATGCGCTGCCGATGCCGGCGGTGGCGATCGCGCGCGAGGCGCGCATCGTCGCCGCCAACGCCCCCGCGCTCAACCTGCTGGGCGACGGGATCGAGGGGCGCCATTTCGCCACGGCGCTGCGCCAGCCCCAGCTTCTGGACGCGATCGAGGCCTGCCTTGCCGATCGGAAGCGGCGGATCGCGCAGTTCGTCGCCAACGAGCGCGGGCAGGACGTGATGTTCCGCGTGAGCCTCGCGCCCGCGCTCTTCCGCCCGGGCGAGGCGCCGGGGCTGCTGGTGGTCTTCGAGGACGTGACGCACCTCGAGATGGCGGGCCAGATCCGGCGCGACTTTGTGGCGAATGTCAGCCACGAGCTGCGCACCCCCCTGACCGCGCTGCTGGGCTTCATAGAGACGCTGCGCGGGCCCGCGCGCGATGATGCCGCCGCGCGCGAGCGGTTCCTGGAGATCATGGAGGCCGAAGCCGGACGCATGAACCGCCTCGTGGGCGATCTTCTGTCGCTGAGCCGGGTGGAGGCGGACGAGCGGATGCGGCCCGCCGATCGCGTCGCGCTGCCGGATCTTCTGCGCTCCACGCTGCGCGGGCTCGCGCCGCTCGCGGAGGAGGCGGGGGTGACGCTGCACGCCGATCTTCCGGCGGAGGCCGGGGACATCACCGTGCCGGGGGACGAGGACCAGCTTCGCCAGGTCTTCACGAACCTTGTGGAGAACGCGATCAAGTATGGCGGCCGGGGCTGCGAGGTGACGGTGCGCCTCGACCGCACCGCGCATGAGCCGAGGCTGCGCGTGCCCGGCGTCGAGGTGACCGTGGCCGACACCGGCCCGGGGATCGACGAGCTTCACCTGCCGCGCCTGACCGAGCGATTCTACCGGGTGGACAATCACCGCTCGCGCGAGATGGGCGGCACGGGGCTTGGCCTCGCGATCGTGAAACACATCCTGAATCGCCACCGCGGCCGGCTGCGAATCGAAAGCACGCCGGGGCAGGGAAGCCGTTTCGGCGTGATCCTGCCGCTCGACTGACGCGCGCGCGGCGGCACTGCCGTCACGTCAGGGCCGCGCGGAACGCCGACAAATCGACGGTGTCATAAAACCGTTACCTACCTGTCACAAAAGCATTGCGGGGCGAACGTAGGTGGCGCTCAAGGATGCGTGATGCGCGTCCTGAAACCCGATATCAGGAGCTTATCCATGAATTTCGTGAAACTGACCGCCTCTTCCCTGGCGATCGCTGCCGTTTCCGCGACCGCTGCCGCCGCGCGCGACGAAATCCGCATCGTCGGCTCGTCCACCGTGTTCCCCTACACCCAGGCGGTGTCGGAGCAGTTCGCAAACGCAACCGAGTTTCCGTCCCCGATCGTCGAATCGACCGGCACGGGCGGTGGCATGCAGATCTTCTGCGCCGGCATCGGCGAGCAGCATCCGGATATCACCGGCGCATCGCGCGCGATGAAGATGTCCGAATGGGAACTCTGCCAGGAAAACGGCGTGACCGACATCACGCAGGCCAATATCGGCTCCGACGGCCTGTCGATCGCCATCTCGAACGCCAACGACTACGACTGGGATCTTTCGCTTTCCGAGATCTACCTGGCGCTGGCCGCCGAGGTGCCGGTTGACGGCGAGTGGGCCGAGAACCCCTACAGCACCTGGTCCGAAATCGATTCGCGCCTGCCCGACATCGAAATCGTCGTCCTCGGCCCGCCGCCGACCTCCGGCACCCGTGACGCCTTCGTCGAGCTGGCGATGGTCGAAGGCTGCCTCGAGCTGGACTACGTCGCGCAGAACCACGACGGCGACTGGGCCGAAGAGAACTGCGCGCGCATGCGTACCGATGGTCCCTTCATCGAAGCCGGCGAGAACGACAACCTGATCGTTCAGCGCCTGAACTCCGACCAGAACGCGATGGGCATCTTCGGCTACTCGTTCCTGTTCGAGAACCTGGATACCCTGAAGCCGGTCTCGATCAATGGTGTCGACCCCGACCCGGACACCATCGCCGACGGTGCCTACCCGATCTCGCGCCCGCTGTTCTTCTATGTCAAGAACGCGCATCGCGGCGTGATCCCGGGTCTGAACGAGTTCATCGCAGAGTACATGTCCGAAGACGCCATGGCGCCCGGCGGCTACCTGACCGAGCGTGGCATGGTCGCTCTCGGCGATGCGCGCCGTGCCGAGGTTCAGGACGCCGTTCTGAACGGCAAGTCCATGGAAGCGCCGGAATAATTCCGGCTTCTCCACGACCCGCCCGGGCAAAGGCCCGGGCGGGTCATTCCGTCTCAAGACGAAAGTCTCGCCATGACCCTCGCGGCCTTTGTCATCCTCCTCGCGGCGACCATCGTCGGGTATCTGCTCAACCGGCAGGCGGCGCGCGCGATCCGCGCGGGCGGCACGCGCCTGCATTCGCTGGAAAACTTCCACGGCCTGTTTTCCGCCCTGCTGATCGTGGTTCCGGTGCTGGTCGTGCTGCTTTTCTGGCTCGCGCTCGAGGGGCCGGTCATCGACAGCCTGGTGATGTCCGGTTTGCCGGAGGGCACGCTCGACGATCTGGGGACTGGCGCGATCCAGCTCATTCTCGCCGAGATCAAGTCGATCAGCCGAGATAACGTGTTCGGCACGCCGGAGGACTGGAAACTCGCCGCCGCCGACAGGCTCTTGCGCCTTCACGCGCTCAGCGACTGGCTGCTCGTGATCGTCGTCGCCACGGGATCGATCGCGTTGATGATCTACGCCCGCCGCAGCGTGTCGCCCGGCTTCCGCGCCCGGCAGCGGGTGGAGCGCATCACCTCGGGGCTGATGATCTTCTGTTCGACGGTGGCGATCTTCACCACCGTGGGCATCGTCGCCGCGCTGGCGTTCGAAACGGCCAAGTTCTTCTCGATGGTCCCCTTCACCGATTTCCTGTTCGGGATCAACTGGGAGCCGCAGATCCCGATCCGCGAAGACCAGATCGCGGCCGAGGGCGCCTTCGGCGCGATCCCGGTCTTCCTCGGCACGATCGTGATCGCGACCGTGGCGTTGACGGTCGCGGTCCCCGTCGGCCTGCTGACGGGCATCTACCTCAACGAATTCGCGCCGCATCGGGTGCGCCGCACGGTAAAGCCGGTGCTCGAGATCCTGGCGGGCGTGCCCACGGTGGTCTACGGGTTCTTCGCCATCCTCGTCGTGGCCCCCGCGCTGCGCACGTTCGGGCAGAACCTCGGCCTCGACGTTTCGCCCAACACCGCGTTGGCGGCGGGCAGCGTGATGGGCATCATGCTGATCCCGTTCATCTCGTCCTTCGCCGACGACGCGCTTTCGGCGGTGCCGCAAAGCCTGCGTGACGGCTCGCTCGCTCTGGGGGCGACGCGTGCGGAGACGATGCTGAACGTGCTCTTTCCCGCCGCGATCCCCGGCATCGTGGGCGGTGTGCTTCTGGCCGTCAGCCGCGCCATCGGCGAGACGATGATCGTGGTGATGGCCGCCGGCCTGATCGCGAAGATGACGATCAACCCGCTCGACAGCGTGACCGCGGTGACGGTGCAGATCGTCACGCTGCTGATCGGCGACACGGCCTTCGACAACCCCAAGACGCTGGCGGCCTTCGCGCTGGGCATGGTGCTCTTCGTCGCGACGCTGCTGATCAACGTCCTCGCCTTGCGGATCGTCCGCAAGTATCGTGAAATCTACGACTGAGGCCCGCGCACCCATGACCGACACAACGCCTGACAGCGGCGCCGGCCCGCGCCCGATCAACGCCACCACGGATGCGGTGCGCAAGAGCCTCTCGCGGCGCAACCGCAAGCAGCTCATCCTGCAGGGGCTCGGTATCGCCGCGATCTCCTTCGCGATGCTGATGCTGGTGATCCTGATCGGCTCTCTCGTCAGCACGGGCTACCAGGCGTTCACCCAGACGCATGTCGAGCTCGAGGTCTATGTGGACCCAGACGAGATCAGCGAGGAAAACCTGCCCCGCGGGGGGTTCCGGGACGTGCTGAGCGACTCCATGGGGCAGTATTTCCCCGACGTGGACATGTCGGACCGCGTGGCGGCCCGCGAGGTCTCGTCGATCCTGTCGAACGGGGCACAGTTCACCCTGCGGGACAGGATTGTGGCCGACCCGTCGCTGATCGGAGAGACGATCACGTTGAACGTGCCGGTTTCGGACCCCTACGACCAGCTCGCCAAGGGCCTGGTGAAGCGCGACACGCCCGAGGCGAACCGGCGGCTCGACGACGCCGCGATCGAGCGGTTCGACCGGCTGGACGAGCTGGGGATGGTGTCGAAACCCCTCAATACCCGGCTGATCACCAATGCCGACTCGCGCTTCCCCGAACTCGCGGGGCTGAAGGGCGCGCTGGTCGGTTCCTTCTGGGCGCTGCTCACCTGTTTCCTGATTTCCTTCCCGCTGGGCATCGGCGCGGCGATCTATCTGGAGGAATTCGCGCCGAAGAACCGCGTCAGCGACTTCATCGAGGTCAACATCAACAACCTCGCCGCGGTGCCCTCGGTGGTGTTCGGCCTGCTCGCGCTCGCCGTCTTCATCAACTGGTTCGGCCTGCCGCGCTCGGCCCCCTTCGTGGGCGGGCTGACGCTGGCGCTGATGACGCTGCCGACGATCATCATCGCGACCCGTGCGGCACTGAAGGCGGTGCCGCCGTCGATCCGCGAGGCGGCGCTCGGCGTGGGCGCCTCGAAGCACCAGGTCGTCTTCCAGCACGTCCTGCCGCTTGCCATGCCGGGCATCCTGACGGGCACGATCATCGGGCTGGCGCAGGCCCTGGGCGAGACGGCGCCGCTTCTGCTGATCGGGATGAACGCCTTCATCACCTCGGCGCCCACATCGCCCTTCGACAGCGCCACCGCGCTGCCCACGCAGATCTTCATCTGGGCCGACAGCCCGGAGCGGGGCTTCGTCAGCCGCACCTCGGCGGCGATCCTCGTGCTGCTGACATTTCTCATTTTCATGAATGCGATCGCAATTTATCTCCGCAACAAGTTCGAGCGGAAGTGGTGACAGGACCCATGGCCATGTACGACGCACCCACACCGAGACATTCCGACGTGCAGGAAACCCACGAGATCAAGATCGCGGCCCGCGACGTCCAGGTCTTCTATGGCTCCACCCATGCCATCAAGGACGTGGACGTGGACATCGAGGACAAGACGGTGACCGCCTTCATCGGCCCCTCGGGCTGCGGCAAGTCCACCTTCCTGCGCTGCCTGAACCGGATGAACGACACCATCGACGTGGCGCGCGTGGAAGGGGACATCCGGCTCGACGGAGAGGATATCTACGATCCCGATATCGACCCGGTGCAGTTGCGCGCCCGCGTCGGCATGGTGTTCCAGAAGCCCAACCCGTTCCCGAAGTCGATCTACGACAACGTGGCCTACGGGCCCAAGATCCACGGCCTTGCGACCACCAAGGCCGATCTCGACGAGATCGTCGAGCGGTCGCTGCGCCGCGCCGCGCTATGGGACGAGGCCAAGGACCGGCTCGACGCGCCGGGCACCGGTCTCTCGGGCGGCCAGCAGCAGCGCCTGTGCATCGCGCGCGCCGTGGCGACAGAGCCCGAAGTGCTGCTGATGGACGAGCCCTGTTCGGCCCTCGATCCCATCGCCACGGGTCAGGTCGAGGAACTCATCGAGGAGCTGCGCCGGGACTACTCGGTGGTGATCGTGACGCACTCGATGCAGCAGGCCGCCCGCGTGAGCCAGAAGACGGCCTTCTTCCATCTGGGCAATCTCGTTGAATATGGCGAGACGGGCAAGATCTTCACCAATCCCGAGGATCCCCGGACCGAAAGCTACATCACCGGACGGATCGGATAACCCCATGAGCATGCTGGAAGGTCCCCACATCGCGTCGGTCTTTGACCGCGATCTCGAGACGATCCAGGCGCGGATCATGAAGATGGGCGGCCTTGTCGAGGCCGCCATCATGCGCGCCGCCAACGCGCTGGAAGCGCGGGACGAGGAAATGGCCGACGAGGTGCGCGAAGGCGACGTCGCCATCGACGCGCTCGAGGAACAGATAAACGACGAGTCTGCGCGCCTGATCGCGTTGCGCGCCCCCACCGCGGTGGATCTGCGCGTCATCCTGTCGGTGATGAAGATCGCCGGCAACCTCGAGCGGATCGGCGATCTGTCGAAAAACATGGCCAAGCGCACCACCGTGCTCCTGCAGATGCACAGCATCGACGGCGCCGCCTCGGCGCTGCGCCGCATGGCGCGCGAGGTGGAACTGATGCTCAAGGACGCGCTCGACGCCTACATCCAGCGCGATGCCGCGCTCGCCGAGGACGTGATCGCCCGGGACCGCGACGTCGATCAGATGTACAACGCGCTTTTCCGCGAGTTCCTGACCTTCATGATGGAGGACCCGCGCAACATCACCGCCTGCATGCACCTGCATTTCATCGCCAAGAACATCGAGCGCATGGGCGATCACGTCACCGGAATCGCCGAGCAGGTGGTTTTCCTGGTGACGGGCGAGATGCCCGAAGAGCTCCGGCCCAAGGCCGACCGCACCTCGGTCGATCCGAAATTCTCGCCCACGCCCGGAGACGACGCCGACGACGACGAGGCCGGGGATTGAGCCCATGCACGCCGATCAACCGATGGTGCTGGTGGTCGAGGACGAACCCGCACAGCGCGAGGTTCTGTCCTACAACCTGGAGGCCGAGGGCTTCCGCGTCGCCCGCGCCGCGAATGGCGAGGAGGCGCTTCTCGTCGTCGAGGAGCAGTCGCCCGACATCATCGTGCTGGACTGGATGCTGCCCAACGTCTCCGGCATCGAGGTCTGCCGCCGCCTGAAATCGCGTCCCGAGACGCGCGCCGTGCCGGTCATCATGCTGTCGGCCCGCTCCGAGGAGGTGGACCGCGTGCGCGGGCTGGAAACCGGCGCGGACGACTATGTCATCAAGCCCTATTCGGTGATCGAACTCATGGCGCGCGTGCGCGCGCAGCTGCGGCGCACGCGCCCGGCCACGGTGGGCCAGCAACTGGTCTTCGAGGACATCCTCCTCGATTCCGAGACGCACAAGGTCTTCCGCGACGACAAGCCCCTGAAGCTGGGCCCGACCGAATTCCGCCTGCTCACGACCTTCATGGAAAAGCCGGGCCGCGTCTGGACGCGCGAACAGCTTCTCGACCGGGTCTGGGGTCGGGACATCTACGTCGACACCCGAACGGTCGACGTGCATATCGGGCGGCTGCGCAAGGCGCTCTGCCAGCATGGCGGGCCGGATCCGCTGCGCACGGTGCGCGGCGCGGGATACGCGCTCGGCTAATCCGGCAAGCGCGATTTTTCCCCGCGCCGGAACGGCTTGCCGGGCTTTCCCGACGCGTCGCGGACCTCCGCGATCACGCCGAAGGGGGTTGAGCGCCCGGGGATCATCGGGTTCACTCGCCGCGCCACGCATCCGGACGGGAGGACCCTTGGGCAATCTCTGGGAAGAGACCGCGGGCGAGCCGGCGCTCGACGCGCCGCCCCTTCGGTCGGAGGTCGAGGCCGATCTCGCGATCATTGGCGGCGGCTTCACCGGCGCGGCGGCCGCGTTGTGGGCTGCGGGGCAGGGCGCGCGTGTCGTGCTGCTCGAGGCAGAGCGCATCGGTCACGGCGGGTCGGGCCGCAATGTCGGGCTGGTGAACGCGGGCCTCTGGCTGCCGCCGCAGGACGTGATGGACACGCTCGGGGCGGAGGCCGGCGCAAGGCTCAACGCGGCGCTCGCCGGGGCGCCGGAGCTCGTTTTCGGCCTGGCGGAATGCCACGGGATCGCCTGCGAGCCCGTCCGCGCCGGAACGCTGCATTGCGCCCACGCGCCAGCCGGGCTGGCCGAGCTGCGGCGCCGCGCGGGACAGCTGCACGCCGTGGGCGCGCCGGTGCGCCTGATCGGGGCCGAGGAAACGGCCGCGCGCACCGGCGCGTCCGGGCTGGCGGGGGCGCTGCACGACCCGCGCGCCGGGACGGTGCAGCCGCTGGCCTATGCCAGGGGCCTTGCACGCGCGGCGCGAGACCGTGGCGCGCACATTCACGAAAACGCGCAAGTCATTTCCTTGAATAAGGAAAACGGTTCCTGGCATGTCGGGACGGCGGCGGGCAAGGCGGTCGCCCCGCGGCTACTGGTGGCCACCAATGCCTACCATGTGCCATTTCCCGGCATGGCGGTGCCGCGGACCGCGCGACTCAGCTACTTCCAGCTCGCCACCGCGCCACTGGGCGCGGCAGAGGGCGCCGCGCTCTTGCCCGGCGGCGAAGGATGCTGGGATACCGGCCTCGTGATGACCTCGTTCCGCCGCGACGCCTCGGGGCGGCTGATCCTCGGCGCGATGGGGCTGCCGGAGCGTGGGGGCAGGGCGCTGCACCACGGCTGGGCCCGCGCGAAGCTCGCCCGGCTTTTCCCCGCGCTGTCGGGCGCAGCGTTCGATCACGCCTGGTCGGGCTGGATCGCGGTGACCGAGGATCACGTCCCGCGCATCCTGCGTCCCGCCCGGGGCGCGCTCGCCGTCTTCGGTTATTCCGGGCGCGGCATCGCGCCGGGCACGCTTTTCGGGCAGGCCGCGGCGCGGGCGCTGCTCGACGGGGACGAAAGCGTGCTGCCGATCTCGCCGGTGGCGCGCTACGGCGAAAGCGCGACCCTGACGCGAAGCCTCTATTACGAGACGGGGGCGCGCCTCGTGCATGCCTGGCAGCGCCTGGGGGGCGCCTGACGGCGTATCAGCATAAGGCGCATAATATATATTATGTTAAATATAGAAACCCGAACAAAGCCATGTGATCGCCAAGGTTTTCTGGTTCTCTTTGGCTGACGGATGATGGATAGTTGCATTCGATGAGCAGAATTCTTCTTCTGAACGGGCCGAACCTCAACCTGCTGGGCACGCGCCAACCCGAGATCTACGGCGCCGATACCCTGCCGCAGATCGAGGCACGCTGTGCGGAGCGCGCGGCCGGTCTGGGCTTCGATCTCACCGCGCGCCAATCCAACCACGAAGGCGCGCTGGTGGACGCGATACATGACGCGCGGTCCGATTGCGCCGGCATTGTCCTGAACGCCGGCGCCTATACCCACACCTCTATCGCGCTGCGCGACGCGATCGCCTCCGTGGCCCTGCCCACGGTCGAGGTCCATCTGTCCAACATCCACGCGCGCGAACGCTTCCGGCACCGCTCGCACATCGCGCCGGTCGCGATCGGCCAGATCGCCGGGTTCGGCCCGCTGGGCTATCTGCTCGCCCTCGACGCGCTGGCGGCGCATATCGAGGGAGCGACCGGATGATCCGCGAGCATCTCACCAGGATCCTGAACAGCCCCAGCGTCGAGGATCTCTGGGAACTGCACAGCAGCAAGATGGCCGAATACGGCTTCGACCGGCTGCTTTACGGTTTCACCTATTACCGCTCGGGCGCATCGCTTGGCGATCCGGCCGACTTCATCCTTCTCACCAACCACGCCCGCGCCTATACGGATGTCTTCGTCGGAGAAGGCCTCTATTTCCACGCGCCCATGGTTCGCTGGGCGCTGGAGAACGAAGGCGCGTGCAGCTGGTCGATCCTCGCCGAGATGATCGATCGCTCGGCCCTGAGCCCGCAGGAACGCCGCGTTCTCGAGTTCAACCGGTCCATGGGCGTCACGGCGGGATATTCGATCAGCTTCAAGGCCATCACGCAGCGGTCCAAGGGCGCGATCGCGCTGACGGCCCGGTCCGGCATGACGCAGTCCGAGGTCGATGCGATCTGGGACGAGCACGGCGACGACATCCTGGTGATGAACAACGTCGCGCATCTGAAGATCCTCACCCTGCCCCGCACGGCGCCCGGCCGCAGCCTGACCCGGCGCCAGCGGGAAGTCCTCGAATGGGTGGGCGACGGCAAGACCATCCAGGACATCGCGCAGATCCTCGGCCTGACGCCCGCGACCGTGGAAAAGCACCTGCGTCTGGCTCGCGAGGCGCTCGATGTCGAGACGACCGCGCAGGCCGTCCTCAAGGCCGCGTTCCAGAACCAGATGTTCGTGCTGGAAGCCTGAGCGGCAAGATTCTGATTCCCTGCGATTTTCCGGTGCGGCCGACGCAAGGTCAGGTTTTCCCGACTATGCTGCGGCGCCCCGATGGCGCACTGTGAGGGCGTTCGGGACGAGTTGGATCCGGTAGGATCACACCGACGGAGGCGCGCCACCACCCGTTTTCCGGGGATGGCGCGCCCTCCGAAGGCCGGGGGATCGGCTACCGATGCACCGGGCGCGCGACAGGCCCGGGCACGGCCTGTGGGAGCTGTCCTCGCTTCATCCCCGATTTCGGGGGCAGCGCCGGGAAGCGGTGCCGGATGGCGGCGCCGCTTCCTTTCGATATCTGTGGAATCGCGGTTCCTTTCGAGGCATCGAAAAAGGTAGGCGCGGCTGCCCGCACCCACCCTGAAGACGCTCGATCCGATGGACGGTTGCGTTCAGCCCTGCGCGGCCTTCGCGACCTCGGCGGCGAAATCCTCTTCCTTCTTCTCGATCCCCTCGCCCACTTCGAGGCGGAGGTAGCCGAGGATGTCCGCGCCGGCATCCGTCGCGGCCTCTTCGACGGTCTTGTCGGGATCGATGACGAAGGCCTGGCCGAGAAGCGTCACCTCGCCGAGGAACTTCTTCATGCGCCCCTCGATCATCTTTTCGATGACCTGCTCGGGCTTGCCGGATTCGCGGGCCTGCTCGCTCAGCACGGTGCGCTCGCGCTCCACCAGCGCCGGGTCGAGCTCGTCGGCGTTGAGCGCCTGGGGCGACGCGGCGGCGATGTGCATCGCGACCTGGCGGCCGAAAGCCTCGTCACCGCCGGAAAGAGCCACGAGCACGCCGATCTTGCCCATGCCGTCGGTGGCGGCGTTGTGGACATAGGACACGACCACCGGGCCCTCGACCTTGGCCATCCGGCGCAGGGTCATGTTCTCGCCGATGGTGGCGATCTTGTCCGTGAGCGTCTCGGCCACGGTCTTGCCGCCAAGGTCGGCCGACGCCAGCGCGTCGATATCCGGCGCGTCGAGCGCGGCCTCGGCCACCTTGCCGACGAAGTCCTGGAATTCGGCGTTCTTCGCGACGAAGTCGGTTTCGGAGTTCACCTCCACCGCGACGCCCTTGCCATCGGCGACCTTGACGGCCACGAGCCCTTCGGCGGCGGTGCGGCCCGACTTCTTCGCGGCCTTGGCAAGACCCTTGGTGCGCAGCCAGTCGATCGCCTGCTCCATGTCGCCGCCCGTCTCGGTCAGCGCCTTCTTGGCGTCCATCATGCCTGCGCCGGTCATCTCGCGCAGTTCTTTCACCTGGGAAGCGGTGATTGCCATGTCGGCTTCTCCTTGCTCATATCCGGTTCAGGGCGCGATACCCGCGCCCTGTATCAGTCTTGCGACACTGTGCCCTGCGGGCGGGCGGCGCGCGCCTCAGCTTTCCGCTGGCTGCTGGCCTGCCGGCGCGCTGTCCTCGCCGGCCTCGGCCAGCGCCTCTTCCGCCGGCGCCTCGGCGAGCGCGCCCACGTCGACGCCCGCGGCGCCAAGCTGGGCCGACATCCCGTCGAGCGCCGCGCGGCTCACCAGGTCGCAGTAGAGCGAGATGGCGCGGGCGGCGTCGTCGTTGCCCGGGATGATGTAATCCACGCCGTCGGGCGAGCAGTTGGTGTCCACGACCGCGACGACCGGGATGCCGAGCTTGTTGGCCTCGGCCACGGCGAGCGCTTCCTTCTTCACGTCGATGACGAAAAGCATGTCGGGCACGCCGCCCATCTCGCGGATGCCGCCGAGCGAGTCGTTGAGCTTCTGCTGCTCGCGCTCCATGCCGAGGCGCTCTTTCTTGGTCAGGCCCTCGAAGCCACCCTCGGCCTGCTCGTCGATGGATTTCAGGCGCTGGATCGACCGGCTGACGGTCTGCCAGTTGGTCAGCGTGCCGCCGAGCCAGCGGTGGTTCATGTAATACTGGGCGCATTTCTCGGCCGCTTCGGCGATCGGGCGCTGCGCCTGGCGCTTGGTGCCCACGAAAAGCACGCGGCCGTTCTTGGCCACCGTCTCGCGGATCGCGTTGAGCGCCGCGTCGAGCATCGGGACCGTCTGCGTCAGGTCGACGATGTGGATGCCGTTGCGGGCCCCGTAGATGAACGGCGCCATGCGCGGGTTCCAGCGCTGGGTCTGGTGGCCGAAATGCACGCCAGACTCGAGCAACTGACGCATGGAGAACTCGGGAAGAGCCATGTCTTCATTCCTTTCCGGTTTGTCCTGGGCAGCGGCAATTCAGGGCATCTGCCCCAACCGGTGGACGCGCAGGGATGTCTCCCCTGCCCGCCCGGCCCCTGCCTGCGGGATTTGACGCCGCGCACATACCCCCTCGCGGCGCGTCGCGCAAGGGGCCACCGCGTGCTTGCGCGGGAATGCGCCATGGGCCAATAGACCGGCCATGAGCGCCGCGCGTCCCGACATCCTTTGCATCGGCTCCGTCCTCTGGGACGTGATCGGCCGCACGGCAAGCCACATGGCGCCGGGGTCCGACCTTCCGGGGCGGATCGCCCGGGTGCCGGGCGGCGTGGCGCTCAACATCGCGGCGACGCTGGCCCGGCTGGGGCTGCGCCCGGCGCTGCTGAGCGCGGTGGGCCGGGATCCGGACGGCGATGCGCTGATCGCCGAATGCGCGGCGCTCGGCCTCGAGACGCAGCATGTCTACCGCTCCGACGATCTGCCCACCGATCGCTACATGGCGATCGAGGGCGCGAACGGCCTCGTTGCGGCCATCGCGGATGCGCACTCGCTCGAGGCCGCGGGCGACAAGATCCTGCGCCCGCTTCTCGCCGGGCCGCTCGGGCGGGCAGAGGCGCCCTGGTCCGGCATGGTGGCGCTCGACGGCAACCTGACGCAGGCGCTTCTGGAACGCATCGCCACCGATCCCGCCTTCGCCACGGCCGATCTTCGCGTGGCGCCCGCCTCGCCCGGCAAGGCCGAGCGCCTCCTGCCCTTCCTGTCCCATGGCGGCGCGGCGCTTTACCTCAACCGCAGCGAGGCGGAGATCCTGGACGGACGCGCCTTCGCATCGGCCGAAGAGGCCGCGCTGCGGCTGGTCGCGCGCGGCGCGCGGCGCGTTGTCGTGACCGACGGGGCGCGGCCCGCCTGCGCCGCGTCGGCGGAGGCGGTCGTCGTCGCATCCCCGCCCGCGGTGATGGTCACCCGCGTCACCGGGGCGGGGGACGCCTTCATGGCCGCGCACATCGCGGCCGAGCGCGCGGGCGCGGACGACGCGGCGGCGCTGGACCGCGCGCTCGGGGCGGCCGCCCTTCACGTTGCCGGGGAGACACCGCTGTGAGACATCCCGACATCGCCCCCGAGGTGGTCGCGGCGCTGGACGCCCGCCGCCCGGTCGTCGCGCTTGAAAGCACGATCGTGACCCATGGGCTGCCGCGTCCGCGCAACCTTTCCCTCGCGCGCGAGGTCGAGGCGACGGTGCGCGCGGAAGGCGCGGTGCCCGCAACCGTCGCCGTGCTGGACGGCCGGCTCAGGGTCGGGCTGTCGGACGCAGAGCTTGCCCGGCTCGCCCGGACGGATGGGGTGGCCAAGCTCTCGCGCGCCGATCTTGCGGCCTGCATGGCCACCGGCGGCACCGGCGCGACGACGGTCGCGGCCACCATGATCGCCGCGGCCCGGGCGGGCATCGCCGTCTTCGCCACGGGGGGCATCGGCGGCGTCCACCGGGGGTGGGAGAGCAGCCTCGACATTTCCGCCGACCTGCAGGAACTGGCGCAAACCCCGGTGACCGTCGTGGCCGCCGGCGCGAAGGCGATCCTTGATCTGCCGACCACGCTGGAGGTGCTCGAAACCCTGGGCGTGCCGGTGATCGCCGTGGGCCAGGACGAGTTTCCGGCCTTCTGGTCGCGCCGGTCGGGCCTCTCCGCGCCGCTGCGCATGGACGATCCCGCCGCGATCGCCCGCGCGCATCGGACCCGCGCCGCGCTCGGCCTCGCCGGCGGGCAGCTCGTGGCCAACCCGGTGCCGGATGAGGCGGAAATCCCCGCCGAGGAGATCGCGCCCCTCATCGCCCGGGCGGCCGCCGAGATCGCGGCGCGCGGGGTGACCGGCAAGGCGGTGACCCCTGCCCTGCTCGCCCGCCTGCTCGAGCTGACCGACGGGCGCACGCTCGAAGCCAACGCCGCGCTCGTGCTGAACAACGCACGCCTGGGCGCCCGGATCGCCCGGGAATTGACCGGGATGGCCTGAAATGGTTCCCCACTGCCCCGCCCGGCATTGTCCGCAACGGCGAAAGTGCCTAGCTTCGCGTTGCATGCGCGCAGCCGGGTCACAGCGATGAAGACGCCGTTCGAAGAAGAGCTTCAGCCAAAGCCGCGCAAGCCGGGCTTCTTCGCCAGCTTGCGGGCCAGTTTCCTCACGGGCATCGTGGTGATCGCGCCGATCGGGCTGACTGTCTGGCTGATCTGGACCGCGATCGGCTGGGTCGACAGCTTCGTGCTGCCCTTCGTGCCCGACGCCTACCAGCCCGAAGAGTTCTTCAAGCGTATCTTCGGCCCGGAGACCAACATAAACGTCCGCGGCATCGGCGTGGTCGTGTTCCTGCTTTTCACGGTCTTCGTGGGCTGGATCGCCAAGGGCGTGATCGGGCGCGCGCTGATCCGCTGGGCCGAACATCTCGTGCATCGGATGCCGGTGGTCCGTTCGATCTATTCCGGCGTCAAGCAGATCGCAGAGACGATCTTCGCCCAGTCCGAACGCAGCTTCGAGACCGCCTGCCTGGTGCAGTATCCGCGCCGGGGGATCTGGGCGATCGGCTTCATCTCGACCTCCACCAAGGGCGAGGTGGCGCAGAAGGCCGAGACGGGCGGCGACCTTCTGTCGGTGTTCGTCCCGACGACGCCGAACCCCACCTCCGGGTTTCTCCTGTTCTTCCCGAAGGAAGACGTCATCGAGCTCGACATGTCGATCGAGGATGCCGCGAAGCTCGTGATCTCGGCCGGCCTCGTCTACCCCAACGCCAAGGATCCCACGCGCCCGGCGCGTCCCGCGCCGGAGCCTGCGCCCCGCGCCGCGGAGTGACGCCGGCCCGGGCCCCGGGCTGAGGGGGCCGTCCCGCGCGCGCCTCAGCTGCCGTACATCTTCTCGAGCTCGACCGTCTGGCGGCGGTTCAGGTCGTCCTTGTGACGGGCCAGGAAATCGTCGGCCGCGATGCGGCCCGCCGCCTTCAGCTCTGCGATGACCGAGGGCAGCGGCACCATCTTCGTCGCCACCGAGAGCCGGTTCATCAGCGCGTCGTCGGCGATCATGTGCACGAGCACCCGCTTCATGCGGCCCTCGGGCATCCGCCCCTCCTCGATGAGGCGCTGTACGAAGGCGATGGCGCGCAGTTCCCTCAGAAGCGAGGAGTTGAAGCTGATCTCGTTGATCCGGTTCTGGATCTCCTGCGCCGAGCGCGGGATCGTGTCGCGGTTGAGCGGGTTTATGTTGATGACGACGACGTCGTCCGGCAGGGCCGGGTCGAAGAGCGGGAAGAGCGCCGGGTTGCCGGTATAGCCGCCATCCCAGAAATGTTCTGGCTCTCCCGTTTCCGGGTCGACGACCTCGACCGCCTGAAAGAGCGTCGGCAGGCAGGCCGAGGCGAGGATCGACTCGGTCGAGATCCCGTCGCCGGTGAAGACCCGCACCTTGCCCGTCCGCACATTCGTCGCGCAGACGCACAGCTGCGGGCCGCTTTGGGCGCAGACCTCCTCGTAGTCGAATTTCTCCACGATCGACCGCAACGGGTTGGCGTAGAAGGGCCCCAACGCGTAGGGAGAGATCACGCGCGACCAGCTTTCGAGCGCCGAGAAGGGCATCGAGTTCGCCATGAGCCGGGCGGAGACCCCGGCATCCGGCAGGAAGCCCTGCATCCAGGCCGGCATGCGGAAGTCGCTGACCGCGCTGAGCCGGCCCCAGAGCCAGGCAAGCATGTCCTTTGCGCCCTCGCGCCCGCCCTCCAGCAGCCCGGATTTCAGCGCGGCCCCGTTGAGCGCGCCCGCCGAGGTGCCCGAAATGCCGGCGATCTCGATATCCGGTTCCTCCAGAAGCCGATCGAGCACACCCCAGGTGAAGGCGCCATGCGCGCCGCCGCCCTGAAGCGCGAGGTTGATCCGTTTGATATCGCCTGCCATGCCCCGCCGGCGGGCGTGGCGCATTGCCCGTCCCGCCTCTGTCCTCGTCGTCCTCGGTCTCCGGCCAGATGGACCGTTTCAGAGCGCCGTCCAGCCCCCGTCCACGCTGATCGTGGTGCCCGTGATCTGCGCCGCGGCGTCCGAACACAGGAAGACGGCCGTGCCGCCCAGCTCTTCCACGGTGGCGAATTCCTTCGAGGGCTGCCGCTCGAGCATCACCTGCTCGATCACCTCCTCCCGGCTCATGTCGTATTCCTTCATGGTGTCGGGGATCTGGTCCTCGACCAGGGGGGTGAGCACGTAGCCGGGGCAGATCGCGTTGGCCGTGATCGGCTCGCGCGCGGTCTCGAGTGCGGTGACCTTGGTAAAGCCCACCATCCCGTGCTTGGCCGCGACATAGGCGCCCTTGTAGGGCGAGGCCGTCAGCCCGTGGGCGCTGGCGATATTGATGATGCGCCCCCAGCCGGCCTTGCGCATCAGGGGCAGCGCCGCGGCGGTCGTGTGGAACGTCGAGCTGAGATTGATCGCGATGATCGCGTCCCACTTCTCCACCGGGAACTCCTCGATGGCGGCGACGTGCTGGATGCCGGCGTTGTTCACCAGGATGTCGCAGGCGCCCGCCGTCTCGACCAGCGCCCTGCACTGGTCGGGCTTGGCCATGTCGGCGCTGACGTAGCGCGCCGTCACGCCGAACTCCTCGCCGATCTCGCGTGCGAGGTCGTGATCCTCCTCCCGGTCGGTGAAGGAGTTGAGAATCAACGAGGCGCCGGCGCGGGCGAGTTCCCGCGCGACGCCGAGGCCGATTCCCGAGGTCGAACCCGTCACGATCGCCGTCTTTCCGTTCAGCGACATCCCCATGCCCTCCATGTGGTTTTGCGCGCGCAGCATGCCACGCGGCGCCCCGGATACAAGGGCCGGCGGCGCCGGGCGGGACATGAGATAAGCACAAAAAAAAACGCCGGCACGAGGCCGGCGTTCAGTTATTGAGGCAGGTTTCATACAGGCAAGAAACCTATCGAGCAGTGCCCTCTGTATATTCAATTTCGCGCCGACGTCCAAGCTAAAAGTTTGAAAACCCATCGAAGCCCGGCTACCTTTGGCGCCAAGAAAACAAGGGCAGAGCAGGATTGTCCACGAAATGGACCCGAATTCTTTCCGGGCGCTGAGGTACTGCGCGGCCGTCGTCGCGGTCGCAGCCGGGATCGGTGGGGCCGCGGCCGAGCCGACCCATGGCATAGCTATGTATGGAGAGCCCGCGCTCCCACCCGATTTTGTGTCGCTGCCCTACGCCAACCCCGACGCGCCCAAGGGGGGGCGCATCGCGTTCGGAGAGACCGGGGGGTTCGACACGCTCAATCCGTTCACGCTGAAGGGGACCGCGCCCTGGCAGCTGCGCTTCCTGGCCTACGAGTCCCTCATGGGGCGAAACTGGGACGAGCCATTCTCCCTTTACGGGTTGCTCGCCGAATCGGTCGAGGTCGGGCCGGACCGGGGCTGGGTGGAATTCACGCTTCGGCCCGAGGCGCGATTCTCCGATGGAAGCACCGTCACGGTGGAGGATGTGCTCTGGTCCTACGAAACGCTCGGGACGGAGGGGCACCCGCGCTACCACGGATTCTGGAGCCAGGTGGCCCGGGCCGAGGCGACGGGGTCGCGCACCGTGCGCTTCACCTTCACCGCCGACAACCCGGAACTCGCCCTGCTCGCCGGTCTGCGCCCGATCCTGAAGAAGGCGCAATGGGACGGCAGCGATTTCGCCGCGGCGCGACTGGACGAGATCCCCCTCGGCACCGCGCCTTATCGGGTCACCGATTTCGAGCCGGGCCGCTACGTCGTGCTGTCGCGCGATCCCGACTACTGGGGCCGCGACCTGCCCTTCCGCCGCGGCACCGACAATCTGGACACCATCCGGCTGGAGTATTTCGGCGACGACACCGCCCTTTTCGAGGCGTTCAAGTCGGGGCTTCTGAACGTCCACCGGGAGTTCAACGCCGAGACGTGGGAGGCGCAATACGACTTTCCCGCCGTCCGGCGCGGCGACGTGGCGAAATCCGTCATCCCGCACGAACGCCCCTCGGGCATGACCGGGTTCGTGATGAACACCCGGCGCGAGATCTTCGCGGACTGGCGCGTGCGCGAGGCGCTGATCACCGCCTTCAACTTCGAGGCGATCAACGACACGATGACCGGCGGGCGCCAGCCCCGGATCACCTCCTATTTCTCGAACTCCGAGCTTGCCATGCGCCCGGGCCCGGCCGAGGGGCTCGTGCGCGACTATCTCGCGCCCTTCGCCGACGCGCTTCCGCCCGGCACGATCGAGGGATACGCCCTGCCCGTCTCGGACGGCACGGCGCGCAACCGGTCGGGGCTGCGCCGCGCCGGGGCGCTGCTCGACGAGGCGGGATGGACGGTGGGCGGCGACGGGGTCCGCCGCAACGCGGACGGAGATCCCTTTCGCTTCGAGGCGCTGCTGCGCCAGGGCGGCCAGGAGCATCAGTCGATCATGGACATCTACGCCCGCGCGCTCGAGCGTCTGGGCATCGCGGTGGACATCGTCGCCGTGGACGACGCGCAGTATACCCAGCGCACGACCGGCTTCGACTTCGACATGACGCCCTACCGCGTGGGCCTGTCGCTCTCGCCCGGGACCGAACAGCGGCTCTACTGGTCGTCCGAGGCCGCCGACACGCCCGGGTCCCGGAACTGGATGGGAATGCGCTCGCCGGCCGCGGAGGCCACGATCGAACGGCTTCTGAACGCCGGGAGCCGCGAGGAATTCCTCGCGGCGACCCGCGCGCTCGACCGGATCCTGACGGCCGGGCGTTACGTGATCCCGCTCTACCAGTGGAACGTGAGCCGGATCGCCCATGCAAGCGACCTGCATTACCCCGAAACGCTGCCGATCTACGGGGACTGGGCGGGCTTCCTGCCCGATGTCTGGTGGTACGAAGAGGTGGAGTGATGACACGACTGATCGCCCTGGCCGCCCTTTGCGCGGCGCTTGCGGGATGCGGCACGATCGACGGAGTCGGGCAGGACATCTCGGGCGCGGCGCGCACCGTCGAGGGCTGGATGCGGTGACCCGCTGACGCGACACTCAACCAAGCGACGTGACCCACAGGATGGTCGCGTCCTCGGGGCTTGTCGACACCACGTTGTGCCCCATGGCCGCGTCGTAATAGGCGCTGTCGCCGCGGCGCATCTCCACCGGTTCGTAGAACTCGGTGTAAAGCCGGATGACGCCGGTCAGCACGTAGAGGAACTCTTCCCCGTCGTGGCGCACCCAGCCATCGAACTCTTCCATCGCGCGCGCTCGGATGCGCGCGCGATAGGGCAGCATCGCCTTGTTCCGCAGCGGCTCGGCGAGAAGCTCGTGCTCGTAGGTCGTGGTGGCCTGCGCCTGCCCCTCGCCCGCCCGCGTGAGCGCCATGCGTCCCGTCACCTGGTCGTGCCGCGGCGGCGTGAAGAGCTGCGGCACGGAAATCCGGAGCCCGGTGGCCAGCTTCTTGAGCGCGTCGTAGGTGGGCGACATCTGCCCGTTCTCGATCTTCGAGAGGGTGGAGCGGGCGAGCCCCGCCTGCCGCGCCGCCTGCTCGAGCGTCCATCCCTGCGCGGTCCTGAGCTCCCGCACGCGCCGGCCGAGGTCGAGCGGTTCGGGCACGTCCTCGGCCCCGCGCTCGCGGGCGATCCGGATCAGCGCGCGGGGGTCGGACGGCGGCATGGGCGCTCTATAGGGCCGCGCCCGGATGCTTGCAACCGGACCGGGCCGCGCTTACCCAATGAGGGATGCTTTCGCTTTGCGATCAGGGGCCCTGGCCCGCGTGTCCCGCGCCCTTCAACCTGGCGGACCATGTGCTCGCGGGCGGGCTGGCGGCGCCCGACAAGATCGCGCTCGCGGTGCTGGGGGCGTCGCACGCCGAACGCTGGAGCTTCGCGCGGCTCCGCGCGGCGGCGCTCGGCACCGGCACGGGGCTGCTGGAGGCGGGGCTCGCCCCCGGCGACAGGGTTCTCCTCCGGCTCTCCAACACCGTGGATTTCCCGCTCGCCTTCCTGGGCGCGGTGGCGGTGGGGATCGTCCCGGTGCCGGTCTCGGCCGCGCTGACGGCGGGCGAGGTGGCGCGCATCGCCCGGACGGTCGGGCCCGCCGCGATGCTCGCCGACCCCGCCCTGCTCTGCCCCGAGGACGGACCGCGCCGGATCGGCCTCGAGGCGCTCCGCGCCATGCGCGCGCGGCCCGAGGCTGCGCCGGTCAAGGGAGACCCGGAGCGGCTTGCCTACATCGTTTTCACCTCGGGCACCTCGGGCGCGCCGCGGGCGGTGATGCACGCCCATCGCGCCGTCTGGGCGCGCGGCATGATGCGCGAGGGCTGGTACGGGCTCACGCCGCGCGACCGGTTGCTGCACGCGGGCGCCTTCAACTGGACCTACACGCTGGGCACCGGGCTCCTCGATCCCTGGGCCGCGGGCGCCACCGCCCTCATCCCCGAGGCGGGCACGGCGCCCGAGGCGCTGCCGCTCCTGATCCGCCGCCATGACGCGACGATCTTCGCTGCATCTCCAGGGGTTTACAGGAAACTTCTGAAGCACTGGCCGGAGGACGCACCCGCGCCGCGATTGCGTCACGGACTGTCGGCCGGCGAGAAACTGACCGAGGCGACCCGCACCGCATGGGAGGCCGCCACCGGCACCGCCGTGCACGAGGCGTTCGGGATGTCGGAATGCTCCACCTTCATCTCGGGGGCGCCGGGCGTGCCTGCGCCTCCCGGCACGCTGGGGCGGCCGCAGCCGGGGCGCCGGGTCGCCATCCTCGGGCCCGACGCGGCGCCCGTGGCGATGGGCGAGACGGGCACCATCGCCGTCTCGCGCTGCGATCCGGGTCTCATGCTCGGCTACCTGGGCGCCAAGGCCGAGACGGAGGCGCGGTTTTCCGGCGAGTGGTTCCTGACCGGCGATCTGGGCGTCATGGGCGCGGACGGCTCCATCACCTGTCAAGGCCGGGCCGACGACCTGATGAACGCGGGCGGGGTGCGCGTGGCCCCGCAGGAGGTCGAGGCCGCGCTCGCCGCCTTTCCCGGCGTCGATGCGCTCGCCGTCACGGATGTCGCGCTCAAGGACCAGGTGCGGGTCATCGCCTGCTTTTACACCGCGCGCGATCCGATTGACGAAAAAGCCTTTTCGGCCTTCGCCGCCGAGCGCCTCGCGCGCTGGAAACAACCCCGGCTCTATGTCCGCCGGACCGATCTTCCGACCGGACCGAACGGCAAGCTGAGCCGCAAGGCGCTGCGCGCCGAATGGAGGACTCCCGATGGTCAAGCTTGACATCATTTCAGATCCCGTCTGCCCCTGGTGCTATATCGGCAAGGTGCAGCTCGACCGTGCGCTCGAGGCCGCGCCCGACCACCCCTTCACGGTGGAATGGCACCCCTTCCAGCTCAATCCCGACATGCCGGCCGAGGGGATGGACCGGCGCGACTACCTGCGCGCCAAGTTCGGTGGCGAGGAGGGCGCCGCCAAGGTTTACGCCGAGGTCGCCGACGCGGCGGAAGCCGCTGGCCTCGCGCTCGATCTCGGCGCGATCCGGCGCCAGCCCAACACGCTCGACGCGCACCGGCTGATCCATTGGGCGGGGATCGAGGGCCGGCAGACGGCGGCCGTCTCGGCCCTCTTCGCCGCCTATTTCAAGGAAGGCCGGGACATCGGCGACCGGGAGACCCTGGCCGATATCGCCGACCGGATCGAGATGGACGCCTCCGTGGTGCACCGGCTGCTGGAGTCCGGCGCCGATGTCGAGGAAACGCGCGCCCGCGAGCGCGCCGCGCGCGAGATGGGCGTGACCGGCGTTCCGACCTTCATCGTCGGCGGTCAGCACGCCGTCCCGGGCGCGCAGCCGCCCGAGCTCTGGGCACGGGTGATCGCGGAGCTGGGAGCCGAAGGGGCGCGGGAAGGTTGAGGGCCGGAAGTCTCTTCACGCTGCTTCTGACGCTGGCCGCGGTGATCGCCGCGGGCACGGTCGTCTTTCGCTACGTCGAGGGGTGGAGTTGGGTCGACAGCTACTTCTTCACCGTGGTGACGCTGTCGACCGTGGGCTACGGGTCGCTGGTGCCGCAGACCATCCTGGGCAAGATCGCCACCACGGTCTTCATCTTCGTGGGGCTGGGCATCTTCGCCGTCGCGATCCAGCGCATCGGCAGCTACGCGCTGGACATGCGCCACCGCAACGCCGAATGGCTGGTCGCGCGGCTCGACCATCACGACCACCATGCGCGCCGGGACGGCAAGCAGCACCCGGCGGAGGACGAGCACGACACCGCGAACCTGTCGAGCGCCCCGCCGGCCGACAGCCCCGCTCGTGGCCCCGATGCCCCGCCGCCCCGCGCCCCCGACAAGGAGGACTGAGGCGCATTGCGGCGTTGAGCCGCGCCATGGCGGCTGGCGGCCTCTCGCACGCCATGCTAGCGGCCATCGCCATGCCGCCGAGCCGCCTGCACCCCGTCGAGTTCATCGCGCTGATGGCGATGATTTTCGCTACCGTCGCCTTTTCCGTCGACGCGATGCTGCCGGCCATGCCCGAGATCGCCGCCACGCTCAGTCCCGAGGCGCCGAACCTCGCACAGCTTGTCGTCACCGCCTTCGTTCTGGGCATGGGGCTCGGCACATTCGTGACCGGCCCGCTTTCCGACAGCTACGGGCGCAAGCCAGTGATCCTGGCCGGCGCCGGGCTCTACATCGTGGGCGCCGCGCTGGCCTGGGCCGCGCCCACGATCGAGCTGCTTCTGGCCGCGCGGCTCGTGCAGGGGCTCGGCGCAGCCGGGCCGCGCGTGGTCACGCTCGCCATCATCCGAGACCTCTACTCCGGCGAACGCATGGCGCGAACGATGAGCTTCGTGCTGATGGTCTTCGCCGTCGTGCCCGCGCTCGCGCCGCTTCTCGGGGCCGGGATCATCGCGGTCGCGGGCTGGCGCGAGATCTTCGCGGCCTTCATCGCGTTCGCCGCCGTTTCGTCGCTGTGGATGCTTCTGCGGCTGCGCGAGACGCTGCCGCGCGACCGGCGCCTGCCCTTCCGGCGTGAAAGCTTCGCGCGGGCGCTTTCGGAGATCGCGGGCAACCCCCGTGTCCGTCTCGCGATCCTCGTGCAGGGGCTCTGCTTCGGGATGCTCTTCACGATGCTCTCGACGGTGCAGCAAGTCTACGACCTGACCTTCGGCCGGGCCGACAGCTTTCCCTACTGGTTCGCCGCGATCGCCGTCGTGGCCGCCGGCGCGAACCTCGCCAACGCGGCGGCGGTGATGCGGCTGGGGATGCGCAGGCTCATCACCGGGGCGCTTGCCGCGCAGGTGGTGCTGTCGGGCACGATGATCCTGCTCGATCTCTTTCCGCCGGCGGAGCCCGTGTTCTTCGGCGCGTTCGTGATCTGGCAGGCGTCGATCCTGGTGCAGACCGCACTGACCCTCGGCAACGTCAACGCGCTCGCCATGGAACCGCTCGGCCATATCGCGGGCGTCGCGTCGAGCGTGATCGGCGCCGTGGCGACCGTGGTCGCGGTGACGCTGGCGGTGCCCACGGGGCTACTTTTCGACGGCACGCCGCTGCCGATCGCGGCGGGGATTTTCGTCATGGCGTCGGTCGCGCTGGGGCTCATGGTCCGGATCCGGACGCTCGAGGCGCGCATGTGCGCCTGACGGCGGACGCCACGCATGTATACACTGGCATACTGTCTGGCCAGCGCACGGCCGATGCGCTAAGAGGCGGGCAAACGACTCGGCACCCGGAAGGAGGGACACATGGCCAAGATCAAGGTGGACAACCCCGTCGTGGAGCTCGACGGCGACGAGATGACCCGCATCATCTGGGATTTCATCAAGAAGAAGCTGATCCTGCCCTACCTCGATATCGATCTGCTCTACTACGATCTCGGCATCGAGGAGCGCGACCGCACCGAGGACCAGATCACCGTCGACGCCGCCGAGAAGATCAAGGAGATCGGCGTCGGCGTGAAATGCGCCACCATCACCCCCGACGAGGCCCGGGTGGAGGAGTTCGGCCTCAAGAAGATGTGGCGCAGCCCCAACGGCACGATCCGCAACATCCTGGGCGGGGTGGTGTTCCGCGCCCCGATCATCTGCCGCAACGTCCCCCGCCTTGTGCCGGGCTGGACCCAGCCCATCGTGATCGGCCGCCACGCCTTCGGCGACCAGTACCGCGCGACCGATTTCCGGATGCCCGGGCCGGGAACGCTCACCATCAGGTTCGAGGGCGAGGACGGCGAGGTGATCGAGCGCGAGGTCTACCAGTCGCCCGGCGCCGGCGTCGCGATGGCGATGTACAACCTCGACGACTCGATCCGCGATTTCGCGCGCGCCTCGATGAACTACGCGCTCGACATGGGCTGGCCGCTCTACATGTCCACCAAGAACACGATCCTCAAGGCCTATGACGGCCGCTTCAAGGACCTCTTCCAGGAGGTCTTCGAGCAAGAGTTCGAGGCGAAGTTCAAGGAAAAGGGCATCACCTACGAGCACCGCCTGATCGACGACATGGTGGCCTGCGCGATGAAGTGGAACGGCGGCTTCGTCTGGGCCTGCAAGAACTACGACGGCGACGTGCAGTCCGACACGGTGGCGCAGGGCTTCGGCTCGCTCGGGCTGATGACCTCGCAGCTGATGACGCCGGACGGCAAGATCGTGGAGGCCGAGGCCGCCCACGGCACGGTGACCCGTCACTACCGCCAGCACCAGAAGGGCGAGGAGACCTCCACGAACTCCATCGCCTCGATCTTCGCCTGGACCGGCGGGCTCAAGCACCGCGCCAAGCTCGACGGCAACGAGGAGCTGCGCCACTTCGCCGAAACGCTGGAACGCGTGGTGATCGAGACGGTGGAGGCGGGCCACATGACCAAGGACCTCGCCCTGCTCGTCGGGCCCGACCAGGGTTGGCTCACCACGATGGGCTTCCTCGAGAAGGTGGACCAGAACCTCGACAAGGCGCTCGGCGCCTGACCGGCCGATACCGCCGGAAGAGACCGGCAAGGCCGCCACGCCATTGGCGCGGCGGCCTTTTTTGAGCGGCGCCTCTGGCCGGCCCACCGTTGCCCGCGATCAATGCGGGGCCCGCCGGGCGGGTCTAGCCTTCGGCCCTGATCGCGCCTGAGGGAGCCCACCATGACCACGACCGGACTTGCCACGATCGACACCGCGCCGCAGGTGTTCGCCGAGTGGCTGAACGCCCTTTGCCACGATCTCGGCTGGCGCGAAAATGGCCGCGCCTACCTGCTCTTGCGCAGCACGCTTCACGCGCTGCGCGATTTCCTGACCGTGGACGAGGCGGCGCAGCTCGCCGCGCAGCTTCCCGTGCTGGTGCGCGGGGTCTACTACGACGGGTGGGATCCGTCGGGAACGCCGGTCAAGCCGCGCAACAAGTCCGATTTCCTGGCCCGGATCGAGGCGCATTTCGACAAGACGCCGCTCGACGACACCGAGCGCGCGGTCATGGCCGTCTTCGACCTGCTGGAGCGTCGGGTGTCGGAAGGCGAGATCGCGCAGGTGCGCCATGCGCTGCGCAGGCCGCTGCAGGAGCTTTGGGACTGAGCCGGCAGGAAAAAGGGGGACCCGAAGGCCCCCCGTGAGTTTCGCAGTCCAGGCTTGTATTCACCGCTCGGATTTCTCGCCTGTCGCCTGAACGCCGGCCGGGACGGGCACCGCCGCGCCCCGGAAACCCGCTGTCGCGGGTATCAGCTGCACCCGGAGGTCGCCCCGCAGGTGTTGCATTTCATGCAGGTGCCGTTGCGCACCAGCGTGTAGTTGCCGCATTCGCCGCACGCCTCGCCCTCGTAGCCCTGCATCCGCGCGCGGGTGGCGGCGTCGAGGGGCGCGGCGGTTTCCATCGTCGCCGTCGCCGCCATCACCGTGGCGCTGGTGCGGGTCGTCTCGGGCGCGAGGGTCTGCAGCGGGGCCGCCGCGTCGTCGGGCCGGGCGAAGCCCCGGGCCGAGGGCTGGCCGCCCTGCAGCACCACCAGTTCCTGCGGCAGGCGCTTGCGGAGATAGCCGGTGGAGCTGATCTGCTTGAGCACCTCCAGCGACTTCGACGCCGTGCTTTCCGACAGTTTCCTGACGTTCGACACGCCTTCCTCCTCGCCGCGGCCGAGGTCGTCGAAGGTCGCGCCCTCCGGCTTGACGTGGGCGAGATCCGTCCGGTCGAGATAGCTCACGGCAAGCTCGCGGAAGATGTAGTCGAGGATCGAGGTCGCGTTCTTGATAGAGTCGTTGCCCTGCACCAGCCCTGCGGGCTCGAACTTGGTGAAGGTGAACGCGTCCACGAACTCCTCGAGCGGCACGCCGTATTGCAGGCCAACCGAGACCGCGATGGCGAAGTTGTTCATCATCGCGCGGAAGCCCGCGCCCTCCTTGTGCATGTCGATGAAGATCTCGCCAAGCTGGCCGTCCGCGTATTCGCCTGTGCGCAGATAGACCTTGTGGCCGCCCACTATGGCCTTCTGCGTGTAGCCCTTGCGACGTTCCGGCAGCTTGCTGCGCGCGGCGCGGGAGATCTCCTTGACCACGATCTTCTCGACCACCTTCTCGGCCAGCACCTGCGCCTTTTCCTGCGGCGTGCCGCTTTCCAGCACCTCGGCGGCCTCGTCGTCGTCCTCCACGAGCGCGGCGGCGAGCGGCTGCGACAGCTTGGAGCCGTCACGGTAGAGCGCGTTGGCCTTCACGCCGAGGCTCCAGGAAAGCTCGTAGGCTTTCTGGCAGTCCTCGATGGTGGCGTCGTTGGGCATGTTGATCGTCTTGGAGATCGCGCCCGAGACGAAGCTCTGCGCGGCCGCCATCATGTGGATGTGGCTCTTCACCGACAGGAAGCGCTTGCCCCGCTTGCCGCAGGGGTTCGCGCAGTCGAAGATGGAAAGGTGCTCGTCCTTGAGGTAGGGCGCGCCCTCCAGCGTCATCGTTCCGCAGACGTGGTCGTTCGCGGCGTCGATCTCGGCCTTGGTGAAGCCCAGGTGACGCAGCAGGTCGAAGGAGGGATCGTTGAGCTTCTCGGGCGCGATGCCCAGCCGCTCGCGGCAGAACTCCTCGCCCAGCGTCCACTGGTTGAAGACGAAGCGGATGTCGAAGGCCTGCCCGAGCGCCGCCTCCACGCGCGCCAGCGCCGCGTCGTCGAAACCCTTGGCGCGCAGCGTCGACACGTTGATCGCCGGCGCCTGACCGATGGAGCCGTGGCCGACGGCGTAGGCGACGATCTCCTCGATCTGGGCCGAGCCGTAGCCCAGCTTCTCGAGCGCGGCCGGCACCGAGCGGTTGATGATCTTGAAATAGCCGCCGCCCGCGAGCTTCTTGAACTTCACCAGCGCGAAGTCGGGCTCGATGCCGGTCGTGTCGCAATCCATCACCAGCCCGATCGTGCCGGTGGGCGCGATGACGGTGGCCTGCGCGTTGCGGTAGCCGTGCTTCTGGCCGAGCGCGAGCGCCTCGTCCCAGGCCGCCATGGCGAGCTCCACCAGCCGCGCGTCGGGGCAGTTCGCATGGTCGAGCGGCACCGGCTTCACCGCGAGATCCTCGTAGCCGTGGCCGTTTCCGTGGGCCGCGTTGCGGTGGTTTCGGATGACGCGAAGCATGTGCGCGCGGTTGCGCTCGTAGCCAGCGAAGGGGCCGACCTCGCTCGCGATCTCGGCGGAGGTGGCATAGGCCACGCCCGTCATGATCGCGCTGAGCGCGCCGCAGAGCGCGCGGCCCTCGTCCGAATCGTAGCCGTAGCCCATCTGCATGAGCAGCCCGCCGATATTGGCGTAGCCCAGCCCGAGCGTCCGGAACTCGTAGGAGAGCTGCGCGATCTCCTTCGACGGGAACTGCGCCATCAGCACGCTGATCTCGAGCGTGAGGGTCCAGAGCCGGGAGGCGTGGATGTAGTCGTCCGCCTGGAACACGCCGTCCTCGAGGAAGCTCAGCAGGTTCATCGAGGCCAGGTTGCAGGCGGTGTCGTCGAGGAACATGTATTCCGAGCACGGGTTCGAGCCGCGGATCGGCCCGTCCTCGGGGCAGGTGTGCCAGGCGTTCACGGTGTCGTGGAACTGGATGCCGGGATCGGCGCAGGCCCAGGCGGCGTGGCCGATCTGCTCCCAGAGCTCGCGCGCCTTGACGGTCTTCGCCACCTCGCCGTCGGTGCGGCGGTAGAGTTCCCAGTCGGCGTCGTCGCGCACCGCCTGCAGGAAGGCGTCGGTCACGCGCACCGAGTTGTTGGAATTCTGGCCGGAGACGCTGGCATAGGCCTCGCTGTCCCAGTCGGTGTCATAGGTCGGAAACTCGATCGAGGTGTAGCCCTGCCGCGCGTAGTCGAGCACGCGCTTCACGTAGGTTTCCGGGATCTGGCCCTTCTTGGCCGCGCGGATCGCGGTTTTCAGCGACGCGTTCTTCGCCGGGTCCACCGCGTCCTCGACGGCGCCGTCCCAGGCGCCGATCGCCGCGAAGATGTCGTTGAGCCGCGCCTCGTGCATCTTCGAGCCGGCGACGATGGAGGCGACCTTCTGCTCCTCGATCACCTTCCAATTGATGAACGCCTCGATGTCGGGGTGGTCGACGTCGCAGATCACCATCTTCGCCGCGCGGCGCGTGGTGCCGCCCGACTTGATCGCGCCCGCCGCGCGATCGCCGATCTTCAGAAAGCCCATGAGGCCCGAGGACTTGCCGCCACCCGAGAGCTTCTCGCCCTCGCCGCGCAGCTGGCTGAAATTCGTGCCGGTACCCGAGCCGTACTTGAAGAGCCGCGCCTCGCGCACCCACAGATCCATGATGCCGCCCTCGTTCACGAGGTCGTCGGCCACCGACTGGATGAAGCAGGCATGCGGCTGCGGGTGCTCGTAGGCCGACTTCGCCTTGGTGAGCTTGCCGGTCCTGTAATCCACGTAGTGATGGCCCTGGCTCGGCCCGTCGATGCCGTAGGCCCAGTGCAGGCCGGTGTTGAACCACTGCGGCGAGTTGGGCGCGGCGCGCTGGGTCGCCAGCATGTGGCGCATCTCGTCGTAGTAGGCGCGCGCGTCTTCCTCTGTCGTGAAGTAGCCGCCCTTCCAGCCCCAATACGCCCAGGCTCCCGCCAGCCGGTCGAAGACCTGCCGCGCGCGCGTCTCGCCGCCGAATCCGTCATTGTCGTCCGCCGGCACCGAACGCCACAGGAATTCCGGCACGTCCTTTTCGCGCACCTTCTTCAGCTTGTTGGGCACGCCCGCCTTACGAAAATATTTCTGCGCGATCACGTCCGAGGCGACCTGGCTCCAGGAGGCCGGAACCTCCACCTCGTCGAGCCGGAACACGACGGTGCCGTCGGGGTTGCGGATCTCGGAGGCCGTGGTGACGAAGTCGAGCCCGGTATACGCGTCCTGTCCTGCCTTCGTGAATTTTCTGTCGATCTTCATGTGCCCGCAATCCCCGTGTCGGTCGTTCCATTTCCGGACGGCGGCGCCATCCGGCCGGGCCGCCGCCTGTTGGCCGCCCTGCTCTGTCCGGGGATCCGTCGGACCCCCGGCCGCGCGCCCGGCGGACGCGCCAATGCTCTTGTCTAGCGTTTCTGTCCCTGCGCCCCGGCACTACATCTTGTGGCGGCTCAGAGCGCATACACAAACTGGCGTAACAGGGCCGTGACCGTCAACGGAATTTTTAGCGTTGCGCGCGGCTTTTTGGCCTTGACCCGCGCGTTTTTCCGTAGCCCGCCCTGCCCCGCTCTGGAGTCGCTGCCAGCAAAACGGACGCTACGTCAGCCCGTTACGCGCGCAACCTCGATACCGGCGCGGTCCGAGGCTGCGCGGGGCGCGTTTCGTGCAGTGTTGCGGAGGGGCCGCAGAAGTCCGGGGAAAGGCCTTCGTGGTCGGGGCGGCGAGATTCGAACTCACGACCTTCTGTACCCAAAACAGACGCGCTACCAGGCTGCGCTACGCCCCGACTGGCGCTTCAATACCCGCGAGCGGGCCGGGTGAAAAGCCCTACTCGCAGGGCCAGGCGGCGTCGTCTCCGAAGGCGGGGTGGCGCATCTCGGTGCCGGGTGCGATTCCCATCGCCTCGGCCTTGCCGCCATTGATCTCGAGCACCGCGAAGATCTCGCGCCCGCCGGGAATCGGGGTGCGGTCGCCCGGCACGGCATTCGAATGAACGCGGCGGACCGTGCCGCTGACGTCGGCGAAGATCATGTCGAGCGGGATGAGCGTGTTCTCCATCCAGAACGCCACCGGCTGCGGATGCTCGTAGACGAAGAGCATCCCCGCGGTTTCGGGCAGGCTTTCGCGGAACATCAGGCCCTGCGCGCGCTCCTCGGGGTCGTCGGCGACCTCGACGGTGAACCGTGCCTCGCCCCAGTCGCCGCGCAGCCATACGGCGTCCTCGCGGCACGCGCCCGCGGACGCGGCGCCGCCCGCGACGGCCAGGGCGAGCGTCAGCGCTTTTCCGAGAGCGCGGCTTCCCATGCCAGCACCTCCGTCGCCATGAAGCCGCGCTTGCCCTCGATCACGCGCACCGCCAGCGCCTCTCCGGGCTGCAGATCGGCAAGCCCGGAGCGCCGCAGGACCTCGATATGAACGAAGACGTCCTCGCTCCGGCCGAAGACGTTGGCGAAGCCGAAGCCCTTGGCCGTGTCGAACCATTTCACGCGGGCGGGCTCGAGGGGCGCGGCGCGCAACTCCTCGGGGTCGTAGCCCTCGAAATCCGCGAGGGTCGCGGGACCGGTGCCTTCGGGCGGCTTTATGTCGAGCACCGCGACCGCCTGCATCCCGCGCGCGGTCTGCTGCGCCGTGATCTCGACCTGCGCCCCATCGGCGATCGAACTCTGCCCGAAGTTCCGCAAGACATTGGCATGAAGCAGGATGTCGGGGCCGCCCTCTTCAGCAACCACGAACCCGAAACCCTTCGCAGGGTCGAACCACTTCACATGGCCCCGCAAGCGGCGCGGCTCTTCGATGGAGTCCGTCACTCCGCATCCAATCAATTTCATCCCCATGGCAAGTGTTGCGCCAAAGCGGCGTGCGATTGCAAGTTAATTAAGGCGCAACGTTTCAACCGCTTACCAGCGTGCCGAATGCGGCGACACCCGTCGCGTCGGGTCAATTCAGGGGTTGAGCCGGGCAATGTCCCACGCCGCGTCGGCGCCCGCGCGGCGCCAGCGGAAGCGGTCATGCAACCGAAAGGCGCCGTCGGCCCAGAACTCGATCTCGAGAGGCGTGATGCGGAATCCGCCCCAATACGGCGGCCGCGCGGGCGCGGTGCCGCTGCGCGCCGCCACGCGGGCCACCTCCGCCATGAGCGCCGCGCGGCTTTCGAGCGGCTCGGACTGGCGCGAGGCCCATGCGCCGAGCCGGCTCTTGATCGAGCGGGAGGCGAAATAGGCGTCGGCCTTGGGCCCGTCCTCGCGGCTGACCGTGCCGCGCACGCGGATCTGCCGGCGCAGGCTTTTCCAGTGGATGACGAAGGCGGCCTTGCCCGCCGCGGCGATCTCGCGGCCCTTGGCGCTGTCGTAGTTGGTGTAGAAGACGAAGGCGTCGGCCTCGATCTCCTTGAGCAGCACCATGCGCACGTTGGGCAGGCCCGCCTCGTCCACCGTCGCGAGCGCGATGGCGTTGGGATCGTTGATCTCCTGCGCCTCGGCCTCGGCCAGCCAGGCCCGCGCGATGGCGAAGGGATCGTCGCCCTCGAAGATACCGGTTCGGTCGCTCATCGCCTTCTCCTTCCTCGCGCCGTGCAGGGGCGCTGTCCGGGCCGCACTTGATGCCCCCAAGTCGATCGCCTAAAGGACGGCGAGGCGCGGGACAGGCAGGAGACAGCCCATGACGAATACCCTGATGGCGGGCAAGCGCGGACTAATCATGGGGCTGGCGAATGACAAGTCCATCGCCTGGGGCGTCGCGCGCGCCTGCGCCGGCGCCGGGGCGGAGCTTGCCTTCTCCTACCAGGGCGAGGCGCTCAAGAAGCGCGTGGGCCCGCTGGCCGCCCAGCTCGGCAGCGATATCGTGCTGCCTTGCGACGTGGGCGACGAGGCCTCCATCGACGCGCTCTTCGCCGAGCTGAAGGAGCGCTGGGACCGCCTCGATTTCATCGTTCACGCCATCGGCTTTTCCGACAAGGGCGAACTGCGGGGCCGCTACGTGGACACGAGCCGCAAGAACTTCGCCACGACCATGGACATCTCGGTCTATTCCTTCACCGCAGTCGTTGCCCGCGCGGAAAAGATGATGAGCGAAGGCGGCTCCTGCCTCACGCTGACCTATTACGGCGCCGAGCGCGTGATGCCGCATTACAACGTCATGGGGGTGGCCAAGGCCGGGCTCGAGGCGAGCGTGCGCTATCTCGCCGAGGATCTGGGCAAGGACGGCATCCGCGTGAACGCGATCAGCGCCGGCCCGATCAAGACGCTTGCGGCCTCCGGCATCGGCGATTTCCGCTACATCATGAAGTGGAACGAGTACAATTCACCCCTGCGCCGCAACGTGACGCTGGAGGATGTCGGCAAGTCGGCGCTCTACCTGCTGTCGGATCTCGGCTCCGGCGTCACCGGAGAGGTGCATCACGTGGACGCGGGCTACCACGTCGTCGGCATGAAGGCCGTGGACGCGCCGGACATCACCAAGGGCTGAGGCAATGGACAGACTTCCCCACGAAAAGGGCTTCCACGTCAGCTGGGATCAGCTTCACCGCGACGCCCGGGCGCTGGCCTGGCGGCTCGACGGGCACGGGCCCGGCGACGGCGGCTGGCGGATGGTGGTGGCGATCACGCGGGGCGGCATGGCGCCGGCGATGATCGTCGCGCGGGAGCTCGACATCCGCACGGTCGACACGATCAGCGTGAAATCCTACAACCACCAGGAGCGCACCGAACCCCGCATCATCAAGGCGCCCAACATGGACCTTGTGGGCGACGGCACGGGCGTGCTGATCGTGGACGATCTCGTGGACACGGGCCGCACCCTAGAGGTGGTGCGCGCGACGATGCCCAATGCGCATGTCGCCACCGTCTACGCCAAGCCGATGGGCCGCGGCCAGGTGGACACCTTCATCACCGAGGTGAGCCAGGACACCTGGATCTTCTTTCCCTGGGACATGGCGCTCCAGTATGTCGAACCCTATCGCGGCACGGACTGATCCCGTGGCGGCTGCAGCATGACCAGCCGCACCGCCGCCACTTTCGCGCCCCCGGTGATGGAGGCGCGGCGCTGGCTCGAGGGGGCAGAGATGCCCCCGGGCCGGCCGCTTCTGAACGTGAGCCAGGCCGCGCCCGTCGATCCCCCGCCGGAGGCGCTCCGCGCCGAGATGGCGCGGCTCGTCCAGGAAGAGCCGGAGGTGCATCTCTACGGCCCCGTACTCGGCCACCCTGAGCTGCGCGCCGAGATCGCGCGGCGCTGGGGCGCGGGGTATGGCGGGCAGATCGCGGCCGAGCAGGTGGCGATCACCGCCGGCTGCAACCAGGCCTTCTGCGCCGCGATCGCGGCGCTTGCCGGCGAGGGGGACGAGGTGATCCTTCCGACCCCGTGGTATTTCAACCACAAGATGTGGCTCGACATGGCCGGCGTCGCCGCGGTGCCGCTGCCGACGGGCGCCGGGCTGTTTCCGGATCCCGAGCGCGCCGCCGCGCTTGTCACGCCGCGCACCCGCGCCATCGTGCTGGTGACGCCCAACAACCCCGGCGGCGTGGAATACCCTCCCGAACTCGTCATGGAGTTCTACGCGCTAGCGCGGTCGCGCGGCCTCGTGCTCATCCTCGACGAAACCTACCGGGATTTCGACGCGCGCACCGGTCCGCCGCACGCGCTTTTCACCGACCCGGACTGGCCGGAAGCCTTCGTCCACCTCTACTCGTTCTCCAAGGCCTACCGCCTCACCGGGCATCGCACCGGCGCGCTCGTCGCGTCGCGCACGATCCTCGCCGAGGCCGAGAAGTTCCTCGACACCGTGGCGATCTGCGCGCCCCAGCTGGGCCAGCGCGCGGCGCTCTGGGGGATGCGGAACCTCGCGCAGTGGCTCGCGGGCGAGCGGGCCGAGATCCTCGACCGCCGTGCGGCGATCGGCGACGGCATGGCACGGCTCGAGGACCGGGGCTGGCGGCTGCACGGCGTGGGCGCCTATTTCGCCTGGCTCGAGCATCCCTTCGAGATGCCCTCGGACGCGCTCGCCCCCGCGCTGGTGCGCGAGGCGGGCGTCCTCGCCCTGCCCGGGACGATGTTCACGCCGGCCGACGACGCCTCCGGCGCCCGCGCGCTCCGCATCGCCTACGCCAACGTCGACCGGGCCGGCATCGACGCGCTCTTCGAGCGGCTGGCGGCGCTTCCGTTCCCGCTTGCGAGCGCGCCGGGCGGCCACTAGACAACCCGAGCCAGGTTCCGAAGGGAGACGTCATGTCCGCGCGCGCCAGCATCTCGAAAACCCTCGTCTGGATCCTTCTGGGGCTTCTCATCATCGGCCTCGCGGGATTCGGCGCCACGAACCTGTCGGGCACGATCCGCACCGTGGGCACCGTGGGCGACAAGCCGATCTCGGTCGATGCGTATGCCCGCGCGCTGCAGGACGAGCTGCGCGCGATCAGCGCCGAGACGGGCCGCGCCGTCTCCTTCCAGGAGGCGCGCGCCGCGGGACTCGACCAGCAGGTGCTGGCGCGGCTGATCACCACCGCCGCGCTCGACCACGAGACCGCGCGGCTCGGTATCTCGGTGGGCGATGCGACGCTCGCCGGCCAGCTTCGCGAAATCCCCGCCTTCCAGGGCCCCGACGGGACGTTCGACCGCGAAGCCTACCGCGTCAGGCTGGACAATGTGGGCCTGACGGAGGCCGAATTCGAGGAAGATCTGCGCGAGGAGACCGCGCGCACGCTGGTGCAGGGCGCGGTGCTTGCCGGCACCCCCGCCCCCGACGCGCTGAGCGATCGTCTTCTGGGCTATCTGGGCGAGCGCCGGGATTTCACCTGGGCGACCCTGGCCCCAGAAGACCTCGAAACCCCGCTGCCCGAGCCCACCGAGAGCGATCTTCGCGCCTACTACGAGGCCAACATCGACGCGTTCACGGCGCCCGAGACGCGGGCCATCACCTACGCGTGGCTCACGCCCGAGATGATCCTCGACACGGTGCAGGTTGACGAGGCGGCGCTGCGCGAGCTTTACGAGGAGCGCTCGGAGCAGTTCAACCAGCCCGAACGGCGGCTGGTGGAGCGTCTGGTCTTCGCCGACGAGACCGCCGCCGCGGAGGCGATGGCGCGGCTCGAGGCGGGAGAGACCGATTTCGACGCGCTCGTCGAGGAGCGCGGCCTGACGCTGTCGGACGTGGATCTCGGCGATGTGTCGCGCGACGAGCTCGACGCGGCGGCGGGCGCGGTCTTCGACGCCGGCACCGGCGACGTGGTGGGCCCTGCCCCCTCCCCCCTCGGCCCCGCGCTCTACCGCGTCAACGCCATCCTGAACGCGCAGGAGACGAGCTTCGAGGAAGCGCGTGAGCTTCTCCGCGAGGAACTCGCGATGTCGCGCGCGCGGCGCGTGGTCGAGAACCAGGCCGAGGGGATGGACGACCTGCTCGCCGGCGGCGCCACGCTCGAGGATCTGGCCGCCGAGACGGAGATGCGTCTCGGGCAGATCGACTGGCACCCGGGCGTGGAGGACGGGATCGCCGCCTACGAGGACTTCCGCACCGCCGCCGCGCGCGTCGGAGAGGACGACTACCCGGCGGTGGAGACCTTGGGCGACGGCGGGATCTTCGCCCTGCGCCTCGACGACACGCTGCCGCCCGCGCCGCGCCCCTTCGACGAGGTCGAAGAGCAGGTGCGCGCCGGATGGGAGGGCGCCCGCGCGCTCGAGGCGCTCGCCGCCGAGGCCGAGGAAATCGCGTCCGCGCTCCGCGAGGGGCGGCGCTTCGCGGCCATGGGCCTGCGCGACGCCACCGTGACCGAGGGCGCCACGCGGTCGGGCTTCGTGCCGGACGCGCCGGAGCGTCTGCTCGAGACCGTGTTCGAGATGGACACAGGCGAGGTGCGCGTGATCGAGGGCGACGGGCGCGTCGTCATCGCCCGGCTCGACGCCGCGACGCCGCCGGACCGCGACGACCCCGCCACCGCCGAGCTTGCCGAGGCGATTGAGCGGCAGGTCTCCGGCGGGATCGCGCAGGACCTGTTCGAGGCCTATCTCCGTGAGATCCGCGCCCGTGCCGGCGTGCAACTCGACCAGGCCGCGATCAACGCCGTTCACGCCCAGTTCCAGTAAGGTCGGCCCGATGAGCATCACTCCGGATTTCGCCGCGTTCGAAACGGGATACGAGGCGGGGCTCAACCAGCTTGTCTGGATCCGGCTCGCGGCCGACCTGGATACGCCCGTCTCGCTGATGCTGAAGCTCGCCGGCCCGTCGCGCGACGCGTTCATGCTCGAATCCGTGACCGGCGGCGAGGTGCGCGGGCGCTATTCGATCATCGGCATGAAGCCCGATCTCGTCTGGGAGTGCCGCGGGACGGAAAGCCGGATCAACCGCACCGCGCGCTTCGACCCCGATGCCTTCGAGGTGGAGGCTGGCGACCCTCTGGCGAACCTGCGCGCGCTCATCGCCGAAAGCCGGATCGACATGCCCGACGACCTGCCCCGCGCGGCGGCCGGGCTCTTCGGCTATCTGGGCTACGACATGATCCGCCTTGTCGAACGGCTGCCCATGGTGAACCCCGATCCGCTGGGCGTGCCCGACGCGGTGCTGCTACGCCCGTCGGTGGTGGCCGTGCTCGACGGGGTGAAGGGCGAGGTCACGGTGGTGGCGCCCGCCTGGGCGGCATCGGGCCTTTCGGCGCGGGCGGCCTATGCGCAGGCCGCCGAACGGGTGATGGACGCGGTCCGCGACCTCGAGCGCGCGCTGCCGCAGGCGAGCCGGGAGATGGGCGACGCGGGCGAGATTGCGGAGCCGGTGTCGAACTTCTCCAAGAGCGACTATCTCGCCGCGGTCGAGACGGCGAAGGACTACATCCGCGCCGGCGACATCTTCCAGGTGGTTCCCTCCCAGCGCTGGATCCAGGAGTTCCCGCTGCCGCCCTTCGCCCTCTACCGCTCGCTGCGGCGCACCAACCCCTCGCCCTTCATGTTCTACTTCGACTTCGGCGATTTCCAGGTCGTGGGGGCGAGCCCGGAAATCCTCGTGCGGGTCTTCGACCGCGAGGTGACGATCCGGCCCGTCGCCGGCACCCGCCCGCGCGGCGCCACGGCCGAGGAGGACCGCGCGCTGGCCGAAGAGCTTCTGGCCGACGAGAAGGAGCGCGCCGAGCACCTGATGCTTCTCGATCTGGGCCGCAACGACGTGGGGCGGGTGGCGAAGATCGGCACCGTGCGCCCCACCGAGCAGTACACGATCGAGCGCTATTCCCACGTCATGCATATCGTTTCGAACGTGGTGGGCGAGCTTTCGGAGGATCAGGACGCGCTTTCGGCGCTCCTTGCCGGGCTGCCGGCGGGCACGGTCTCGGGCGCGCCGAAAGTGCGCGCGATGGAGATCATCGACGAGCTCGAGCCGGAAAAGCGCGGCCTTTACGCAGGCGGCGTGGGCTATTTCTCGGCCGGCGGCGACATGGACATGTGCATCGCGCTGCGCACCGCGGTCGTGAAGGACGGCAAGCTCTACATCCAGGCCGGCGGCGGGGTCGTGCATGACAGCGACCCCGAGGCCGAATGGCAGGAGACGGTGAACAAGAGCCGCGCCATCCGCAGGGCGGCCGAGGACGCCGCGCGGTTCACCGGATCCGGGAACGCCTGAAGCCGGGCGCTGCCAAGGGCCTTCGAAGGCCCTTGCGCGCCATCCCGAACGTGGTCTCGACGGCGATGCCGGATGCACGGGCGGGGCGAGCATCGGCCCGTCTTTGTCTGGGCCGCTTCGAGGCGCCAGGCTACTCGGCGTCCTGTCCGCGCATCAGCACCTTCGACACCGGCACGAGCGTCACGTTGCGCTCCCGATCCTGAAGCCCCCAGAGCAGGAGCGCGCTGATCGTTTCCGCGCGCAGCCGTCCCAGCATGACCGAGGCGCCCTCGGTGCGTGCCCGGAAGGCCGCCTGATCGAGGTTGCGGCGGATCGCGTTGCTGTCTTCGCCCTCGGCGTCGATCTCCCGGAAGATCGTGACCGTGGGCACGCCCGCGCGCGCCGCGAGCGCCGCGCCGGTGTCGAGCCCTTGCGAGTGCAGGACCAGCCCGTGGCCGGTATCGGCGAGAATGGCGCCGATCTGCTCGGACAGGGCGCGGCTGCCTTGCAGCGTACCCGCCTCGGCCTCGAGGATGGCCACCGCTTCGGGCACCGCGCGCGCCCATGCCTGCATCGCGACTTCGGCGTCACGGGGGCCCGCGCTGTCGGGCAGCGCGCCGAGCACCGCGACCTCGATCCCCTGCGCGCGATAGCCCCGCATCGCCGCCTCCGCCCCCTCCCAGTCGGGATCGACGGCCACCGTCAGGGGAAAGGGGAAGCCCGCGAGCGCCTCCGGGCCGAACGGGCCCGGGCCGTCGTCGAGCAGAACGATCGCCATGAGCGGCCCGCCGGCGGGCGCGTCGGACGGGACGGCGAAGCGCTCGAGCGGCGCGCGCGGGGCCGGTGCCGTTTCCGTCTCCGTCTCGCGCGCATCCGCGCCGGGCAACCGGTTGATTCGCACCTCGGGCGCAAGGTCTCCGATCGTGCCCGCCTGCCGGCCGAGCCCGGCGCGACCGTCTTCGGCCGCCGTCTCTTCGTCCGTCGGCAAGGCGGGTGCCTCCGGGCCATCCGGGGCGGCGAAATCGCTGTCGCTCGCGGGGGCGTCGGGGGCGACCGGATCGGACGTCTCGGCGGGCGGCGCGGGTCGGGACGGTGCCGCCTCGGGGGCGCGCGGCGCCTCGCCGTCGGTGGCCGGCGCGGCAAGGTCGGGCGCGGGCGCGGCCTCGGGGCGCGCGCCCCCGGCCGTCTCGGCCTCTGGCGCAGGGTCGCCGCCGCTTCGGGTCGGCGCGCTGGCCGGCGCATCCGCCCGGTCCGGGGCCGCATCGCGTGCGCCCCCATCCGGCGCGGCCTCGGCAGGCGGCTCGGCTGGCGGGGCCAGCGCAGCGCGTTCCGGGGCGGCCGTCTCGGGACGCCCGGGCGCTTGCGGGGCGGCGGGCGGCGTTTCACCTTGCGGCGCGCCGGGCCCCTGCCCGGCCTGCGCGATCGCTGGCGCCGTGTCGGTCGCGGACTCGGCCTCGGGCGCGGGGCCGGGTTCCGGGGGGACGGCGATGTCGCCCGCCGGCGTGCCTGTTGCCGGCGGAGTGGCCGCTTCGCGCTCCACGCCCTCGAGCGTCGAGAGGTCGTCGGGCGCGGGCGCATCCGCGCGCGGCGCGTCCCCGTCGGGGGCGGGCGCATCCTCCGGGCCGGGCAGCGTGGCAGGTGTGTCCCCTGCGCCCCGGTCGAACCCCGATCCCGCCGGCACATCGAGCGCCCCCTCGGTTTCGGGTACCAGCCGCGGCGGGTCCGAATAGACCGAGAGCACCGCGACGCCCACCACCGAAAGCGCCGTTCCCCACAGAAATCCCGCCAGAGCTCCGCGTGCCATGGCCTTGCCTCTTCTTTGTTATCCCGCCGCGGGGTCGATCCCGTGCGGCTTGCCTGCCCCTTGACGCTTTCGCGCAAGCCTGAGCATGTATAGCCCGACACGGGGGCGCGCCTCCACCCCAAGTTTCACCGGGCCCGCTCGATGCTGCTCCTGATCGACAATTACGACAGCTTCACCTGGAACCTCGTGCATTTTCTCGGCGAGGAAGGCGCCCGCACGGTCGTGCGGCGCAACGATGCGCTGACCCCGGCCGAGGCGCTCGAGATGCGGCCGGAGGGCATCGTTCTGTCGCCGGGGCCGTGCGACCCGGACCGCGCGGGGATCTGCCTCGATCTCACCCGCGCGGCGGCCGAGGCGGGCGTGCCGCTTCTGGGTGTCTGCCTCGGGCACCAGACCATCGGGCAGGTCTTCGGCGGGCGCGTGGTGCGCGCGGGGCGGATCGTCCATGGCAAGACGGACGAGATCGCCCATGAGGGCACCGGCGTCTTCGCGGGGCTTCCCTCGCCCTTCCGGGCCACGCGCTACCACTCCCTCGCCGTCGCCGAGGAGGGGTTGCCGGACTGTCTCACCGTGACCGCTCGGGCGGGCGACGGGACGATCATGGGGCTCGCCCACCGCGAGCTGCCCGTGCATGGCGTGCAGTTCCACCCCGAGTCGATCGCCTCGGAGCACGGCCACCGGATGCTGCGGAACTTTCTCGACCTGACCCGCGTGGCCGCATGACCGAGGGGCTGAAGCCGCTCATCGGCGCCGCCGCCGATCGTGCGCTGACCTCGGAGGAGGCCGAGCGCGCCTTTCAGTGCCTTTTCAACGGGGAAGCGACCCCGTCGCAGACCGGCGGATTTCTCATGGCGCTGCGCACCCGCGGCGAGACGGTGGACGAATACGCCGCCGCCGCCCGCGTGATGCGCGCCAAGTGCCACAAGGTCGTCGCGCCGCCGGGCGCGATGGACATCGTGGGCACGGGCGGCGACGGCAAGGGCACGCTGAACATCTCGACCGCCGCGGCCTTCGTCGTGGCCGGCGCGGGCGTTCCGGTGGCCAAGCACGGCAACCGCAACCTGTCGTCGAGATCGGGCGCCGCCGACGCGCTCGCCCAGATGGGCGTGAACGTCATGGTCCACGCAGACGTGGTGGAGCGCGCGCTTGCCGAGGCGGGCATCGGCTTCATGATGGCGCCCATGCATCACCCGGCCATGGCGCATGTCGGCCCGGTGCGCGCGGAGCTCGGCACGCGGACGATCTTCAACATCCTCGGGCCGCTGACCAATCCGGCCGGGGTCGCGCGCCAGCTGACCGGCGCATTCGCCGACACGCTGCTGCGTCCGATGGCGGAAACGCTCAAGCGGCTTGGCAGCGAGCGGGCGTGGCTCGTGCACGGCGCGGACGGCACCGACGAGATCTCGATCGCGGGGCCGTCGCGTCTCGTGGCGCTCGAGGAGGACGGCGCGATCCGCGAGGCCGAGATCCACCCGGAAGATTTCGGCTTGCCCGTACACCCCTTCGACGCGATCCTGGGTGGAACCCCGGCCGAAAACGGGCAGGCGTTTCGCGCGCTTCTCGACGGGGCGCCCTCGGCCTACCGCGACGCGGTGCTCCTGAACGCGGCCGCCGCGCTGGTGGTCGCGGGCCGCGCGTCGGACGAGCGCGAGGGCGTGGCGGTCGCGCGCGAAAGCCTCGACAGCGGCGCGGCGCGCGGCAAGGTAGAGGCGCTGGCCCGGATCACTACGGAGGCGACATGACCGACACCATTCTCGACCGCATCAAGGCCTACAAGCTCGAAGAGATCGAGGCGTGCAAGGCCGCCAAGCCCATCGGCGAGGTGGAGACGGCGGCGAAGAACGCGCCACCCGTGCGCGGCTTCGCGGACGCGCTGCTGCAGGCCTCGAAACAGGGCTACGGCCTGATTGCGGAGATCAAGAAGGCGTCGCCCTCCAAGGGGCTCATCCGCGAGGATTTCGATCCCGCCGCGCTGGCGGCCGCCTATGCCGCGGGCGGGGCCGCGTGCATCTCGGTGCTGACCGACGCGCCAAGCTTCCAGGGCTCGAAGGAGGACCTCACCCTGGCGCGCGAGGCGTGCAGCCTGCCGATCCTGCGCAAGGATTTCATGTTCGACCCCTACCAGGTGGCCGAGGCGCGGGCGATCGGCGCGGACTGTATCCTGATCGTCATGGCCGCCGTCACCGACGAGGAGGCGACGGCGCTCGAAACCGAGGCCGCGCGCTGGGGCATGGACGTGCTCGTGGAAGTCCACGATGCCGAAGAGCTCGAGCGCGCCGGAAGGTTGTCCTCGCGCCTCGTCGGGATCAACAACCGGGACTTGCACAGTTTCGAGACGTCGCTCGGCGTGACGCGGAAGCTCGTGAAGCGGGTGCCCGAGGACAAGATCATCGTGTCGGAAAGCGGCCTGTCCAGTTCCGACGATCTCGCCGAACTCGCCCGCTATGGCGCGCGCTGCTTCCTCGTGGGCGAAACCCTGATGCGTGCGGACGACGTGGCCGCCGCGACGCGCGCTCTTCTGTCGAAGCCGCTCTTTGCCGGTGGAGGCATGTGATGGCAAGCCTCACCCACTTCGACGAGAGCGGGGCGGCGCAGATGGTGGACGTGTCGGGAAAACCCGCGACCGCCCGCACCGCGACCGCCGCCGCCTGGGTGAAGATGCGCGCGGAAACACTTGCGATCGTTGAAGAAGGCTCAGCGAAAAAGGGCGACGTGATCGGTGTGGCGCGGCTTGCCGGGATCATGGGCGCAAAGCGTACGGCCGAGCTGATCCCGCTCTGCCACCCGCTGCCGATCACGAAGGTCACGGTCGAGATCGAGCCCGACCGCGATCTGCCCGGGCTGCGCATCTCGGCAACGGTCAGGACGACCGGCCCGACCGGCGTCGAGATGGAGGCGTTGACCGCGGCCTCCACCGCCGCGCTCACCATCTATGACATGCTGAAGGCGGCGGAGCGCGGCATGGAGATCGGGGGCCTGCGCGTCACGCTGAAGGACGGCGGAAAATCGGGCCGGTACGAAGCGCCATGATCACCGTCGACGAGGCGCTCGCGCGCCTGTTCGCCCTCGTGGCGCCGCTGGGCGCCGAAGAGGTGCCGCTCGAACGGGCGGCGGGACGCGTGCTGGCACGGGACGCCGTCGCGGATCGGGATCAGCCGCCCTTCCCCGCCTCGGCGATGGACGGCTACGCGGTGGCGGCGGCCGAGGCGCGGCCCGGCGCGCGCTTCCGCGTTGTCGGAGAGGCGGCCGCGGGGCGGCGCTTCGCGGGCGCGCTCGGGCCCGGAGAGGCCGTCCGGATCTTCACCGGCGCGCCGATACCCGACGGGGCCGACCGCGTGGTCATCCAGGAGGACACAGCGCGGGAGGGCGAGACGGTCATGCTCCTCGACAGCCTCGGCGCGGGCCCGCATGTCCGCCCCGCCGGCGCGGATTTCCGCATTGGCGACCGTCTCGCCGCGCCGCGCCGGCTGTCGCCCGCCGACGCGGCGCTTCTCGCGGCGATGAACCTGCCGCGGGTGACCGTGGCGCGCCGGCCCGAGGTGGCGATCCTCGCCACCGGCGACGAGTTGGTGCTGCCCGGCGAGCGCCCGGGCCCCGACCAGATCATCGCCTCGAACAACTACGCGCTGAAGGCCCTGCTGGAGGCGCTTGGCGCGGAGGCGCGGCTTCTGCCCGTCGCGCGTGACACCACGGCGTCCCTGCGCGCCGGCTTCGAGCTGGCCCAAGGCGCGGATCTCGTGCTGACCGTCGGCGGCGCCTCGGTGGGCGACCACGACCTCGTGGGGCCCGTGGCCGCCGACCTCGGCATGGAGCAGGCGTTCTACAAGGTGGCCATGCGGCCGGGAAAGCCGCTCATGGCGGGCAGGCTGGGCGATGCCACGATGATCGGGCTGCCCGGCAACCCGGTCTCGGCCATCGTCTGCGGCCACGTCTTCGTGGCCCCGGTGATCCGCAAGATGCTGGGCCTCGGCGAAGCCTCCGCGCCGCGCCGGCAGGCCCCGCTTGCCCGGGCGGTGGCGGCCAACGGCCCGCGCGAGCATTACATGCGCGCACGCCGCACGGATGCGGGGCTCTGCCCCTTCGACAGCCAGGACAGCGCGCTTCTGTCGGTGCTGGCGGAGGCGGACGCGCTTCTCGTCCGCCCCGCGTCCGACGGGCCCCGCGCCGCGGGCGAGATCGTGGACTTCATCCCGCTTTCCTGAAGCAGCGTGGCCGCAACGCGACAGGTCTGATGTGGATAAGCTTGACACAAAACGGGAACATGCGTAGAACATCGGCAACCTGCACCGGGACGGAGGGCGCCCAATGCTCACGCGCAAGCAAATGGATCTGCTGGACTTCATCCACACGCGCCTGCAGCGCGACGGCGTACCGCCGAGTTTCGACGAGATGAAGGAGGCGCTGGACCTGCGGTCGAAATCCGGGATCCACAGGCTGATCACCGCACTGGAAGAGCGCGGCTTCATCCGCCGTCTCGCCCATCGCGCCCGCGCCATCGAGATCCTGCGCTTGCCCGACCAGCTGGCCCGGCGCGGCGGTGCCTCTGGCTTTGTGCCGCGCGTGATCGAGGGCGACCGCGGCGAGGCGCCGCCCCGCCCGGCCGCGGCGCGCGACGTGGAGAGCGCCGAGGCGATGGAGCTTCCGCTTCTGGGCCGCATCGCCGCGGGCACCCCGATCGAGGCCATCGCCGACGAGACGCCCCAGATCGCCGTGCCGGGCGCGATGCTCTCGGGCAAGGGCCGGCATTACGCGCTCGAAGTGAAGGGCGACTCGATGATCGAGGCCGGCATCAACGACGGCGACGTGGTCATCATCCGCGAAACCGGGGAGGCGCAGAACGGCGACATCGTCGTCGCGCAGGTCGAGGGCTACGAGGCCACGCTCAAGCGGTTCAAGCGGAAGGGCGACATGATCCTGCTGGAAGCCGCGAACGCCGCCTACGAAACCCGCGTGCTTCCCGAGGGCAGCGTGAAGGTCCAGGGCCGGCTGGTGGGGCTGATCCGCACCTACTGAGCCTGCGCCGCGGCAAGCCGAGCGGGCACCTCCGCCACGGTCGCGGGCGTCCAGAGCCTGCGGCCCTCCCGCAGGGTCGCGCTTTCGACGCGGTGGCCGCCGGGATCGGGCCAGATCGCAAGGCTGCCCGCCCCTTCGAGGCGCCGCGCGTCCAGCAGCAGGCAAGGCTGCGCGGGCCCGTCATAACGCTCCGTCATCACCACGATCTCGCCGGGCGCGCAGCCCTCGAAATTCGCCGCGCGGCGCTTGCCCCAGACATGGCGCACCGGTCCCGCCTCGGGCCAGCGCGCCACGGCCTCTGCCCGCGTGGCGCCGTCGCCATCGTTCTCCAGCCAGACCGAGGCGGGAAACCCCGCGCCCCGCTCCTTGCTGAGCGCCCGGCCGTCCGCGGTCATCACGCCGACGAGCGCGCCTTCGTCCGCCACCAGCACCGGGGGCCGCGCCGTTCCGGTCCAGAGCGCAAGCGCGACGAGGGCAGGAACGAGGCCCGCCCACCGGCCATGGCCCCTCCAAAGCGCGACGAATGCCCCGCCGAGCGCCAGCAGAGGCAACACCGTGACGGGCGGCGCGGGCACATGGCCGACGGCGTTCGGCATGCCCGCGGCCCTGTGCGCCACGCCAAGGATCCAGTCGAGCCCGAGCCCCATCGCCCAGAGCGGCGCGGCCTCGCCGCCGAGCGGCATGAGCAGGATCGCCACCACGCCCGCCGGGATGACGAGCAGCCCCATCAGGGGCACGGCGAGCAGGTTGGCGGGCAAGCCGAAATGCGACAGCTGGTTGAAGTGCGCCGCGCCGATGGGGGCCGTCGCCGCCCCCGCCACCGAGGAGGAAATCACCACGGCCAGGACCGGCGCCAGCCACCGCGGCGGGCGCGGCCCCTTGCGCTCGCGCAGCGCCGCGAACACCGCCACGAGCGCGGTCGTGGCGGCGAAGGACATCTGGAACCCGGGGCCCATCAGCGCCTCGGGCCGAAGCACGAGCACGATGAGGGCCGCCAGCGCCACGGCGCGAAGCGAAATCGCGCGACGGTCGAGCATCACCGCAAGAAGCGCCACCGCCGCCATCACGAAGGCGCGCTCGGTGGCGATGTTTCCGCCCGAAAGCGCAAGATAGCCCGCGGCGGCCAGGAGCGCGCCGCCGGCCGCGAGTTTCTTCGCCGGCAGCCGCACGCCCGCCCGCGGCAGTGCGAGGATGCCGAGGCGCAGCGCCGCAAAGACGAAGCCCGCGAGAAGCCCCATGTGCAGCCCCGAAATGGCCAGAAGATGCGCGAGGTTTGACTCGCGCAGGGCGCGAAGCGTGTCCTGCCCGATGCCCGAACGGTCCCCGCTGAGCACGGCCGCGGCGAAGCCCCCCGCCTCGCCCGGCAGCGCGTCCTGCACCCGGGCCGAGAGCGCCATTCGCGCGCGCGCCACCGCGGCCGCCATCTCGGCCGAAGGCGGCGCGAGGACGAGGACCGGCGTGCGCGTGTAGCCCACCGCGCCAAGCCCCTGGAACCAGGCATGGCGCCGGAAGTCGAAGCCGCCGGGCTCGACCGGGCCTTGCGGTGGAGAGAGAAACGCGGTGAGGATCACCCGCGTGCCCGGCACCGGATCGAGAAACCCCTGTGCGCCATGGAGCGCGACGCGCACCTTCGCGGGCGTTTCGCCCGGTGCCATGCGTTCCAGCCTCACCTCGTCAAGGGTCAGGCGCAGCGCGTCCGAAGCGGAGCGGTCGATCGCGCGCACCCGCCCCTCCACCGAGCCGTAGTAGCGAAACTCGAGCACCGGGGCGGCCACGACGTGGGCGCGCGCGCCCGCCACCGCGAAGCCCGCCGCGACAAGCGCGACCGCCCAGAGCGCGGGCGCCACGTGCCAGCCCGCGCGCAGGGCCGCCGCGCCCAGACCGATCGCCGCCACGCCCGCAAGCCCCAGCGTCTGCGCCGAGGGTTCTGCCGGCAAGGCGAAATAGAGGCCGATCCCCAGCGCGAAAAGGACCGCCGACCAGGGAAAGAGATGCCCGCGCTGCATCAGGAAGGCCCGGGCGAGCGCGCCTTCGTTCCACATGTTCCACCGTCCCCGCCGGCCCGTCCGGCGCGCGTCACAATGCGCCGCCATGGTTAGCAAGGGGTTAAGGCCCGGCCGCCGCCCGCGCGGCTTGTCCTGCGGCCCCGGCATCGCTAGATAGGCGCGGGGCGCGCGCGTGGCGACACGCTGGCCCCGGAACGAACCGCACCCCGAGAGAGAGCGCCGAATGACAGACCAGGTGGTCACCCGCTTTGCCCCCTCGCCCACCGGGTATCTGCATATCGGGGGCGCGCGCACGGCGCTTTTCAACTGGCTCTTCGCGCGGGGCCGGTCGGGGCGCTTCCTGTTGCGGATCGAGGATACGGACCGCGCGCGCTCGACGCGCGAGGCGACGCAGGCCATCCTCGACGGGCTCGACTGGCTCGGGCTCGACCATGACGGCGAGGCGGTGAGTCAGGCGGCCGGCGCCGACCGTCACGCCGAGGTGGCCCGCCGGATGCTGGCGGACGGCACCGCCTACAAGTGCTTCGCCACGCCGGAAGAAATCGACGCGTTCCGCGAGGCGGCGCGTGCTGAGGGCCGCTCCACCCTCTACCGCAGCCCGTGGCGCGATGCGGACCCGGCCACGCACCCCGCGGACGCGCCCTTCGTCATCCGCCTGAAGGCGCCGCGCGAGGGAACGACCGTGATCGCGGACGTGGTGCAGGGCGATGTCACGATCCGGAACGACCAGCTCGACGACATGGTGCTTCTGCGCTCGGACGGAACGCCCGTCTACATGCTGGCCGTGGTGGTGGACGATCACGACATGGGCGTGACCCACGTGATCCGCGGCGACGATCACCTCAACAACGCCGCGCGTCAGATGCAGATCTACCGGGCGATGGGCTGGGACGTGCCGGTCTGGGCGCATATCCCGCTGATCCACGGACCGGACGGCAAGAAGCTGTCGAAGCGCCACGGCGCGGTGTCGCTCACCGAGTACCGCGACATGGGATATCCGGCGCAGGCGATGCGGAATTATCTCGCCCGCCTCGGCTGGAGCCACGGCGATCAGGAGGTGTTCACCGACGAGGAGCTTCGGCGCCTGTTCTCGCTCGAGGGCATCAACAAGGCGCCCGCGCGGCTCGACATGAAGAAGCTCGACAGCATCAGCGGCCGCCACATCGCGGCGATGGAGGATGCTGCGCTGCTGCATGACCTGGAAGCTTTCCTGGCCGCGACGGGGCGTCCGCCGCTCGGCACCGAGAAGCGCGCGCGCCTCCTCGCGGCGATGCCGCACCTCAAAGAGCGCGCAAAGACCTTTCCGGAACTCCTTGAAAAGGCGCATTTCGCCCTCGCCGACCGCCCCGTGGAGCCGGACGAGAAGGCCGGACGGGCGCTCGACAATGTATCCCGTGGCATACTGGGAGAATTGACGCCGCAGGTGCAAAGTGCTAGCTGGTCGCGCGACGCGCTGGAAGATGTCGCGACCCGCTTCGCAGAGGAAAAGGGCATGAAATTCGGCCAGCTCGCAGCGCCTCTCCGCGCTGCGCTGGCAGGACGCGCAGCGACACCCAGCGTCTTCGACATGATGCTGGTTCTCGGTCGCGCGGAAACCGTGGCGCGACTGGCCGACGCCGCCCGCGCCGGGGAAGAGTGAGACGGGGCGCGCCCGGGGCCTCATGCCTCGCGCGCGCAGCGGCCGGTCCAGCCGGCCCCGGTCGCCAACCGCAATGCGCCCGCGTCCCGGGCGCCGGAGACGAGGGAACCGAGATGCCTGAGAGCACGAAGACGGCACAGCTCACCATCGACGGCCAGAGCTACGACCTGCCCATGTTCAGCCCGACGGCGGGGCCCGACGTCGTGGACATCCGCAAGCTCTACAGCCAGGCGGGCGTGTTCACCTACGACCCCGGCTTCACCTCCACGGCCTCCTGCGACAGCACGATCACCTACATCGACGGCGGCAAGGGCGAGCTGCTCCATCGCGGCTATCCCATCGACCAGCTCGCCGAGAAGTCGCACTACCTCGAGGTCTGCTACCTGCTGCTTTACGGGGAACTGCCCGACGCGGCGCAACTCGAGGATTTCGAGAGCCGCGTGACCAACCACACGATGCTGCACGAGCAGATGCAGAACTTCTTCCGCGGCTTCCGGCGCGACGCGCATCCGATGGCGATCATGGTGGGCGTGGTCGGCGCGATGTCGGCCTTCTACCACGACAGCACCGACATCTCGGATCCCTGGCAGCGCGAGGTGGCCTCCATCCGGCTCATCGCCAAGATGCCCACCATCGCGGCCTGGGCCTTCAAGTATTCCGTCGGCCAGCCCTTCGTCTATCCGCGGAACGATCAGGACTACGCCTCGAACTTCCTGCGGATGTGCTTTGCCGTGCCGGCCGAGGATTACGTGGTGAACCCGATCCTCAGCCGCGCGATGGACCGGATCTTCACGCTGCACGCCGATCACGAGCAGAACGCCTCCACCTCCACGGTGCGGCTTGCCTCCTCGTCGGGGGCCAACCCCTTCGCCTGCATCGCGGCCGGCATCGCCTGTCTCTGGGGGCCGGCCCATGGCGGCGCCAACCAGGCTTGCCTCGAGATGCTCAAGGAGATCGGGGAGGTCGAGCAGATCCCGGAATACATCGAGCGCGCCAAGGACAAGGACGACCCGTTCCGCCTGATGGGCTTCGGCCACCGGGTCTACAAGAACTTCGACCCCCGCGCGAAGGTGATGAAGCAGTCGGCCGACGAGGTGCTCGAACTTCTCGGCGTGGGCGACAACAAGGTCCTCCAGGTCGCCAAGGAGCTGGAGCGCATCGCCCTCTCGGACGACTATTTCCGCGACAAGAAGCTCTTTCCGAACGTCGATTTCTATTCCGGCATCATCCTCGAGGCGATGGGCTTTCCCACCTCCATGTTCACGCCGATCTTCGCCGTCTCCCGCACCGTGGGCTGGATCAGCCAGTGGAAGGAAATGATCGCCGATCCGCAAATGAAGATCGGCCGCCCGCGGCAGCTTTACCTCGGCGCGACGAAGCGCGATTATGTGGACATAGAGGACCGCTGAGACCCGCGCCGGCGACGCGCGGCACCGGCACCACTGTCGAAGAAAGGGCGCGGCGGCCACGTCCGCGCCCTTTGCCGTTCGTGCCGCTGCGCTTTGCCGCAGCGGTCGCAGGCTGCGGAGCGCGCCAAGTCTCCTATCTTTTCTGTCAGGAACATGATGACAGGAGAAAGAGATGGAACAGCCCCGCCGCATCGACACGCAAGGCGCCGAATTCGTGCCCGTGCATGTGGCGCCCCGCGACGTTCACGATCGCGTCGCGCTGCGCGTGGTCAAGGCGATGCGCTTCTTCGCCGATCGTTTCTTCGCAAGCCGTTACGGCCACCGCGCCGTGGTGCTGGAAACCGTCGCCGCCGTTCCCGGCATGGTCGGCGGGCTCTTGCAGCACCTCAAGGCGATCCGCCACATCCGCGACGACCAGGGTTGGATCCGCGAATTGCTGGACGAGGCGGAAAACGAGCGGATGCACCTGATGACCTTCATCAAGATCGCGCAGCCCACGCGCGTCGAACGGGGCCTGATCCTCTTCGGGCAGGCGTTGTTCTACAACTTCTACTTCTGGCTCTACCTGTTCGCGCCGCGCACCGCGCATCGCGTCGTCGGCTATCTGGAGGAAGAAGCCGTGGTAAGCTACACGAACTACCTGGGAGAGATCGACGCGGGCCGCGCGGACAACCCGCCGGCGCCCGCGATCGCGATCGAGTACTGGGACCTGCCGCCAGACGCGCGGCTGCGCGATGTCGTGATCGCGGTGCGCGCCGACGAGGCGCATCACCGCGACACCAATCACGGCTTCGCCGACGCCTACGCCAGCGGCACGGGCAACTGAACGGCTTCAGCGCCCCTCGAAGGTCGCGGGGCGCTTCTCGAGGAAGGCAAGAACGCCTTCCTTGAAATCCCGGCTCTTGCCGCATTCGCCCTGCAAGCGCGCCTCCAGCAGAAGCTGATCGTCCAGCGTGGCCTCGAAGGCGCCGCGGATCGCCTGGCGCACCGCGTTGAACGCCTGCGTCGGACCCTTGGCAAGGTGCTCGGCGCGTCCGCGCCAGCCCTCCTCGAAGGCGTCGTCGGCCACGGCCTCCCAGATCATGCCCCACGCATCGGCCTGGCGGGCCGGAATGCGCTCGGCGAAGAGGGCGGCGCCCATGGCCTTGGCCAGCCCCATTTGCCGCGGCAGAATCCAGGTGCCCCCCGCGTCGGGAATCAGCCCGATCCGCGTGAAGGCCTGAACGAAATACGCGCTCTCGGCGGCGATCACCACGTCGGCCGACAAGGCAAGGTTCGCGCCGGCCCCGGCGGCGGGACCGTTCACCGCGCTCAGCACCGGGACAGGGCAGTCATAGATCGCGCGCAGCATGGGCACATACTCGTCCCGCAGCACGCGTTCCAGATCCATCTCGTCGGCGTTGGCCCGGTCGCCGAGATCCTGCCCCGAACAAAAGGCGCGCCCCGCGCCGGTCAGCACGACGACGCGCGCCTGCGTCCCGGCCGTGCTGACCGCGTCCGCGATCTCTGCCCGCATCTGGGTGTTGAGCGCGTTCATCTTGTCGGGCCGGTTCAGCGTGACGACCGCTGTCTCGTCCACGATCTCGAGCGTGATGGTCTGGTAATCCATGTCCCCTCCTCCGATGCGTCTTTGCCGCGTTCTACCGGACAGGACGACGGAGGAAAGACAAAAGGCGCGCCGTGCCCGCGCTCACTCTCTCAGCAGGGCTTCGAGGCGCGCCCGCTCGTCGGAGCTCAGGCTTTCATCCGAGGGCGTCTGCGCTCGCGACCTGCCCCGCAGGTAGAAACCCGCGATCAGCAGCCCGACGAGCAGCATCGCGGGCGCGGCGCCCCACAGGATCCAGTTCGCGCCGGTTGCCGTGGGGCGAAGCAGAACATATTCGCCGTAACGATCGACGACGAACTCCACCACTTCGGCGTCGCTGTCGCCGGCCACCAGCCGTTCGCGCACCAGAAGCCGGAGGTCGCGGGCAAGCGGCGCGTTCGATTCGTCGATGCTCTCGTTGCGGCAGACGAGGCAGCGAAGACCCTCGGACAACTCCCGCGCTCGTTCCTCCAGTGCCGGATCGTCCAGTACCTCGTCCGGCTGAAGCGCGGCGAGCGGCGTTGCGAGGACCAGCGTCAGGACAAGCAGCAATCGTCTCATTCCGCCGGCACCCCGCGCGGCTCCAGCTTCTCACGCTGGCGTCGTGCCCCGGCCGCCACCCGGTAGCGACGGTCCGACAGGCTGAGCGCGCCACCCAGCGCCATCAGCGCAGAGCCCGCCCAGATCCAGTTCGCCAGCGGCTTGATGTAGGTCCGCACGGCCCAGCCGCCATTGTCCTGCGGATCGCCGATCACGACATAGACGTCACGCAGGAGGCGGTAATCGATGGCCGCCTCTGTGGTGGGCATCCGGGCCACGGGGTAGTTCCGCTTTTCGGGCGTAAGCGTGGCCACCTGGCCCCCATCTTCGGTCGCCAGCGCGACCCGCGCCATCGTGGAGTAATAATTCCGGCCGACAGTGGGATCGTAGGGCAGCTCCTCGACCCCTTCGAGCGTCAGCACGAAATTCTCGACGCTCCAGCTCTCGCCCTCCTGAACGACCCGGATGTCTTCCTTTTCCCATGCGGTCAGCCCGGCGATGCCGACGATGATGACGCCGAACCCGGCATGTGCGACCGCGCGGCCCCAGTCGGCCCGCGGCAGTCGGCGCAGACGGATCGCACGCCGTCCCGCGCGTTGCCAGAGATCCACGCAAGCGCCAGAGACGAGCCACGCGCCGAGCATGAGACCGATAGGTCCGAGGAGCGAATTGCCCGTCTGCATCGTCCAGGCAAGCCCGCCCACCGCAAGGGCGAGGATCAGCGCAGGCGTCAGCGTGCGCAGCGCCTTGCCAAGACGGGCCCGCTTCCAGGGCATGACCGCGCCCAGGGGCAGGATCGCCCCGAGCACGACCATGAAGGGCGTGAAGGCGGCGTCGAAGAAGGGCGGGCCCACGCTGAGCTTCCGGTCGAAAAACATCTCGGCCACCATCGGCCAGAGCGTCCCCACGAAAACGACGAAACAGGACACGGCCAGAAGCACGTTATTTGCGACGAGTGCACTTTCGCGGCTGACCACGCCGAAGACGCCCCGCGCCTCCATCACGCTGGCGCGTGCGGCGAAAAGGATCAGTGCGCCGCCCATAAAGGCCGCGAGGATCATCAGGATGAACACCCCGCGCTCGGGATCGGTGGCGAAGGCGTGAACGCTGGTCAGAAGGCCCGAGCGCACGATGAACGTGCCGATCAGCGAGAACCCGAAAGCCAGGATGGCGAGAAGGATCGTCCAGCTTTTCAACGCTTCGCGCTTCTCGACCACGATCGCCGAATGCAGCAGCGCAACGGCGAGGAGCCACGGCATGAAGGAGGCGTTTTCCACCGGGTCCCAGAACCAGAAACCGCCCCAGCCGAGCTCGTAATACGCCCACCAGGAGCCGAGCGCGATGCCGATGGTCAGGAAAACCCAGGCCGCGAGGGTCCACGGCCGCACCCAGCGTCCCCATGCGGCGTCCACCCGACCCTCGATCAGGGCCGCGACCGCGAAGCTGAAGCAGATCGAGAGGCCCACGTAACCCAGGTAGAGGAAGGGCGGATGCAGCGCGAGGCCGGGGTCCTGCAGGAGCGGGTTGAGGTCCTGCCCGTCGAAGGGTGGCACCGCCATGCGCAGGAAGGGGTTCGACGTGAAGAGGATGAAGGCCAGGAAGGCGACGCCGATCATGCCCTGCACGGCCAGCACCCGCGCGCGAAGCGTGGGCGGCAGGTTGTTGCCGAACCACGCCGCCATCGCGCCGAAGAGCGCGAGGATCAGCACCCAGAGCAGCATCGACCCTTCGTGATTCCCCCACACGCCAGTGATCTTGTAGATGAGCGGCTTGGCCGAGTGCGAGTTCAGCACCACCAGGCGGAGGCTGAAATCGGACGTCACGAACGCCCAGGTGAGCGCCGCGAAGGAAAACGCCAGCAGCATGAACTGCGTGGTGGCCGCGGGTTCGGCCACGGCCATCCAGCCGGGCCAGCGCCTGTGCGCGCCGACGAGCGGCACGACGGTCTGGAAGATTGCGACCAGAAAGGCGAGGACGAGGGCGAAGTGGCCGAGTTCTGTAATCATGCCCCGAATATAGCGGGGCGCGCGCGTCCGGCCAATCGGATTCGGTGCACCCGCATCAGCTTGTCGCGCCGGCCCCGCGCAAGGCACGCCATTCCGCAAGCGCCGCGTTCTCTGCGACCGCATCCGGAGGCACGGCGCGCGGCGCCGCGCCTGTGGTCTCTGCCGTCTCTGCCGCCTCCGCGCGTGTCATGCGCTGCGCCGCCGCCTCTGCCAGTTCGTGGGCACGGGCAAGGCCGAGCGCCGCCTCGCGCTGGAACTCCTGCCCCTTGGCCTGGTGGCGCGCGCCGAAATAGAAGCTGACGATCGCGCCGAGAAGCCACCAGAGAGGCTCTGGCACGACGGCGAGGCCCTGCATCCTCTCGGCGAACCAGACGGGCGACGCCATCGCCGCGCCGAAAAGCGCGAGCGTGCCGAGCGCCATGGCCGGGCGCGGTATGCGATTGGCGGCGTCGATGAAGCGATCGAAACGTCCCCGGCGCGGCAGGGCGAATTCGGCCGCGAACTGGGCAAGCGCCGCCTGACGGAAATCGGCGTTGCGGCGCGCCTCGGCCTCGGCGTTCACGCGGAAGACTTCCGCCGTATCGGCGAGGACGTTGCGCTCGCCACCAAAGAGAATGTCCAGAAACCGGCCGATCAGTCCCATGCCGACGTCCTTTCCGCGAATTGCTCGTCCGTCATGCGAAAGCGCGGCGCGATGAAATGCTCGGCCCGAAGGATCCAGCCGCCCTTTCCGCCCGTGCGCGTTCGGGCGTATTTGCGGCTGGCCGGGCGCGCGTCGGCGAGCCGGAAATAGTAGTTGCGCCGCGCGATACCGTAAGCGTCGGCGATGTGATCGGGCGCGGCCGCCTTGGCCCGGGTTGCCGCCGCCTCGGTCTCGGGCCCGATGATGCCATCCACCGTCACGGGCAGATTCATATCGCCCAGAAGCCGCTGAAGAATACGGACCGCGTTGGCGCCGGCGTTGACGTACATGTCGAAGAGCTGCGGCTGAAGCGCGTCGGGCAGGCGCGCGAGCCCCGGTCTCTCGAAATAGTGGCGCACGAAAATGTCGACCGCCTCGCGCTTCGTGAGGCGCCGGACGTCGTTTTCCGTCACCCTCCCGTCCCCGTCGAGGTCGCGCCCGAGGCGCCGAAGGGTGTGGATGGTCACGCCGTGATTTGTTGCGCCGCCCGGATCATCTGGATCGTTCACGAACCCGCCTTCCCGGGTGACGATCTCCTCGGCGATTTCGCGAATGCCTGGCATCGTCCCGCACCTCTGCCTGAGTGGTGCGGGAAAGCTGGCGCTCTGCGGTTAAGAGCGCGCTGGGGGAGCGTGCGTTGCGTGTTGCTGCGCGGGCAGATCAGGACCCGCCGGAGGAGGGCTTGTACACGCCCTGCTCCTTGAGCGCGTCCGCGACTTCCTTGGGCATGTAGGTCTCGTCATGCTTGGCAAGGATCTCGTCGGCCACGAACACGCCGTCCACGAAGCGTCCGGTCCCGACCATGCCCTCGTTTTCCGCGAAGAGATCGGGCAGGACCCCGGTGAAGCGCACGGGGATGGAGGCGCCGCCATCCGTCACCGAGAAGCTGACGGTCTCGCCCTGCCCGCGCATCAGCGTGCCGCTTTCGACCAGCCCGCCCAGCCGGAACGTTTCGGTCGGCGCGGGCGGCTCGGCCAGAACCTGGCTCGGGGCGCGGAAGAAGTTGATGCCGTCCCGCATGGCATAACCGATCAGCCCGGTGGACAGGACGAGCGCGAACGCGGCGACCATGATCACCTGGATCCGACGTTTCTTTTTCAGGCCCCTCATGCGCGCACCGCCCTCGATCTCACGGGAAACAGGGCGCCAGCGTGAGCCCTGTATGCTCTGGTATATGTAGCATCAGGTTCGCGTTCTGCAAAGCCTGACCGGACGAGCCCTTTGTCAGGTTGTCGAGGGCGGCCACCACCATCGCGCGCCCCGGAACCCGGTCGCCAGAGACGCCGATATGGCAGAAATTCGAACCCCTTACATGGCGAGTCGACGGCAATTCGCCAAACGGCAACACCTGCAGGAACGCCTCGTCGCGATAGGCCTGCGACAGCGTGTCGTGGATCGCCGGCGCCTCGCCCTTCACGTAGGCGGTGGCGAGGATGCCGCGGTTCGCCGGCATGAGGTGGGGCGTGAACTGCACGTGAACGGGACGGCCCGCGAGGGCCGAGAACTCCTGGTCGAACTCGCCCAGATGCCGGTGCGTGCCCCCGTAGCCGTAGGCATGATAGCCCTCGGAGAGTTCGGCATGCAGCAGAGGCTCCTTCAGCGACCGACCGGCGCCCGACACCGCGCATTTGAGGTCGAGAACGATGTCGTCGAGGTCGATCAGTCCGCCCGCCACGAGCGGACGCAGCGCATACTGCCCCGCGGCGGCGTTGCAGCCCGTGCCGGCGACCAGCCGCGCGGCGCGAATTTGCTCGCGGTAGAACTCGGTCAGACCGTAGACGGCCTCGGCCTGCAGATCCTGCGCGCCGTGGGGCTTTCCGTACCACGTCTCGTAGTCTTCCGGGCTGCGAAGCCGGAAGTCGGCGGAAAGGTCCACGATCTTCACGCCGCGCGGCAGGTCGGCGATCACCGCCTGGCTCGTGGCGTGGGGCAGCGCGCAGAAGACCAGGTCGATACCGGCGAAATCGACCTCTTCGATCCGCGCAAGCGGAGGCAGGCCGAGATGGCGCAGATGCGGAAAGACCTGCCCCATCGCCTGCCCCGCCTTGCGGTCCGCGGTCAGCGCCACGATCTCCATGCCGCCATGGGTGGCGATGAGCCGGACAAGCTCTGCACCGGTGTAGCCAGACGCGCCGAGAATCGCGATTTTCGCTGTCATGTGAATGTCTTCCGAAGCATTGTTGATTTCAAACGGCGGCGAAGGCGATCTCGCGTCGAAGAAACTGCACCGCGCGATCGCTCACGCGGCGCGGATCGCCCGTGGTCAGAAAACCCGCCGTGGCGCCGGGGCCCACCATCTCGGGGCGCCGGGCAACGTAGTCGGCAAGGCTTTCGGCGACGATCTCGGGCTGGGAATAGACCGCGACATGAGGGCCGAGCGCCGCGCGGAACACGTCCTCGACCAGCGGATAATGGGTGCAACCCAGCACCGCCGCCTGGGGATCGGGCATCTTGCGCAAGAGCGCCTCCACATGGCTGCGGACCAGCGCCTCGGCAAGGATCAGGTCGCCCTCCTCGATGGCGTCGACCACCCCGCCACAGGCCTGCGCCTCGACGTCCACGCCGATCGCGCGGAACGCAAGCTCGCGCTGGAACGCGCGGGACGCCACCGTCGCGGGCGTGGCGAAAAGCGCCACGTTCTTCAGGGCGACCTCGCGTGGTGGCGAGTTGTCGCCCCACTGCCGCTCCGTCAACGCCTCGATCAGCGGCACGAACACGCCGAGCACGCGCTTGTCGGGGGGCACCCAGGTCTCCTGGAGGCGACGCAGCGCCGCCGCGGACGCCGTGTTGCAGGCCAGCACGACCAGGTCGCAGCCCTCTTCCCACAGCCGGGCGACCCCGCGCTTGGTGAGTTCGGTGATGTCGTCGGCATCGCGCACGCCGTAGGGGGCGTGGGCGTTGTCGCCCAGGTAGACGAAGGGGACGTCCGGCAATCGGCGCGCCACCGCGTCCAGAACGGTCAGCCCGCCGAGACCCGAATCGAAAATGCCCACCGCCATGTGCTGCGCTTTCTCAGGCGCGGTGCCTGTCCTCGAACTCGAAGCCGTAGTCGTAGGACGCAAGCGGCTCCGGCGACAGCTCATAGGTCTTGCGGCGCAGGAAGTCCATCATCTGGCGCGAATCGCGCGCCCGGGCGGCGAGTTCTTCGGCCGCGATGGGCTCTCCGATCACCACGCGCACCGGCGTGTCCACCCGCTTGCGGAATTCCGAGATCAGAAGCCCCATGCGCAGCGTGTAATGCAGGTGGCTGGCCAGCTGGAACATGCGCGAATTCGTGCCGTCGAAGAAGATCGGCACGACCTGGGCCCCCGATTTCGCCACCATCCGCGCCGTGAAGCTGCGCCAGCCCGGGTCCATCGGCCGCGCGAAGGGCCGCGCCGCCGTCGAGACGGTGCCGCCGGGAAAGACGCCCATCGCGCCGCCCGCGGCGAGGTAGGACAACGCCTCCTTGCGGGTCTCCAGCGTCTCGCGCACCGCGTCCTTCGTGTCGTCGAAGTTGATCGGCAGGATGACCCGGTTCAGGTCCTCCGCCTTGCGAAAGACCTTGTGGGCGAGGATGCGGAAATCGCCCCGCAGCACCGACAGGATGTATCCCATCATCAGCCCGTCGAGGATCCCATAGGGGTGGTTGGCAAGCAGGATCAGCGGCCCCTTGCGCGGGATGGAATCGAGCGTGCCGCCGATCACCTCGAGCGAGAGGCCGTAGCGCTCCACCATGACTTCCCAGAAGTCCCGGCCGGCGGCCACCTCGTGTTCGTACCCCCTGGCGCGGCGGATCAGGCTGATCCGGCCGGTGAGGTTTTCCATCATCTTGATGAGTGCGCGGCCGCCCTTCGTCTGGGCGGAGTGGTAGTAGCTGATGTCGCGCGCGATCTGGCGCTGGCTGGCCATGGGTGGTTTTTCTCCGCGTCGGTCGCTGCGTAGTTATAGCTGGAGTCGGATTCTTTCCAGTTCCCATGACATCGGGGTGACGGCCGCGCTACTCGGCCGCCTGCCGGAGGGGCGCGCCGCCCGCGCGGAAGGCGGCGAGAAGCGCCTCGCGGCGTTTCGCGGCCTCTGCCTCGTTGGACTGCTTCACCGGCCCGAAGCCGCGGATCGAAAGCGGAAGCCGGGCGAGGTCCACCGCGATCTCCCGCGTGGCGTCGTCCACCTTGGGCAGAACCTCCGCCATGTCGCGTTCGTACTGACGCAGGAGCGCACGCTCCATCCGTCGCTCGGCCGTGTAGCCGAAGGGATCGAGCGGCGTGCCGCGCAGCACGCGCATGCGCCGCAGCGCGCGAAGCGGCCAGACCATCCACTCGCCGAAGGCGCGCTTCTTCGGCCGCCCGTTCGCGTCCTTGCCGGGAAGAAGCGGCGGGGCGAGATGGAAGGTCATGCGGAAATCGCCGTCGAATTCCGCCTCGGCCTTCTCGCGCGAGGACAGAAGCAGCCGCGCCACCTCGTATTCGTCCTTGTAGGACAGGAGCTTGTGATACCCCTCGGCCACCGCGGCCCGAAGCTCGGCATCCTCGATGCTGTCCACCAGCCGCCGGTAGCGCCGGGCGAGCCGCGGTCCTGCGTAGTCGCGCAGGTGCCGCTCACGGTAGTCGGCCTTGTCCTCGGCCGACGTGGGCAGGTCCACCACCTTGGGGGCGAGAAGTCGCGCCGCCTCTTCCGGCGCCGCCGCAGCCCAGCGACCCACCTCGAAGGCGCGAAGATTGGCCGTCACCGCCGCGCCGTTGAGGTGGATCGCTTCTGCGATCGCCTCGGCCGAGACGGGGATGAGGCCGCGCTGCCAGGCCGCGCCGAACACCATCATGTTCGAGAAGATCGAATCACCCATCACCGCGCGCGCCAGTTCCGATGCGTCGAGCAGGAGAAGATCGTCCTTCAGACGGCGCTCAAGCGCGAGCGCGAGCCGCCCGCTGGGCAGTTGGAACTCGGGGTCGCGGGTAAAGGCGCCGGTCATGATCTCGTGGCTGTTGACCACGGCGCCGGTGCGCCCCGTCGCCGTCAGGCCGAGCGTCTTGGCGCCCGCGCTCACCACCAGATCGCCGCCGATCAGCGCATCGGCCTCGCCGGTCGCCACGCGGATCGCGGTGATGTCCTCGGGCCGTTCGGCGATGCGGCAGTGGATGTGCACCGCGCCGCCCTTCTGCGCGAGGCCCGCCATCTCCATCATCGCCGCGACCTTGCCGTCGATCTGCGCGGCCTGCGCGAGCACCGCGCCCACGGTCACGACCCCGGTGCCCCCCACCCCGGTGATGATCAGGTTGTGCGTGCCGCGGATTGCCGGCAGCGCCGGGTCCGGCAGTTCCGGCAGCTCGAGCTCGGCGGTGGCCTGCTTGCGCGGCGTCGCGCCCTCCAGCGTCACGAAGGACGGGCAGAAGCCCTTGAGACAGGAGAAATCCTTGTTGCAGGCCGACTGGTCGATCTCGCGCTTGCGGCCGAGCGCCGTCTCCTTGGGAACGATGGCCACGCAGTTCGACTGCACTCCGCAATCGCCGCAGCCCTCGCAGACGTCCGGGTTGATGAAGACCCGTCTGTCCGGGTCCGGAAAGGCGCCCTTCTTGCGGCGGCGGCGCTTCTCGGCGGCGCAGGTCTGGATGTAGAGGATCGCGGAAACCCCCGGAACTTCGCGCAATTCCGTCTGCACCGTATCGAGGTCGGCGCGCGGATGCCGCGTCGCGGTTTTCGGGAACCCGGCCCAGTCGGGTTCTTCCTTCTCGTCGAAGACGACCGCGATCCGGCCCACGCCCATCGCGTCGAGCTCGCGGGCGATCCGGTCGGGGGCGAGGCCGCCCTCGTTCGTCTGCCCGCCCGTCATCGCCACGGCGTCGTTGTAGAGGATCTTGAAGGTGATGTTGGTGCCCGCCGCAAGTGCCGCGCGGATCGCCTGGACGCCGGAGTGATTGTAGGTGCCGTCGCCCAGGTTCTGGAACACGTGCGGCGTCTTCGAGAAGGGCGCCTCTCCGATCCAGTTCGCGCCCTCCCCGCCCATGTGGGTGAAGCCGAGCGTGTTCCGGTCCATCCACTGCACCATGTAGTGGCAGCCGATGCCCGCATAGGCGCGGCTGCCCTCGGGCACGCGGGTGGAGGTGTTGTGCGGGCAGCCCGCGCAGTACCAGGGCTGGCGCGTCGCGATTTCCTCGGCGTTGTCGGCGCGCCGCGCCTCGGCGAGCGTGGCGAGCCCCGCGCGGATCGCGTCGGTGCCGCGCCCCTCCTCGACGAGGATCTCGCCCAGCTTCTGGGCGATCCCGACGGGGTCGAGCGCGCCGCGGGTCGGGAAAAGCTCCTCTCGGTGCATGGAGCCCGCGCCGCCCTTGTACCAGCCATAGACACGGCGGCCCCGGCGGTCGTCGAAGATCGCCTCCTTGATCTGCACCTCGATGAGCTTGCGCTTCTCCTCCACGACGACGATGAGGTCCAGCCCCTCGGCCCAGTCGTGAAAGCCCTGCATGTCGAGCGGAAATGTCTGGCCCACCTTGTAGGTGGTGATCCCCAGCCGCTCGGCCTCGGCCGCGTCGATGCCCAGAAGCGACAGCGCATGGCAGAGGTCGAGCCAGTTCTTGCCCGCCGCGACGAAGCCGATCTTCGCGCCGGGCTTGCCCCAGACGCGCCGGTCGATGCGGTTGGCGCGGGCGAAGGCTTCGGCGGCGAAGCGTTTGAAGTCGATCATCCGCGCTTCCTGCGCGTGCGGGGTGTCCTGAAGCCGGATGTTGAGCCCGCCCTCGGGCAGGTCGAACTCGGGCCGGACGAGCTGCATCCGGTCGGGCCGGCCATCGACCACCGCCGTGGCCTCGATCGTGTCCTTCATCGTCTTGAGCCCGACCCAGACACCGGCGAAGCGCGACAGCGCCCAGCCGTAGATGCCGTAATCCAGGATCTCCTGCACGCCGGCCGGGCTCACCACGGGCATGTAGGCGTCCACGAGCGCCCACTCGGACTGGTGAAGCACCGTGGAGCTTTCGCCGGTGTGGTCGTCGCCCATCGCCATCAGCACGCCGCCATTGGGCGATGTTCCGGCCATGTTGGCGTGGCGCATCACGTCGCCCGAGCGGTCAACGCCCGGCCCCTTGCCGTACCAGAGCCCGAAGACGCCGTCGTATTTCCCCTCGCCGCGCAGTTCCGCCTGCTGGCTCCCCCAGAGCGCGGTGGCGGCGAGATCCTCGTTCAGACCGGGCTGGAAGAGGACATCCGCATCGGCGAGCGGCTTCGCAGCCCGGGCCATCTGCATGTCCACGGCGCCAAGCGGGGAGCCCCTGTAGCCGGTGACATAGCCTGCGGTGTTCAGTCCCGCCGCGCGATCGCGCGCCTTCTGCATCAGCATCAAGCGCACGAGCGCCTGGGTGCCGTTCAGCAGAACGGGCGATATCGACAGGTCGAACCGGTCGTCCAGGGAAACCTTCTGAATGCTCATCTAGCATCCTCCTGACGCAAGGTACCTAGTATTTACCGTTCGGGATAATAGGTCATAACACATGACCCGTATAGCCCATTCGGATCGCGTTTCGTCACGGAAAAGAGACCTGGATGCGACAAGGTCCGCATGATTGTCGGGGACGGGCTTGAGCGGGGGCGCAAGTTGAGGAACGATACGATCATGGATTGGGACAAGTTGCGGATCTTTCACGCGGTCGCGGCCGCGGGAAGTCTCACCCACGCGGGCGAGGTGCTGGGCCTGTCGCAATCCGCGGTAAGCCGTCAGATCCGCGCGCTCGAGGAAAGCCTGAACGCGACGCTTTTCCACCGCCATGCGCGGGGTCTCATCCTGACCGAACAGGGCGAGCTTCTCTTCGACGCGACATCGGCCATGTCGAAGCGGCTCGACGCCGCCTCGGCCCGCATCCGCGACAGCGAGGAAGAAGTCTTCGGCGAATTGCGGGTCACCACCACGACGGGGTTCGGCTCGCTATGGCTCAGCCGACGCCTGCACCGCCTCTACGAGAAATATCCCGATCTCAAGATCGACCTGATGCTCGAGGAGCGCGTGCTCGACCTGCCCATGCGAGAGGCCGACGTGGCCATCCGCATGAAGGAACCCTCGCAGGCCGACCTGATCCGCAAGCGCCTGATGGGCGTGCGGATGCGCCTTTACGCCTCGCCCGCCTATCTCGAGGCTGCCGGGCATCCCGAAACGCTCGACGATATCGCCAGCCACCGGCTGATCTGCCAGAGTCCGAGTTCGGTCCAGGTCAGCGCGGGGGCGACGCTCGTGCAGCACCTGATGACCTACAACGTCCGCTCCACGCTGACGGTGAACAACTATTTCGGCGTGCTGCAGGGCGTGCTCAGCAATCTCGGGATCGGCGTCCTGCCGGACTACCTGATGCACGACTTCCCGGATCTCGTCAGGGTACTCGATACCGTGGAAAGCAACGAGGTGCCGGTCTTTCTCGCCTATCCGGAGGAATTGCGCCAGTCGCGCCGCATCGCCGCCTTCCGCGACTTCGTCCAGTCGGAGATCGCCGCCTACCGGCGCCAGCGCCGGGCCGAAGCGGCGGAGTGAGCGCAACCGTGTTGAGGCATGCTGGCAACGCATGGCGGCATTGTCGTCCCGACACCGGCTTAGTGCTTGATCGACTCGAAACCGCTCACTAATTCAGCAAGTGAAGTTGATGGCGCCAAGGGCCTCATCATCTTCACCTCCCTGTTGGACTATGGCCGAGACTTGGTCTCGGCCATTTTTTTTGCCCGCGCCGTAAAACGCAAACGGCCGCACCCTGTCTGGGATGCGGCCGGTTCGTTCAGCAAGGCGGAGGTCAGGAGGGGTCCACGAGCCCGCGGCGCATGCGCTCTTCGATGCCGTCCCGCGAGAGAGAGGATTTCGGGCGCCCGCCGTCGAGGCGCTGCTTTTCGGTCACCCGTGCGGAGATGTAGGCGAACGCGAGCACGAAGCCGAGCGTCCCGAGGCAGAGAATGATTGGAAGGCTGTCCATGACGTGATCCTTTCCTGTTGCGCTGTTGTGGTAAAGATACGCGCCGGTCACAGGCGCGGATCACGCGACAAGTCCCAAAAAACCAGTTTTTTCAATGGCATACCAAAGAATACCGCGCAAAAGTCGCGTTACGTCAACCATTTGCGTGCTGCGCTGCGGCAGGCTGTCACGCCACGAGAAGAATGACGCCAATCCAGAAGATCGCGAGTCCCAGAAGGCCGAACTGCGCCGAAAAGAGGCTGAGAAGAAAGAGCAGGCCCAGCACGCCGCCCACGGCACCGGCCTGTCTTGCGGGCGGCAGCGCCTCGAGGCGGGCAATCACGCTCTGCACGTCCTCGCCGGGCCAGAACGGCGCCATGAGCGCGGCGGCGACGTCGCGCGCGCGCCGCGCGAGCGGGACCAGCAGTGTCAGCCGCGGGGTGCTCATCGCGGTGGCGTCCTCCCGGGAACCCGCATACCACGGTGTGGCGCGCCACGGCAACGCCCCTTCCCCCGGGCGCAGCCATGTCCTAAGACGTGCGCCGACTGGCGAAAACTGGGAAGACGCATGCAGGAACCGGCCATCACGCCCGAAATCGTCGAAGCCCACGGGCTGAAGCCCGCGGAATACGCCAACATCCTGCGCCTGCTGAACCGGGAGCCGACCTTCACCGAGCTCGGCATCTTCTCGGCCATGTGGAACGAGCACTGCTCCTACAAGTCGTCGAAGAAATGGCTGCGCACGCTGCCCACCGAGGGGCCGCAGGTGATCTGCGGGCCGGGCGAGAACGCGGGCGTGGTGGACATCGGCGACGGGCAGGCCGTCGTCTTCAAGATGGAAAGCCACAATCACCCCTCCTACATCGAGCCCTACCAGGGCGCGGCCACCGGGGTGGGCGGAATCCTGCGCGACGTCTTCACCATGGGCGCGCGGCCCATCGCGGCGATGAACGCGCTCTCCTTCGGCCGGCCCGATCACCCGCGCACCCGCGCCCTCGTCCACGGGGTGGTCGAGGGGATCGGCGGTTACGGCAACGCCTTCGGCGTGCCCACGGTGGGCGGGGAGGTCCGCTTCCACCCGGCCTATGACGGCAACTGCCTCGTCAACGCCTTCGCCGCCGGGCTCGCCGACGCCGACCGTATCTTCTATTCCGCCGCCTCGGGCGTGGGGCGCCCGGTGGTCTATCTGGGCGCCAAGACGGGCCGCGACGGGGTGGGCGGCGCCACCATGGCCTCGGCCGAGTTCGACGAGACGCTGGAGGAAAAGCGCCCCACCGTGCAGGTGGGCGATCCCTTCACCGAGAAGCGGCTGATGGAGGCCTGTCTCGAACTCATGATCACGGGCGCGGTCGTCTCCATTCAGGACATGGGCGCCGCGGGGCTCACATGCTCGGCGGTGGAGATGGGCGACAAGGGCGGCCTCGGCATCCGGCTCGACCTCGACGCCGTGCCCTGCCGCGAGGCGGCCATGACCGCCTACGAGATGATGCTCTCGGAAAGCCAGGAGCGGATGCTCATGGTGCTCGACCCCGCGCGGGAGGCCGAGGCCAAGGCTGTCTTCGACAAATGGGATCTCGATTTCGCGATCGTCGGCGAAACGATCCCGGAGGATCGTTTCCTCGTCATGCACAATGGCGCGGTGAAGGCCGACCTGCCCCTGCGTGCGCTTTCGGGCGAGGCGCCGGAATACGACCGCGCCTGGGAGCCCGCGCCCGACCCCGAGCCCCTGGCCGAGGTGCCGCAGGTGGATCCGGTCGACGCGCTCCGCGCGCTCATCGCCAGCCCCAACTACTGCTCGCGGGAATGGGTCTGGCGGCAATACGACCACATGGTGATGGCCGACACGGTGGTGGGCCCCGGCCACGGGGCGGCCATCGTGCGGGTGCACGGCACGGGGAAGGCGCTGGCCTTCACCTGTGACGTGACGCCCCGCTATGTCGAGGCGAACCCGGTCGAGGGCGGCAAGCAGGCGGTGGCCGAGGCGTTCCGAAACCTCGTCGCCTCGGGCGCGCGGCCGCTCGCCGCGACCGACAACCTGAATTTCGGCAATCCCGAGAAGCCCGGGATCATGGGCCAGTTTGTCGGCGCGATCGAAGGGATCGGCGCGGCCTGCCGGGCGCTCGACATGCCGATCGTGTCGGGCAACGTGTCGCTTTACAACGAGACGGACGGCCAGCCGATCCTGCCCACGCCCACGATCGGCGGCGTGGGGCTGATCGAGCATCTGGACGAGGCCATCACCGGAACCGTGCGGGACGGGCACGTGGCGCTGCTGGTGGGCGAAACGGCCGGGCATCTCGGGCGCTCCGCGCTGCTTTGGGAGGTGTTCAACCGCACCGACGGCGACGCCCCGCATGTCGACCTTCTCGCCGAACGCCGGAACGGCGATTTCATCCTCGAAAACCGCGCGTTCATTCGCGCCTGCACCGACCTGTCCGACGGCGGTCTTGCGCTTGCGGCCTTCGAGATGGCCGAGGCGGCGGGCGTGGGCGTGGTCCTCGACGACAGTGACATGCCCACCCTCTTCGGCGAGGACCAGGCGCGCTATCTCGTCGCCTGCAACTTCGACCAGGCCGAGGCGTTGATGATCGCGGCGGGGCGCGCGGGCGTGCCGGTCCGCGCCGTCGGGCGCTTCACCGGCGACACGGTGCGGATGGGCGGCGCCGAAGCGCCGCTCGCCGAGCTCTCCGCGCTCTACCGCGGCCGTTTCGCGGAGCTTTTCGCCTGAGCGGGACGCGGGGGCATCCGCGAGGATGTCCCCGCGTCCCGACAGCATGACCGGCAAGCACAGGACCCTGGATCGGGGGTCCTGCGCCGGTTAGCGGCTGTCGAGCGCGCGAAGCCTCCGCACCAGCGAGGACGTGTCCCAGCGCCCGCCACCCAGCGCCTGCACGTCCTTGTAGAACTGGTCCACCAGCGCCGTCACGGGCAACGCCGCGCCGATCTCGTCGCCCGTGTCGAGGCAAATCCCGAGGTCCTTGCGCATCCAGTCCACCGCGAAGCCGAAATCGAACCGGTCGGCGAGCATCGTCTCCGCCCGGTTCGCCATCTGCCACGACCCGGCCGCGCCCTGGCTGATGACCTCGAACACCCTCTCGCCGTCGAGGCCGGCCTTTTCCGCGAAGTTCACCGCCTCGGACAGCGCCTGGACGAGACCGGCGATTGCGATCTGGTTGCACATCTTGGTCATCTGGCCTGCCCCCGGACCGCCGATGCGCCGGCAGAGCTTCGCGTAGGTCGCGATGACCGGCTCGGCGCGGGCATAGACGTCCTCCTCGCCACCGCACATCACCGACAGCTGCCCGTTCTCGGCGCCCGCCTGGCCGCCCGAGATCGGCGCGTCGACGAAGTCGAGGCCCGCCTCCCGCGCGGCGGCATGCAATTCGCGCGTCACCTGGGCCGAGACGGTGGTGTGATCCACGAAGACCGCGCCTGCCGACATGCCGGCAAAGGCGCCCTCCTCGCCCAGGCAGACCGCGCGCAGATCGTCGTCGTTGCCGACGCACGCCATCACGAATTCCGCACCCGCCGCCGCCGCGGCCGGCGTCGCGGCCCGATCGCCGCCATGTTGCGCGACCCAGGCTTCCGCCTTGGAGGCCGTGCGGTTGTAGACCGTGACGGAATGCCCCGCGGCCGCGAGATGCCCTGCCATGGGGTATCCCATGACGCCCAGTCCGAGAAATGCGATCTTCGCCATGCGGCCTCCCCTCGCGTCTGTCTTGCCTTTCGGCCCGTCCCCGGTTTCTCTCGCGCCCGGGAATGGAAGACAAGGGCGCAAGGAGGTCGCGATGACGCGTCTCGTCGGTTGGCTGCTCAGGATCGCGGGCGGACTCGTCCTGCTCGTCGTCCTGGCGGTGACCATCGTCTATTATCTCGCGTCGCGCTCGCTGCCCGACTACGGCAAGACCGTGACCGTGGCCGGCCTGTCCGCGCCCGTGGAGATCGTCCGCGACACGGCCAACGTGCCGCACATCTTCGGCCAGGCCGACGCCGATGTCTTCTTCGGGCTGGGCTACGCGCACGCCCAGGACCGGCTCTGGCAGATGATCACCATGCGCCGCACGGTACAGGGCCGGCTTTCGGAAGTGTTCGGTCGGCGCACACTCGAGATCGATACGCTTCTGCGCCGTCTCGGCCTCTATCGCCGCGCGCAAAGCTCCGTGGGCGTTCAGGACGCCCGCACGCTCGCCGCGCTCGAGGCCTACGCGGCGGGCGTCAACGCCCGGCTCGAGGAGATCAATCGCGGCAGCCTCGGGCGCGGCGCGCCGGAGCTGTTCATCTTCAACCAGCCGATCGCGCCATGGCAGCCGGCGGATTCGATCGCAATGGTGAAGCTCATGGCGCTACAGCTGTCCGGGCATATCAACGAGGAGGTGCTGCGCGCGCGGGTCTCCCTCGCGCTCGAGGACCGGGCCGGACGGATCGCGGACATCCTGCCCGAATTTCCGGGCCAGGGGGTCGCCGCCCTGCCCGACTATGCGAGCCTCGTGCCCGGGCTGCCGCGCTACGCCGAGGCGCCCCGCGGCGCGCCGCGCGACCCGCTCTCGCCGGTGCCGGCGAGAGGCTTCGCCGGGGCCTCGAATGCCTGGGCCGCGGCGCCCTCGCGCTCGGCGGCGGGCGGCACGCTTCTGGCCAACGACCCGCATCTCGGCTTCTCCGCGCCGACGACCTGGTATCTCGCGCGGCTCGAGCTGTCCTCCGGCGGGGTGATCGGGGCCACGATACCCGGTATTCCCGCGGTGCTTTCGGGACGAAGCGCACAGCTCGGCTGGGGGCTCACCTCCGCCTATCTCGACGACCAGGACATCCTGCTCGAGGAGCTCAGCCCCGCCGACGCCTCGGAATACCGCACCCCCGATGGCTGGGAACCCTTCGAGACGCGCCGCGCCATCGTGGAGGTCGCGGGCGAGGCGCCGGTCACCATAACGCTGCGCAACAGCGCGAACGGCCCCGTCCTTCCCGGCACGCAATACGACCTCGGCACCGTGACGCCGCCCGGTCACGTGGCCGCGCTGTCCTGGACGGCGCTGGAGCCGGAGGACACGACGATGCGCGCGGCCATCGCGCTCATGTATGCCAGCTCCGTCGAGGAGGCGCTCGGGGCGGTCGAATACTATGTCGCGCCTGCGCAGAACCTCACCCTCGTCGATTCCGAGACCATCGCGCTCAAGATGATCGGCGCTATGCCCCGGCGGGACGACGCGCACCAGAGCCGCGGGCGGCTTCCGGTCTTCGGCTACCTTCCGGAGAACCGCTGGCAGGGCCGTTTCCCGGTGACCGCGAACCCCGAGTTCCTCGCGCCCCGCGGCGGCATCGTCGGCAACACCAACAACAAGCTGCTGGAGCGGCCGTTCCCGCTTCACGTCTCCTATGCCTGGGGCGATACGCAGCGGGTGTTCCGCTGGCAAAGGCTGATGCAGAACCGCGAGGTGCACACCCGCGACAGCTTCATCGAGGCACAACTCGACACCGTCAGCTTCACCGCGCGCTCCCTTCTGCCGCTCATCGGGCGCGATCTGTGGTTCACCGGCGAGGCCGCACCCGAAGGCACGCCCGAGCGGCTGCGCCAGCGCGCGCTCCTGCTGCTGGCGGAGTGGAACGGCGAGATGAACGAACACCTGCCCGAGCCGCTGATCTACGCGGCCTGGCTTCGTGCGCTGCAGGACCGGCTCATCCGGGACGATCTCGGCCCCCTCGCCGACACGTTCAGCCATGTCGAGCCGCTCTTCATCGAGCGGGTCTACCGCGACGTCGACGGGGCGAGCGCGTGGTGCGACATCCGCCAGTCCACCGCCACGGAAAGCTGTACCGACATCGCGCGCCTCGCCCTCGACGACGCGCTGGTCCGGATCGCGGAGCGTTACGGCTCGCAACTCGAGTCGCTGCGATGGGGCGACGCGCACCAGGCCACGCATGATCACGCCGCGCTGGGGGAGGTGCCGGTGCTGCGCTACTTCGTGAACATCCGCCAATCCACCAGCGGCGGCGACAATACGCTGATGCGGGGCCTCACCTCCGGCGAGGACCCGGACCCGTTTCTCAACGTGCACGGCGCGGGCTACCGGGGTGTCTACGATTTCGCGGATCCGGACAGTTCGGTCTTCGTGACCGCGACCGGCCAGTCCGGGCACTTCCTGTCGCGGCACTACGACGATCTGGGGCAACTCTGGCGACGGGGCGAATACGTCAACATGTCGCTCGACCCCGACCTCGCGCGGGCGGGCGCCGTCGGCATTACCGTGCTGCGGCCGAGCGACTCATAGGCCGAACAGGCGCTTCCGGCCGGTCAGGCCGGGCGCGCCGGGCCGCACCGCCGGCGCGATCAGGATCGCCGAGAGCACCAGCGCCGCCGCCGCCATCTCCCGCGCGCCGAGCGCCTCGCCGAAGGCCAGCGCACCGACGGCCAGCATGGTGGGCAGCTCGACGCTTCCGGCCGCCGCCGCCCGGCCCGGCCCGACCAGCGGCACGGCCGACACGTAAAGCAGTTGCGGAACGAGCGCCGTGGCAAGGCCCAGCCCCGCGACCATCAGCCAGGCGGACGCGCCCACGGGCATGAAGGTCGCGACGGGCGCGGCGACCACGAGCGGCATCATGCCCAGCACCGATCCCAGAGTCGCGCACACCATCCGCTCGGGCGCGGTGAGACCGTTCATGAAGGACGAGATGATCACGATCCCCAACCCGAAGGTGAGCGGCGCGGCCAGCGCCTTGAGCACGGCAAGCGGCGTCGCGCCACCAAGCCCCCCGCCTTCGGTCAGCAAGAGCGCGCCGCCGAGGATCATCGCGCCCGAGAGCCACCCGCGCCAACCCACCCAGGCGCCGGCCAGCAGCCATCCCAGAAGAAGCGCGAAGAGCGGGTAGCTCATGTAGATCACGCCCGCCGAAGCCACCGGCAGCGTCCGGAGCGCATCGAGATAGCCCAGCCAGCCGAGGCTCATGAGCATGCCGGTCCCCACCATGATCGCCGCCGGCTTCCGCTTTGCCCGCGTGCGCGGCAGGAAGGGCAGCATGATCGCGGTGGACAGCGCATAGCGATAGAAGGCGATCGAGGCGTCCGCCATGCCGGCCGCCTGAAGCTCGCGCGCGAAAAGCGGCACGAGACCGAAACAGACCGATGCGATCGCGATTGCCGCAGTGGCCGCGGCGGGGCTGGCAAGGCGGGGGGTGGAAAGCGTGGCGTGTGACATGCCACCCCCATACGCCGTTGCAGCCGACAAGAAAAATTCCTAAGTTTCAATCCCCACATGAAACGGTTTCATTTCCCGGATGCTGCCCCGTCTCAATCTTCATCATCTCGCCGTGCTGGAAACGCTGGCCGAAACAGGCACGCTCACCGCGACCGCGGCACGGCTCGGCGTGACTCAATCCGCCGTGTCGCACCGCCTGCGAGAGGCCGAGCGACGGCTGGGCGCGCCGCTCACGCGGCGTGGCGCGGGGGGCCGGCTACACCTCACGCCCGAGGGCGAGCGGCTGAGGGACTTCGCTGCGCGCAGCCTCGGCGAACTCGCCCGCATCGAGCGCGAGATCGCGGCCGAGCGCGCGGGCGACCGTCGGCTCGTCCGGCTCGGCCAGGCGACCTACAGCCGGTATCACTGGCTTCCCGATTTCCTGAGCTTCCTCGCCACGCACGAGCCGGATCTGACCGTGGATCTTTCAGGCCAGGCGACGGCGCGGCCCTTCGCCAGCCTCGCCGAGGGTGCGGTGGACGTCGTCACGGTCTACGGCCGCCCGTCGGCCCTGCCCCGGCTGCGCTGGTATCTGCTGGGCGCGGATCCGCTGGTGGCGGCCATGGCCCCCACGCACCGCCTCGCCGCGGCGGAGATCGTGGACAGCCACGCCGTCGCCGGCGACCGGCTCTTCAGCTACCCGATTTCCGCCGAACCCGGGTTCGAATGGGAAACGCTGATCGGCCGGCCGAACGCGCCGATGCGCAACGTCACGCAGATGCCCACGCCGGAGGCCGTCATCGACCTTCTCCGCGCGGGCTTCGGCGTCGGCCTCTTCAGCCGCTGGGCGGTGGAGCCCGAGGTGAAAGACGGAACGCTCGTCACCCGGCCCGTGGGCGAGGAGGATGTCGCGCTCGACTGGTGGGCCGTGATGCGCGAAAGCGACCCCGAGGACGGACCCGCCGGCCGGCTCGCCCGCGGGCTCTTGCAGTGGTCGGAAGGGTACCGCAACCCGCTGGCGCGGCTCGGTTTCGAGACGGGGTGACCGTGCCGGAACGACCGGGCCTCAGCCCTGCCGGTCTCGCTCTGCCATGGCGCGGAACTGCGCCGCGTGACGCGGGCTCCAGCGCACGTCGATGTGGTAGCCCTCTTCGTCCTGCGTCTCGCCGGTGACGAGACCCTTGTCGAAAAGCCACGCCCGGCGGCGGCCGTCGTCGAACCCCAGATCCACCCGCTCCGTCCGCCGCTCGCCTTCCAGCGCGCGGGAGATCATCTGCGTCAGCGCCTCGAGCCCCTCGCCCGTCCAGGCCGAGATCATCGCCACGCCCGGTTTCCGCGCCGCCGCGGCGCGCGCGGCGTCCACGGCCGGCGGCGCCATCCGGTCGAGCTTGTTCCAGACCTCGATCTGCGGGGTCGTTTCCACGACGCCCAGATCCTCGAGGATGGTGCGGACATCGCGCGCCTGCTCCTCGGTCTCGGGGTGCGAGATGTCGCGCACATGCACGATGAGATCGGCCTCCAGCACCTCTTCGAGCGTGGCGCGGAAGGCCGCGACGAGTTCCGTCGGCAGGTCGGAGATGAATCCCACCGTGTCCGACAGGATCACTTCGGGCCCGTCCGGCAGGCGGATCGCGCGCATGGTGGGATCGAGCGTGGCGAAGAGCATGTCCTTCGCCATCACCTCCGCGCCTGTCAGGCGGTTGAAAAGCGTCGACTTGCCGGCGTTGGTGTAGCCCACCAGCGCCACGATCGGATAGGGCACCTTGGCGCGCGCCGCGCGGTGCAGCGTGCGCGTCTTCACCACCTTGTCGAGCTGGCGGCGCAGACGCACGAGCTGTTCGTCGATGGCGCGTCGGTCGGCCTCGATCTGGGTCTCGCCCGGGCCGCCCACGAATCCGAGGCCGCCGCGCTGACGCTCGAGGTGGGTCCAAGCGCGCACGAGCCGCGTGCGCTGGTAGGACAGCGCCGCCATCTCGACCTGCAGGACACCCTCCCGCGTCGCGGCGCGGTCGGAGAAGATCTCGAGGATCAGCCCCGTCCGGTCGAGGAGTTTCACCTTCCAGGCACGTTCGAGGTTGCGCTGCTGCACGGGCGTCACCGGCCCGTCGATCAGGACAAGCTCGATGCCGTCCTCCGTGAAGCGCCGGCCAAGCTCCTCGATCTTGCCGGACCCGAAGAGCGTGCCGGGATGGGCCTTGGGCAGCCGCACGATCTCGGACCACTCGACGTCGAGCCCCGGCAGCGCGGCGGCAAGCGCCACGGCCTCTTCCAGCGCGTGGACGGGCTCGCGGCGCACAGGCTCCGTACGGATATCCGGATGAAGCACCGCGGCCGGGGTCATCCCGCTTTGCGAGGTGTCAGCTATTTTCGTCGCCGTCGTAAAGGTTGATGGGCTGGGCCGGCATCACCGTGGAAATCGCGTGCTTGTAGACGAGCTGCGATTGCCCGTCGCGGCGCAGAAGCACGCAGAAATTGTCGAACCAGGTGATCACGCCCTGAAGCTTCACGCCGTTTATCAGGAAGACCGTCACCGGAACCTTGGTCTTGCGCACATGGTTGAGAAAGGCGTCCTGGAGATTTTGTCGGTCCGATGCCATGAATTCTTGCCCTGTTTTCTTTCGGTCTTTTGCTCTGTTGCCGTTCCATCGGGCCACGCGCAACCGCCCCGCGAGGCCCGGGCGCACTTTCCCGCCCGGAGTATGTCTTGCATGACCCGGAGTTTCCAGCCCCAATCCGGGCGAGCGCCGCCGCCAGCCGCGGCGCGCTCACCGTCGCCAGAGTTCCGGCGTGATCAGGGCGATGATGGCGAGCATCTCGAAACGGCCGAGCACCATGGCCGCGCAGAAGACGAGCTTGGCCGCCCCCGGCAGCATGGCGAGCGAGATGGGCGTCTCGAGCGCGGAGGTGACGAGCGGCCCGGTGGTCGAAAGCGCCGCGATGGTCAGCACCAGCGCCTCCTCGAAACCGGAGCCGAGCGCGGCGAACACGACCGTCACGAGCGCGAGGCTCAGCGCGAAGAGCATGAAGAAGATCCACGCCACGAAGGCCCCGCGGCGCCGCAGCCGTCGGGAGAAGACGCTCGCACGACCGACCGAGGAGGGATGAACAAGCCTTTCCACCTCGCGCATCCCGTTGAGATAGAGCGCGTAGACCCGCAGAAGCTTGACCCCGCCCGCCGTGGTGGCCACGCCGCCCCCCACGAGCGCGAGCCCGAGCAGGATGAGTCCGGTCGTCTCCAGCCCCGACCAGTTCTGCGCGGCGTCCCAGTCCGCGCTCATGAAGCCGGTGGTGGTCAGATACGACAACACGGTGAAGATCGCGCCCCAGAGCGCCCGCAGCACGGCGCCCAGGTTTTCCTCCTCGCCGAAATCGAAGGCCCCGAGCCAGTGTCGCAGGAACAGAACGAGGGGCACGCCCAGAACGATCAGAAGCCCGAGGCGGAATTCCGGATCGTTGTGCAGCCCAGTGCGCTGCGTGGCGATCGTGTCGCTGGAAAAGGTGAGCCGCGACAGGGCGAAAAACAAAAACAGGAAGATCACCATCTCGCCGCCGCGCCCCGCGCCCGAGACCTCGAGCCCCCCGGTCGCGGAGATCCCCGAGGTGGACATCACCGACATGGCGTGCACCAGCGCGGGCAGCGTCGTTTCGCCCATGATCATCAGCATCACCCAGAGCGCGCCGGTCAGCCCGACATAGACGGGCGCGAGCGCCGCGGTGGCCCGCGCAAGCCGCGTCGCGGGCGCGGCGGCATGCATCTGCGGCTGGCGGCCCTCGCCCTGCCCCGGCTCGGCCGAGGCGGTCACCTCGAAGCCGCCGAGGTTCAGCGGCGCCAGGATCGACGCGGCGGCCACCCAGATCAGAAGGCCGCCCAGCCAGCCGACCTGCGCGCGCCACAGATGCAGTGCGGGCACCAGCCGGCCGGGATCCTCGAAAAGCGTGGCGCCCGTCGTCGTCAGGCAGGATACCATCTCGACATAGGCGTTGAGGAAGGACGTGGTCCGCACCGCCTCGTGGAAGGGGATCGCCATCGCGGCGGGCAGCAGCGTGAACACGCCGAGCAGCGACAGCAGCTGTCGCAGCGTGTCGCGCTCGGGCGGGCGACCCCAGCGCGCCACGGCCACGAGCGTCACCAGGATGAGCCCGAGCGTGCCGGCATAGAAAAAGGTGCGCGCGACGTGGTGATCGCCGTCCACCCGCGCCACCCCCGCGGGAAGGTACATCGACAGGGCGACGACGCCGGTCAGCAGCAGAAGAAGCGGAAGACGGTAGAGCCTGCCCATCGCCGGCTCAGAAGAAATCGATCGAGACCTGGAGCAGGCGCTCCACCTCGGGCACGTCGCCGGCGAGCGCGAAGAACAGGACCACGTCGCCATCCTCTATGCGCAGCCCGCCGGTGGGCTTGAGAACCTCGCCGTTCTTCTTGACCGCGCCGACGAGGACGCCCTCGGGAAAGTCGATGTCGCGGATCCGCTGTCCCGCGAGGGGCGAGGTCGACAGAACCTCCGCCTCGATCACCTCGGCCTCGGCGTCGCCGATGGAATACACGCCGCGCACCCGCCCGTGCCGGATATGGCGCAGGATCGAACTGACCGTGGTAGCGCGCGGGTTGATGTAGGCGTCCACGCCCAGCGTGCCCATCAGCGGCTCGAGGGTCGGGTCGTTGACCAGCGCGATGCCCATCGGGCAGCCCAGCGACTTCGCGCGCACCGCGGCGAGCATGTTGGTCTTGTCGTCGTCGGTCACGCAAAGCACCGCGTCGGCGCGTTCGATGTTGGCCTCTTGCAGAAGCGCCACGTCGAGACCGTCGCCGTAAAGCACGATGGTGCGTTCGAGCGCGTCCGCCGCGCGTTCCGCCTGGGCGCGGTCGCGCTCGATCACCTTCAGGCGGATGCGCTGGGCGCGTGCCTCGAGCGCGCGGGCGACCGTCAGCCCGACATTGCCGCCGCCGATCAGCACGACGCGCTCGGTGCGCTTGTGATCCTTGCCGAAGATCTCGAGCGTGCGGCCCACGTCCTTGGCGTGGGCGACGATATAGGCCTGATCGCCCGGAAAGAGCTGGTCGCCGGGCTCGGGCGCGAAGAGCGTGCCCTCCCGGCGCACGCCCACGACCACGGCGCGCAGCGTGGAGAAGAGGTCGGTCAACTGCCGCAGCGGCGTGTTGACGACCGGGCAGGCCTCTCCGATGCGCAGCCCCAGAAGCTGCGCGTCGCCGTCGAGGAAGGTCTCCGTGTCGAAGGTCGACGGCGCCGACAGGCGCTGCAGCGCGGCCTCGGCCACCTCGCGCTCGGGGCTGATGACCACGTCGATCGGCATGTGGTCGCGCCGGTAGAGGTCGGAATAGATCGCCGTCATGTAGGACTGGGCCCGCAGCCGAGCGATCTTGCGCGGGACGGAAAAGACCGAATGCGCCACCTGGCAGGTCACCATGTTGACCTCGTCGGAATGGGTGGCGGCGATGATCATGTCCGCGTCGCGCGCGCCGGCGCGCTCCAGGATGTCGGGGTATGAGGCGAAGCCCGCAATGCCCTGCACGTCGAGCGAGTCCGTCGCGCGGCGCACCAGCTCCGGGTTGTTGTCCACCACCGTGACGTCGTTGCGTTCCCCCGAAAGGTGGCGCGCGATCTGCCAGCCGACCTGCCCCGCACCGCAGATGATGACCTTCATGTGGAGCGGGCTCCCCTGCTTCCGGAAGCCTCTGCTTGGCAGAAGCCCCGCCCGGGGTCAATCTCGCCCCGGTCGCGGCGCGGTCCCCGGGACTCAGGCCCTCAGCCGCGCGCCCTGAGGATCGAACGGGGCCTGCGGCAGCACGCGGGCCGGGTGCGGCCGGCCAAGCAGCATCACCTCCACCTCCGCGCCCGGGGCCACGCCGTCGAGGAAGCCCAGGGCGAGCGAGCGCCCGACCGCGTAGCCGTAGGCGCCCGAGGTCACGCGGCCCGCGCCGCGGCCTTCGTGGAAGACCGGCTCGCCGCCCGTGGCGTCGGCCCGCGAGGCCTCTGCCGCGGCGTGGTCGATCTCGATCAGGCGAAGCGCCTCGCGGGCCGGGCGGCCCATCGTCTCGGCGGCGGCGTCGCGGTTGAGGAACGGCTTGTCGAGCTTCACGAGCCGTTCCAGCCCGACCTCCTGGGGCCAGTATTCCGGGCTGTATTCGCGCCCCCAGGAGCCGTAGCCCTTCTCGATACGCAGCGACATGAGCGCGCGCGAGCCGACGGGCGCGGCGCCAAGCGCGCGCCCCTCCTCGAGGAGCGCCTCGTAGAGGCGGAGCTGGTCGTCCTCGCGGCAGTGCAGCTCCCAGCCGAGATCGCCGGTGAAGGAGACCCGCAGCGCCGTCACCTCGACGCCCGCGACCTCGATCCGCTTCGAGCGCAGGAAGGGAAAGTCCGGCGTGGCGAGCGAGGCGCCTGTGAGGTTTTGAAGAAGCGCGCGGCTTTCCGGCCCCGCGACGTTGAAGCCGCAATGGCTGTCGGTAAGGGACTCGAAGACGGTGCCCGCCGGCAGCGGCACCTCGCGGAAGAAGCGGCTGTGGTAGCGCTCGGCCAGCCCCGAGCCGATGATCCAGTATTCCTCCGGCGCGAGGCAGGTCACCGTGAAGTCGCCCGCGATCCCGCCGCGCTTCCCGATCAGCGGCGCAAGGCAGGAGCGGCCGGGTTCCGCGGGGATGCGGTTGGCGAAGACCGCCTCGCACCAATCATGGGCGCCGGGTCCGGCGACGCGGTACTTGGCGAAGTTCGATATGTCGATGATGCCCGCGCGCTCGCGCAGCGTGCGGGCCTCCTCGCCCACCGGCGCCCACCAGTTCTGCCGCGTGAAGCCCAGCGTGTCCTCCGTGCCCGGCGCGTCCGCGAACCAGAGCGGATGCTCCCAGCCGTAGTTCAGCCCGAAGACCGCGCCCATCGCCTTCTGCGTCTCGTAGACAGGGCGCGTGCGCACCGGACGGCCGGCCGCGCGTTCCTCGTTCGGGAAATGGATCGCGAAGCGGTGGGCGTACTGGTCGCGCACCCGCGCCCTGGTGAAGGCGGGCCCGGCCCAGGCACCGAAGCGCGCCACGTCCCAGGCGAAGAGGTCGTGGCGCATCTCGCCCTCGGTGATCCACTGCGCGGCCATCAGCCCCATGCCCCCCGACTGCGAGAAGCCGGGGATGATGCCGTTGGCGCAGAAGTAGTTCGACAGCTCCGGCACCGGGCCGAACAGCACGTTGGCGTCCGGCGACCAGATCATCGGCCCGTTGATCACGCGCTTGATGCCGGCCTCGCCCACGGCGGGCACCCGTTCGATCGCGCGCATCATGTTCTCCTCGATGCGCTCGAGGTCGTCGGCGAATAGCTCGTGGCCGAAGCCCCGCGGCGTGCCCTCCTCGGCCCAGAGCCGCACGTCGCGCTCGTAGGCGCCCACGAGAAGCCCCTGCCCCTCCTGCCGGAGGTAGTATTCCCCGTCCCGGTCCGCGACCGAGGGCAAACGGCGGTCCATGGCGGCGATCTCGGGGATCGTCTCGGTGACGAAATACTGGTGCTCGGTGGGCTGGAGCGGAAGCTCGACGCCGGCCATGCGCGCCACCTCGCGGCCCCAGAGCCCGGCCGCGTTCACCACCCAGTCCGCGCGGATGTCGCCCTTCTCCGTGCGGACGAGCCAGGTGCCGTCGGGCATCTGCTCGGTCGCGGTGACGGGGGCGAAGCGGTGGATCTCGGCGCCCCGCGCCCGCGCGCCCGCGGCATAGGCGGCGGTGACGCCCGAGGGATCCACGTTGCCGCCGTCGGGCTCGTACATGATGCAGCGCACACCGTCGAAATCGACGAGCGGGTGCAGCCGCTCGGCCTCGTCGCGGCCGATTTCGTGAAAATTCATGCCGTAGAGGCGGGCCTTGGCCGCCTGCAGGCGGAGCTGGTGCTCGCGCGCCTCCGTCTGGGCGAGGTAGAGCGAGCCGGGCTGGAACACCCCGCAGCCCTGCCCCGTCTCCTGTTCCAGCTCGCGGTAGAGCTGCATCGTGTAGTGCTGGATGCGGCTTATGTTGGTGTTGTCGTGCAGTCCGTGGATGTTCGCGGCGGCGTGCCAGGTGGAACCCGATGTGAGCTCGTCGCGCTCCAGCAGCACGACGTCCGTCCAGCCGGCCCTGGCGAGGTGGTAGAGGATGGAGCATCCGATGACGCCGCCGCCGATCACGACGGCCTGGGCATGGGTTCTCATGAGGCCTGTTCCTTCGCGGTTTCGGCCAGACTGCACCGCGCCGACCCGCGCGGATCGCCGGAACCCGACATTCGATGTCGCCATGGGCCTTCGCGCAAGCGGCCCCAGCCCCCGGCGCCGCACCTCATCCGCGACATTCCGTGTCGCAGCCGGGCTTGCCATCCGGCCCGCAGCTTCAGAGGGTGGCGCAAAGCCAACGCGGAGGATCCCCATGAAGACCACCACCCGTGTCGCCGTGATCGGCGGCGGCGTCGTCGGCTGCAGCGTGCTCTATCACCTGACCAAGCTCGGCTGGAGCGACGTGATGCTGATCGAGCGGTCCGACCTCACCTCGGGGTCCACCTGGCACGCGGCAGGGGGCTTTCACACGCTCAACGGCGACACCAACATGGCCGCGCTGCAGGGCTACACCATCCGGCTTTACAAGGAGCTGGAGGAAATCACCGGCATGTCCTGCGGGCTGCACCACGTGGGCGGCGTGACGCTGGCCGACGACCGCGACCGCTTCGACATGCTGCTCGCCGAGCGCGCGAAGCACCGTTACATGGGCCTCGACACCCATATCGTCGGGCCCGACGAGATCCGGAAGATCGCGCCCATCACCAATCTCGAGGGAGTCATCGGGGCGCTCTACGACCCGCTCGACGGACATCTCGACCCCTCGGGCACCACCCACGCCTACGCCAAGGCCGCGCGGATGGCCGGCGCCGAGATCGTCACCCACTGCATGGTGCGCGAGACCAACCAGCGCGCCGACGGCAGCTGGGACGTGGTGACCGACAAGGGCACGATCCATGCCGAGCACCTCGTGAACGCCGCCGGCCTCTGGGCGCGCGAGGTGGGCGCGATGGCCGGTGTCTATTTCCCGCTGCACCCGATGGAGCACCAGTACATCGTCACCGACGAGGTGCCCGAGATCTACGAGCGCGACGAGGAGCATCCCCATGTCATGGACCCGGCGGGCGAAAGCTATCTTCGCCAGGAGGGGCGCGGCCTTTGCATCGGCTTCTACGAGCAGCAGGCAAAGCCCTGGGCCGTGGACGGGACGCCCTGGGATTTCGGCCACGAGCTGCTGCCCGACGATCTGGACAAGATCGAGGAGTCGATCGCCTTCGCCTATCGCCGCTTCCCCGTGCTGGAGCGCGCGGGCGTCAAGTCGGTGATCCACGGCCCCTTCACCTTCGCCCCCGACGGCAACCCGCTGGTGGGCCCGGTGCCGGGGATGCGCAACTACTGGTCCGCCTGCGGCGTGATGGCCGGCTTCAGCCAGGGCGGCGGGGTGGGGCTGATGCTCGCCCAGTGGATGATCGAGGGCGAGTGCGAGCGCGACACCTTCGCCATGGACTGCGCCCGCTTCGGCGACTGGATCACGCCCGGCTACACGCGCCCCAAGGTCGTCGAGAATTACCAGAAACGCTTTTCCGTCTCCTACCCGAACGAGGAGCTGCCGGCCGCGCGGCCTTTCCGCCAGACGCCGATGTACGACATCTTCGATCGCATGGGCGCGGTCTGGGGCCACCAGTACGGGCTCGAGGTGGCGAACTACTTCGCCGAGGAAGGCGAGCCGCGCTGGGAAACCCCGAGCTTCCGCCGCTCCAACGCCTGGGACGCCACGCGGCGCGAGGTGAAGACCGTTCGCGAAGCGGTCGGCATCAACGAGGTCCACAACTTCGGCAAGTATCTCGTGACGGGGCCGAACGCGCGCGCCTGGCTCGACCGGATCATGGCCGGGCGCATCCCGAAACCCGGGCGGCTCTCGCTCACACCGATGCTCTCGCCCCGCGGGCGGCTCTGGGGCGACTTCACGGTCTCCTGCCTCAACGAGGAGAGCTTCCAGCTGACCGCGAGCTACGGCGCGCAGGCCTTCCACATGCGCTGGTTCCAGATGAACGAGACGGAGGGCGTGCGGATCGAGAACGTCTCGGACCGGCTGAACGGCTTCCAGATCGCGGGGCCGTTGGCGCGCGACGTGCTGGCCGCCTGCACGCGCAGCGACATCGCGGACATGGCGTTCCTTGACGTGCGTCGGCTCACCGTCGGCATGGCCGATTGCCTGGTACAGCGCGTGAGCTACACCGGCGATCTCGGCTACGAGATCTACTGCGACCCGATGGAGCAGCGCGCGCTCTGGTCGGCGCTTCAGGAGGCCGGGCAGCCCCACGGCATGAAACCCTTCGGGATGCGCGCGATGATGTCGCTCCGCCTCGACCGGTTCTTCGGCTCCTGGGGATCGGAGTTCTCGCCCGATTACACCGCCGCCGAAACCGGGCTCGATCGCTTCATCGCGTTCCGGAAGAACGCGGATTTCATCGGCCGCGCCGCCGCCGAGGCCGAGCGTGCGGAGGGCGCGGCCCGGACGCTCCGCCCCTTCGAGGTGGACACGCTCGACGCCGACGTCCACGCCTACGAGCCGATCTGGATCGGCGGCGAGGTCCACGGCTTCTGCACCTCGGGCGGCTATTCGCACCACGCGGACAAGGCCGTGGCCCTGGGGCTGATCCCCACCGAGGCGGCGACGCGGGGGCTGGAAGTCGAGATCGAGATCCTGGGCGAGATGCGGCCGGCGCGGATGCTGGAAGACGCGCTCTTCGATCCCGATGGCGCGCGGCTGCGGGGCTGAACCCCCGCGCAGGGTGCGGGCCGGGAATTGGGGTGTCTGCCTTCGATGGGACGCGGATGACACGGGGCCTCGCGATCCTGATCCCGGCCGCGGGGGCGTCGTCCCGCATGCGCGGGCGCGACAAGCTGCTCGAGGAGGTGGAGGGCCGGCCGCTGCTCGCGCTTCTGGCCGGGCGGGCGCGCGCCGTGGCGGACACCGTGATCGTCACCCTGCCGGAGCCGCCCGGAGCGCGCGGGGCGGCGCTCGCCGCGCTCGACGTGACCTGCCTTGCCCTGCCCGAGGCCCGGCAGGGCATGGCCGCCTCCCTGCGCGCGGGCGTCGCGGCGCTGCCGCCCGACATTCGCGGGCTGATGATCCTGCCCGCGGACATGCCCGAGATCCGGCAGGAGGACATGCAGCGGCTGGCGGACGCGTTCGCGAAGGCCCCTGAGGCGATCTGGCAGGGTGCGGCCGAAGACGGCACGCCGGGCCATCCCGTGCTCTTTCCCGCCGACTGCCTGCCCGCGATCGCGGCCGTGACCGGCGACACCGGCGCGCGCGAGGTGTTGCGCGCGCAGGCGCACCGCGTGCGCCGCCTGGCGCTGCCGGGCCGGCGCGCGCTCACCGACCTCGACACGCCGGAGGACTGGGCGCGATGGCGCGCTCAGCGCGCGGCGGACAGGACCGACTGAGCGCCCGGCGCCGGGGTCGATGGCCTCGCCCAGCCGCGCAGCGTCACGAGTTCGGGGTATAGGCGCAGAAGTTCCTGGCGCATCGGGTTCGACGGGTCGCCCAGCGCCTCGTCGTCGACTCGCGCGGCCTCGAGCCAGACGCCATCGGCATTGATGGACTGCGTGCCGACGAACATCGGATGGATGTAGGTCGTGTCCCGCGCCGGTTCCTGCTCCACCCCTTCGAAACAGGTCAGGTGGATCGCCGCCACCGGAACCTCGCGCTGGCCGAACCAGCTGAGCGTGCGCGCGTCCGCGAAGGCGACCCGCGTCTGCGGCGACACGACGAGATCGCGCTCCGGCAGGCCCGGCCCGAACGCCCCCGCCCGGATCCGGACCGGGCGCAGTTCGGGGGTTCCCGCCAGCCGGTCGCGCGACAGAAGCCGCCGCCCAAGCCACACGATCTTGCGCGGCCCCGCGTCGCGGGTCAGAAGCTCCACGCCGACGGAGAGACGTTCCAGCGCCTCGCCACCGCGCGACGTGGCGACGAAACCACCGGTGTCGCGGCATTCCGGCGCGATCTCGCCGGTCTCGGTGAAGGTGATGGCGAACGGCATGATCTCAACTCCATTTACGCGGCCCCGAAGGACCAGACATGATACGCTCCCCGGACGGACCTGTCCGGCCACGGGGAAGGATGGGGCGCCGGCCGTTTGCCGGCCGGCGCCGGGCGGGCCCTTCCGTTTCGGGAAAGGTGCCGCCCGCGGGATGGTCCCTCGGCAGACCCCGGAGCCGGTGCCGGCCCCGGCCGCAAGTCAGTCCTGCAGCAGCCGCGCCTCGTGCTTCTTCAGCGTGCGGCGCGCCGCCCGGAAATCGCCATCTGCGCTATTTGTCGCAAGCTCCGGGAAAAGTTCGAGGATTTCGTTACGCTGGGCGTTTCCAATGCCTTTCAAAGTGTAATCGCCGGGCTGGAAGCTTTCCGTCCACGCCCCGTTCGACAGCACCACCTCGTGGTGCTCGAACATGAAGTGCAGGTAGGTCACCCCCAGCGTTCCGACCTCCTGCACCCCGGAGAGCCCGGTCAGATGCTTGGCCGCGGCCAGCACCTCCCGCTCGTCGAAGTAGAGGGTGGTCTTGTCGTTGGCGACGAGAACCCGGTGGTTCGGGCTGACCAGGAGGTCGCGCTCCGGCAGCCCGTTGCCGAGCGCGCCCGCCTCGATGAGAATCGGCCTCAGATGCGGCATCCGGGCAATCTGGTGCCCGGTCAGCGTCTGTGTGCCGATCCAGGCGATTTCCTGGATGCCGTTGTCGCGGGTGATGACGCGGTCGCCCGCCTTCAGATCCTCGACCAGCCGTTCGCCGCGCGGGGTCGCGATGACCGTGCCCGGCGTGAAACACGGAATCACCTTCTCGATGTTCCAGAACTTCGCGCTGCCGGCCACGGCACCGTCCCCGTCGAGGAATTCCACCCGTCCGTCGAGGCCGTTGCCGTCCTTGTCGGGCCTCGTGTCCACCACCCGCAGCGGACCCGCGCCCGTCAGGTCGAGCGTGTCGAAATCGTCTCCGCCGAAGCCGCCGAATATCTTGTCGCCGTCAGTGATGTCGCGGAACACGTCCCGACCGTGACCGCCGGACAGGATATCGGCCCCGCTGCCGCCTGAAAGCGTATCGTCGCCGGCGCCGCCGAAAAGCAGATCGTGCCCGCTTTCCCCGTGAAGCACGTCGTCGCCGCGTCCGCCCACGACGATGTCGTTCCCCTCGCCCGCCAGGACCGTATCGTCACCCGCGCGGGCTTTCACGATGTCGTCGTCGGGCCCGAGGAAGGGAAACTTGTTGTCGCCCCCGTCGATCACGTCGCCGTGACGGTCGCCGGTGTAGGCGACGTCGATCAGATCGTCCCCCTTGGTGCCCTCCACGAAGCCGTTGGCGTTCGCGCATGGCGGCAGGGTCGAGAAATGCATGTCGCTCAGCGTGATGCCTTTCGCGCCGCCCGTGCCGTCGGCGTCGTCGATCTCGATGCGGGCGACCGGCCCCGGGATTTCCACCAGCGTGGAGGCGGATGCCGGGCCCGCCCCGCCATCATCCTGCGCGCCGGTCAGCAGGTCGCCGGACCGCAGCACGCCCGTGCCGGGCGTGACGGTCACCGGAACGGCCTTGCCCGTGGCGTCGAAGGCGCGCACACTGGCCAGCTCTGCATGAGATCCCGGCAGCCCGCCCCGACCGTCATCGGCCGCGATGCGGAAGCACACGTTCTCGACCTCGGGCCCGAAGGCAGGGTCGGTGGCGGTGAAATCGAAAGTGGCGATGGCCCCACCCGCCGTGTGTTCGGACCCCGGGTGGCCAGACAGCGCGACGCATGAGCCCCGGTCGAAGGCGTCTCCATGCGCGGGACCGAATGCCTTCGATCCGGCTTCCGCCGGTGCGGTCGCGGGGGCACGGCCAAAGCCGATCTTGACGGCGACACCGTCGAGGTCGACCGATTTCGTTTCCCCGGAAGCCTCCGCGGCCGGTCCAAGCGATGTCCAACTCAATACGCGTTCGGGCATTGCCCGTCACCTTTCCCTCTCGACCCATCCTTACGATGGACGTCGCTCGCCCTGCTTTCCTGTCCGCGCCCGGGTCGCAACGCAGCGCGCTGACGGCCTTCGGGCGTTCCATGTCACGCGCCGCTCGCAGGGCATGCCCGGGCAACGCGACCCTCGCAAGGCGACTGTAGAAGGCGCAGCCCCGATCCCAAACGCAAAAACGGCAAGAAAGGGGTCACGGAATGGCTTACTCGCCATGATTTTCGCGGTCGCACCCCCTGGCAACAGGACCGCATTGTTTCCCCCACGGTATACGAAGAGCCTCCCGACCCATCATAATTTCCGTTTCGTCGGGTAATCACGCGCCGGACCGACCGATGCGTTCGGGTATACTGCAAAGATTGGTTCTGATTAGTGAACAATCGGAAAATTAGAATGTGGCGGAACATGGGCAACGCGCGCGCCCGCCACTGTTTGCGCGGGCCCATCAATTGCCCGGTGCGCGCGCCATTGGCCACAGCGGCCGCGGCGTCCGCGCGAATCGATCCCGAGGCTTCCGTCCTGCAGGCTGGAACGACCGCCGCGATCACACGCCAGCTGCATGGAAGCTCCGCGACCCATGCGCCGGCAAGGCCGCGCAGGCCTCTTCCACGCCGCGTCCGGGCGGAGCGGTCCGCGGCGCGTGGCTGTCGCGGACGCAGCGAAGGATTTACGGCGCGCGGCCGCGAAGAATCCGCCGCGCCATCCCGGCGAAGTTCTTCACGAACGCCCGCGGAGCGGCTTGTCGCGCCGCGGCCCCGAGGCGCAATCCCCGGTAGCGCGGCACGCAGCTTCCCTTCGACGGCCTGACCCGGGCGGTGCACGAATGGTGCGCGGAGACCTCCGCCGACCTGCCGGTTTTCGGGCAGGTCGGCTGCCTGGGACCGAACAGCTACCGCCCGCTTCCTTCACCTTCGAGGAGCGGATCACGCCGCAGGAGTTCGTGGCGAAGGCGAAACAGGCGACCGTGATCGTCAGCCACGCGGGCATGGGCACGATCATCACGTCCCTGACCCTCTCCAAACCGCTCGTCGTGCTCGCGCGGCGCGCGCAATACGGAGAGCAGAGGAACGATCACCAGGTCGCGACCGTGTGGCATCTGGGCCAGCGCAGCGGCCTGACCGTCGCCGCGAGCGAAGCGGATATCCCGAAGATCCTCGACCGGCTCGTCGCACAGGATCGCCAGGACGCCGCGGCGGACGCGCTGCCGACCTACGCCGACGAACGCCTCATCGCGTCGCTGCGCGACTTCATCCACGACGGGCATCGGGGCGCGCGCGAGACCCGCCCCTCCGACGCGGCACCGCCCGCCCGGTCCGGTCACGCCCGACGCCAGCGGTCCTGATAGGGGCGCGGCGGGCGCGCGGCAGCCTGCGGCATTTCCCGGCCCTTGCGTCCGGGCATGGTCTTCGGCCAGCTTCGTGACGGTGGGAGGGGCCCGCACCCGGCGCGCGCCCGGCGCGGCGGCGGGCACGGCCCGAAACGCACCTCCCGCACGAGCCGACGCGGCCCGGCGCGTCGGCGCGCCCCGCGAACCGCGCCCGGAACAAGGACCGAGACCGCGCCATGCCCCGTCTGTCCCGCCGAGCCCTGGTGACGGCCCTCGCCCTCGCGCCGCTGAGCGCGCGGGCCGAGCTGCGCGGGCGCGGCCCTGGCCTCGTCGCGCGCGAGGGCCGGCTCGAGGTGCGCCGCGCCGCGCTCGAACGGCTGGAGCCGGGCGGCTGGCTGCTCGCCCGCGTCGCCTTCGACGAAAGACGCGCGGCGGTCGTCGATCCTGAGGCGCGCACACCCGCGCACCGGCGCCTCGCGGCGCTCTTCGCGTCGGGCGCCGCGGCGGGCAACCACGGCGACCTTTACGACAACCTGGACGGCGGGCACTCCAGCCTTCCGGCCGGCGACCACCCGCAGCTGACCGCGACGGTCTATGACGAGGCGGCGCAGGACGACGGTCTGGCGCGCGGCCTCGGGCTGCGCGTGCTCTTCGACGCGCCGCTTATCGGCAACTGCTCCATGGCGCTGGTCGGAACCCCGTTCTGGCGCTCCCTGCCCCGCGCCGCGCTGACCCGGCCCGACGGCGCGCATCGTCTCTTCCGGGTCTACGCCTCGGGGGCGCTCCGGGTCTTTCCCGAACACAGGGATCACGACCCCGAGCACGGCGACCTCTTTCCAGCCAACACGCCCTACTGTCTGGTCTCGCAGGGCTCCTCCGGGTCGGACCGCCCGCATCTCGAGGCGCTCGCGATGATCCTCGCGGCGTTCCGCCCCGACACGAAGGCGGCGCTGCAGCGCGCCGGGCTCGTCGCGCCCACGGTGCAGATGGTCTACCGGCGCGCGCGGCTGGGCATCCTGCGCCGGGAGACCTACCTGACCGGCCGCGCCCATCCCACGGTCTTCGCTGCCGGGGACATCAACCTCTCCGGCATGGTGGCGCTCGCGAATGCCATCGCGCCCGACGCCGTGCCGCCCATGGTCCGCCTCGAGGTGGACGCGGAGACCGAGGCCCGCCCGGGCGTGGATGTCTTCGGCGAGGGGCTGGGCGAGCGGCTCTTCGACACGCCCTCGGCCATCGCGCGTGTCTGGCGCGCGCCGGTCTGGCGGCGCAGCATGATCGTCTCCGCCGCGAAGACCCGCGATCCGAACGGCCGGCCGCTGCGGTTCACCTGGTCGCTCCTGCGCGGCGACCCGGCGCGCACGCGGATCGAGCCGCTCGACGCCGCGGGCCGACGCGCCCGGATCACGCTGGAGTGGCAGCCCCCCCGCCCGGTGCCCGGGCGCGACGATGTCCTCTCGCCGCGGATCGACATCGGGGTCTTCGCCTCGAACGGCGTGCACGACAGCGCGCCGGGCTTCGTGTCGGTGCTGCTGCCCGCCCACGAGGCGCGCGTCTACGAACCCGCGCCCGACGGCGGCCAGAGGATCGCGCGGATCGTGCGGGCGGCCCCCGACGGCGTCTACGCCGACCCGGCACTCTTCCCGGTCACCGACTGGACGGATGTCTACCGCTACGGCGCGGACGGCAGCCTGCTGGGATGGACCCGGTCGCGGGCCTCGGGCGACACCCGGTACGATGCCGCGGGACGGCGGCGCGGCCCGGATGGCGCCTTGCGCGGCGTGCGCTATCCGGTGGACGCGTTGCCCGACGGCCGGCCCGTGCTGCGCGAGGTGCCCGTTATCAGGCCGTGAGGCGTGCCGCGTTCACAGGACCGACGCGCGGCGTCCTGCAGCAGCTATGTCTGCGGTCGCGGGATAACAAGTGGCGGGCGGTGCATCGTGTGATCGAGAACGCAAAACCTCCTACCCGGGGCGGGCGCCCTGTGAGGGGTCACGCGCGAATGGCTGCGTTCCGGGAAACCGGCCCAACGAGCCGCGATCGGACCCTTCCGCGCTTGACAGGCACCGCTCCGATACGACCTTTTAGCGCTGGAACGAGGGCATTGTCGGAACCGCTTCGTTTCGGAAAACTGACGCGACGCGCCAGGTGTCCGCCGCCCGTCGCACGACCTCCCGAGGGCGCGCCCGGAATGGCTTCGTTTCGGAAAACCGCGCGTTATGCCGGAACGCCCGCCTGGCGCAGCCAGTCCACCCAGCCCCGGAACGCGCGTTTCCGCGCGCCCAAGGCTTCGCGCAGGTAGCGCCGGGCGAGTTCGCTCTCCGGCGCATGTTTCTCGCGGACGCGGGTCTCGACGAGCTGGCCGTCGATCCACGTTTCGGTCACCTTGCGACCGACGAGCACCATCGCGTCCTCGACGCCGGGCGCGTGACCGGGCCCGCCGGCCAACGCCGCCAGCCGGGCCTCCAGCCCGGCGACCCGCGCTTCCGCCGGCGCGAGCACCAGCGCGCGGGAGAGCCCCTCCTCCTCCCGGAAGGCCGCCGCGGCGGGCAGTTCCGTGCGATCGAGGATCACCGTGAGCCATCGTTGCACCGCCTCGGGCGCGGGCGCCGCGGTCAGCCCGTGGCGCCGGGCGTTGCCCGATGCCCGTGCCTTGCCCGACGCGGAGCGCGGCCCGGTGCTCCGCTGCGCGTTCCGCCGGTTGGCGGCGACCTGGCGCGCGCTGGTCACGACACCTCCGCGACCGCCTCGATCGGGCGGGCGGCCTGAAGCGCGTCGAGATCCCGCTTCACCTCGCGGCAGCGCGGCTCGAGCTCTGCGATCTTGCGGTCATGGAAGCGTGTTGCGACCTCGCCGGCCTGCCAGAACTCGGCCATCAGCGCGACCATGTCCAGTCCGAGCGCCGCGATCTCGGCCTCCGCCGCGGCCACGGTCTCGGCGTCGCGCGACACCGCGCGCGCCGCGAGCTCGGTCGCCTCGCTCAGGGCGCCCGGCCGGTCGAACGGCGTTTCCTGGAAATCCTCCTCGGACTTGCCGGCCTCGATCCACGCGTCCCAGACTTGGTCGAGATGCGCCTCGTGGCGGGCGTGGCAGGCCTCGACGACGGCCTCCGTGATCTTGTGCTCGACCTGGCGCGCAAGGACGCGGTCGCGCATCCGTCGGTGCTGCAGCATGTCCCACTCGATCGCGATCAGGTTTTCCGCGATCACCGCCTCGTAGGGCGTGACGGGCGCCAGCGCGCGCAGAAGCCCCGCCTCGAAGGCGGGGAACGCGGCCGGCGACTGGCCGGGCAAGGGGTCCCGGCCCGGCAGCAATGCGAGGAAGGACGCAAGTCCGAAGCGCTGCGGATCGGGCGGCGTCAGGGCGGTTCCGGGGTCTGGTGTCTGGCCATCATGGCCTCCTTCTGGCTGGGCGACCCGGCGGCGCGCGCCGGCGTCGCGGTGGGTGCGCGGCCCCGATCGGCCGAGGGCGCCGCATGCGCGCGGCGGTCCCGACGGCACGGGGCCGGCAATCATTTGCATCAGGAGAAGGAAACGCCCCCCTTCGTTGCCGTGTCGGCCACATCGCCTTGCGGGCAGCCACCTTGCCGGGGTCGGCAGGTTGGCGGAGGCTCGCGCCCCACTCATGATGCACGCGCACATTACCTCATTCGCGAATCGTCGCGCAACCCCAATCCTTGCGCCCCGGTCTCGTCGGGGCGCGCGGGTCATCCCGCGGCCGGCGCCCGGAAGGCGAGCCGCATCTGCTTCTCGGTCTCGATCAGGGCGAAGAAGACCGCGCCGATCGCCACGATGATCACGCCGTCGGCCAGCGGCACCGGCGCGGTCCCCATGATCCGCTGCAACGGCGGCAAGTAGGTGATGGCGACTTGAAGGCCGGTCACGGTCAGAACGCTGATCCAGACGACCCGGGTGCCCAGCAGCGCCGACAGGCGCAGCGAGGCGCCGTGGATGTTGCGGATGAAGAAGAGGTAGAAGATCTCGAGGACGACGAGCGTGTTCATCGCCATCGTCTGCGCCAGCTCGACCGGGTACCCCCGGTCGGTCGCGTAGAGAAAGACGCCGAAGACCGCGGCGAGAAAGAGCCCCGAGACCAGCACGAGTTGCCAGATCAGCCCGCCGGTCAGCAGCGGCTCGCCGCGCGGGCGCGGCGGGCGGCGCATGGTGCCGGGCTCGGACGGCTCGAACGCCAGCGCGATGCCCAGGGTCACGGCCGTGACCAGGTTCACCCACAGGATCTGCACCGCCGTGATCGGCAGCGCGAGGCCCGCGAAGAGCGCCAGGATGATCGTCATCGCCTCGCCCGCGTTGGTGGGCAGGGTCCAGCTGATCACCTTCTTGATGTTGTCGTAGACCGTGCGCCCCTCGCGCACCGCCGCCGCGATGGACGCGAAATTGTCGTCGGCCAGCACCAGTTCGGCGGCCTCCTTCGCCGCCTCGCTGCCCTTGAGCCCCATCGCGATGCCGGCGTCGGCGCGCTTGAGCGCGGGCGCGTCGTTCACCCCGTCGCCGGTCATCGCCACGGTGAGCCCGCGCGCCTGCAGCGCGGTGACGAGGCGCAGCTTGTGCGCGGGAGAGGTGCGCGCGAAGATGTCGGTCTCCACCACCATGTCGGCGAGCGCGGCGTCGTCCATCGCCTCGAGATCGGCGCCGGTGAGTACGCGGTCGTGGTTCGTCAGACCGATCCTGGCCGCGATGGCGCGCGCCGTCGCCGCGTGATCGCCGGTGATCATCTTCACGCGGATGCCCGCGGCGTGGCACTCGGCCACCGCCTCGATGGCCTCCGCGCGCGGCGGGTCGATCAACCCGATCAGCCCGATCAGCGTGAGGCGCCCCTCGAGATCGGCGCTTTCCAGGGTTTCCATCTCCCGCGGCGCCGGGCGCGCCGCGACGGCGATCACCCGCTGGCCTTCCGCGGCCAGCGCCTCGACCTCGTCGCTCCAGTGCCCGGCGTCGAGGGGCGCCACTCCCCCGTCGGGCGCGCGCTGGTCGGCGCAGAGCGCGAGCACCGCCTCGGGCGCGCCCTTGACGTGGATGCAGGCCTCGCCGCCCCGGCCGTGATGCAGCGTCGCCATGTAGCGGTGCGCCGCGTCGAAGGGGATCGCGTCGGCGCGCCGCCACGCGCGCAGGGGCTCGGCCCCGTCGCCGGTGATCTTGCCGGCAAGCGCGATGAGCGCGCCCTCCATCGGGTCGCCCTCGACGTGCCAGCCATCCTCCGCGCCGCGCAGCCGCGCGTCGTTGCAAAGCGCCGCCGCGCGGGCGATCTCGGTCAGAACCGCGTGCTCGTCGGGATGGGCGTCCGCCTCGCGCCAGCGCACCGCGCCCTCGGGGGCGTAACCGCTGCCGCCCACCGAGTAGACCCGGCCCGCCGCCGCCAGCGTCGCCGCCATCATCTCGTTGCGGGTCAGCGTGCCGGTCTTGTCCGAGCAGATCACCGAGACCGAGCCCAGCGTCTCGATCGCCGGCAGCCGGCGGACGATGGCGTTGCGCCGCGCCATCGCCTGCACGCCCACCGCCAGCGTGATGGTCAGCACCGCCGGCAGCCCCTCGGGGATCGCCGCGACCGATAGGCCCACCACCGCCATGAAAAGCTCGGAAAACGGCAGGTGGTCCACGAAATAGCCGTAGCTCAGCAGCGCGCCGGCCACGATCAGGATGAAGAGCGTGAGCCAGCGCGCGAAGCGGTCCATCTGCGCCACCAGCGGGGTGGTCAGCGTCTCCACGCGGCCCAGCATGCCGCTGATCCGGCCGATCTGCGTGTCGGCCCCGGTGGCCACCACGACGCCGCGCCCCGCCCCGGCCGCCACGAGCGTGCCCGAAAAGAGCATCGGGCTGCGGTCGCCCAGGGACACCTCCGCCGCGACGGGCGCGGTGCCCTTGTCGACGGGGACCGACTCGCCCGTCAGCACCGCCTCCTCGGCCTTGAGCCCGCGCGCCGCGATCAGCCGCAGATCCGCGGGCACGCGGTCGCCCGCCTCGACCAGAACGATGTCGCCCGGCACGAGCCCGGCCGCGTCGAGGCTCGTGCGCCGCCCGTCGCGCAGCACTGTCGACTGCGGCGCCAGCATCCCCCGGATCGCGGCCATCGCCTGCTCGGCCCGGCCCTCCTGGATGTAGCCGATCACCGCGTTGACGAGCACCACGGCGAGGATCACGCCGGTGTCGATCCAGTGCTGCAAAGCCGCCGTCACCGCGGCGGAGGCGATGAGCACGTAGATCAGCACGTTGTGGAAGTGCCCCAGGAACCGCAGCACCGGGTTGGGCGCCGGCGGCTCGGGCAGGCGGTTCGGCCCGTGCTCGGTCAGCCGGCGGGCGGCCTCCCCGGCGCCGAGCCCGTCGGGCCCCGTCGCGAACGCGTCGAGCAGGTCCGCGGCGGGGCGGGCGTGCGGGGCGGTCTCGCGGGTGTCGGTCATCGGCTGCGCCTCGCCTTTCCCGACGCCGCGCGTTTTCGCTCACGACGCCTGCTTCTCCTCCGTCCGGATCTCCGGGATCTCGGTACGTTCCTTTTCGGGCGCGCCGCACAGCAGGTCAACCGCTTGATCGGCCGCGTCCTGGAACGGCTCGAGCACGATGTCGGCGCCCGCGCCGAAAAGCGCCTCGGTGTCGCGGGGGTGATGCGAGGCGACGGCGATCCGGCCGGAAAAGCCCGCCGCCCGCGTGAGCTGGATCAGCGTCGTGCGGGTGTCCTCGTGGCTCAGGCCGGTGGGGTGGATCGGCACGGTCGAGACGATCCAGTCGGCCTGCGAGAGCGGAAGCTCGGCCACGAACTCCGGGTCGGTCGCGTCGCCGAACTCGCTCGCGAGGCCCAGCTCGCGCCACCGCCGCACCGAGAGCGGGTTGAAATCCGCCCCCAGCACCGTGACGCCGCGCTTTTGCAGCCGCATCCCGATGGCGGTGCCGAACCGGCCCAGCCCGAAGACGATCACCTTGTAGCGGTCGCCGCGATGCGCGGCCGCGTCGTAGGGCTCGCGCGGGGTGCCGCGGCGCTCGAAGATCCCCAGCACCGGCTCGAAGAGCGCGTAGAACCGGTGCGAGTAGGTGATCATGTAGGTGGAGGCGGCGATGGTGACGAGCCCGACCATGGTCACGAGGCCGAGCGCGTCCTCCTCGACATGGCCGATCGAGACGCCCATCGCCACGAAGATCAACGAGAACTCGCTGATCTGCGCGACCGTCAGCCCGGCGAGGAAGCCGGTGCGCTTGCGGTAGCCCATCGCCCCCATGATCGCGAGCACGATGAGCGGGTTGCCGATCAGCACGAAGAGCGAGAAGACGATCGCGCCGGTGACATGCGTGCCCAGCAGCGACAGGTCGAGCGTCGCGCCGAGCGCGATGAAGAAGAAGAGCAGCAGGAAGTCGCGGAGCGGGGCCAGCCGCGCCGCGATGGTCTCGCGGTAGGGCGTGGAGGCGAGCGCCACGCCGGCCAGGAGCCCGCCCACCTCCTTGCCCAGCCCCACGAAATCCCCGATCGCCGCGAACATCGCCGCCATGGCGATGGCGAAGATCACCAGCAACTCCTGCGCCCGGGCGAGACGCTCGGTCAGCGGGTCGGCGATGTAGCGCACGAAGAGCACGACGAGCGCGACCATCGCCACGCCCGAGACGAGCACCGACATCACCGTGCCGCCGCCCTGGCCGCCGCCCTCCGCCGCCGCGCCGATCCCGATGGCCGAGAGCACGATCATCGCCAGCACGACGACGATGTCCTGCACGATCAGAAAGCCGAGCGCGATCTGCCCGTGCAGGCTGTCGATCTCGCGCTTGTCGGAGAGCAGCTTGACGATGATGATCGTCGAGGAGAACGTCAGCGCCACCGCGACGTAGAGGCTGGTGACCGCGCCCAGCCCCAGCGCGAGCCCGATCAGGAAGCCGAAGACCGAGGTGAAGGCGACCTGCCCGAGCCCAGTCGTGAGCGACACCGCGCCGAGCGACCGGATGAGCTTCACGTCGAGCTTGATGCCGACGAGGAAAAGCAGAACGGCGATGCCGAGCTGCGACAGAAGATCGATCTGCGCGTCGGCGCGCACGACGTCGAGCGCCGAGGGCCCCGCGATCAGGCCGACGGCGATGAAGCTCACGATCAGCGGCTGGCGCAGCGCGATCCCGAAAAGCCCGATGGCCGCGGCCATCACCAGCAGAAGCGCGACCTCGGCGAAGGGCGAATGGGTCAGCGCCTCGATCATGCGTCCCGCCCGCCCGGGGGCCCGGGCGGGGCGCCCGCCTCGGGCGCGTCCGGCGCGCGCGCCCGCGTGGCGTGGCTGGCCAGGAACGCCGCCAGATCCGCGTCGGCGATCCGCCACCCCTTGCCGATCACGATCGCGCGCAGCTCGCCCTGCCGGATCCAGCCGCGCACGGTCGCCTCGCTGACCTTCAACCGGTCGGCCACTACCTTGACCGTCTGATACGCGTCGCGGGCCATGGCATGGACCTTTGCCGTGTCGTTGCGTGACGGATAGCGTTCTTTGGTGCAATCGGGGTGATTTCGGTGAAATGATTTGCCGCAGGCACCGGTTGGGGTCAAGAACGTGACGACCCGTCGGCGAGAGGGGGGCATGCGATGAAGACGATCCTGCTGGCCACCGACTTTTCCGAGCGCTCGGACCGCGCGTTCCGGCGCGCGTCCCTGCTCGCCCGGCAGGTCGGCGCCACCCTCGTGGTCGTCCATGTCGTCGACGACGACCAGCCGCGGCGCATCCTCGACAGCGAACGCGAGGCGGCCGCCGGGCTCCTGGAGGATCTGCGCGCCACGGTGCGCCGCGTCGACGGGATCGCCTGCGAAACCCGCCTCGTCCTGGCCGATCCCTTCGCCGGCATCGCGCAGGCGGCCGCGGAAAGCGCCGCGGACCTGCTCGTCATCGGCCCGCACCGGCGGCAGGCCCTGCGCGACGTCTTCGTCGGCACCACGGCCGAGCGCACGATCCGGTCGGTGACGACGCCCGTGCTGATGGTCAACGCCCCGCCCGTGGCGCCTTACGCCCACGTCATGCTCACCACCGACCTCTCCGACGGCGCCGCGGCGGCGGCCCGCGCCGCGACGCGGCTCGGGATCGCGGGCGAGGCCCGGCGCTCGATCCTGCACGTCGTCGACGCGCCGGTGGGCCATCTCGTCCTCGGCGGCAACGTCGCGCCCGAGGGGCGCGCCGCCTACCGCGACGACGCGCGCAGCGAGGCCGCGCGCGAGCTTGCGGCCTTCGTCGAGGCGACGGGCCTCGGCACGCTCCGCCAGAGCCCGCGGCTGAGCGGCGCCGCCCCGGCCGACGCGATCCTCGAGGCCGCGCGGGAGGAGGCGGCCGACCTCGTGGTGGTGGGCACCCACGGCCGCAGCGGCCTCGCGAAGCTCTTCCTCGGCAGCGTGGCCGAAGCGGTGCTGCGCAAGGCCGACCGCGACGTCCTCGCCGTCCCGCCCGCCGCCGCCTGAGCGGGCGGCGCGTCCCTGCGGTTGCCAAGAAACAGCACCCCGCGAATCGCGCCCTTGCGCGCGTTTTTGTCATCGTGCATTTCACGCCTTGCAACAAGAACACGAGTCGTGCTTCCGCCAACCTGTCTGACGCAGCGAGTCGGTCGCCCGAGAGGGAATTCGGCCGGTTTGGCAACGAATGCAACCATCTGCCCGAGAGCAACCATCGCGCCGGTCCCCAAGAGGAAGATCCGCCAAGATCATCCGCATAGGCTTCGTCAGGCCGGCCGCCCCCATCACCACAGCGGTGCTCTCGCTGGCCGAGCGGGAATGCTGCGCTGCGCGGAACCACTGCGTACCTCGCTCCGCCGCCGAAAGCTGTTCGCCCGGCCGCTCGAAGATGCGCCTTGAGCCGCACCGGCTGGTGTTCATCGACGAGACAGGCGTTACCACCAAGATGACCCGGCTACGGGGACGGTCCCGGTGCGGAACGAGGCTGGAGGCCGACGCCCCGTTCGGACATTGGCAAACCCAAACCTTCATTGCCGGCTTGCGCATCGATGAACTGATCGCGCCCTGGGTGCTCGATGGGCCCATGAACCGGGCCGCGTTCGAGACCTATATCGAAACTCAACTCGCCCCCGTTCTGCAGCCCGGGGACGTTGTCATCGCCGACAACCTGTCGTCACACAGATCCGCGAGGGCCCAGGCCTGTCTGAAGGCGCAGGGTAACTGGATGCTCTTTCTGCCACCTTACAGTCCTGACCTGAATCCAATCGAGATGGCCTACGCCAAACTGAAAGCCAATCTTCGGCGCGCCAAAGCGAGGACATTCGAGGCCCTATTACAATCCGTCGCACGGACCTGCGACCTCTTCCCGGCCCAAGAGTGCCTCAACTTCTTCAAGGCTGCCCGTTATGTTGCAGATTAAATGGACGATGCTCTAGTGGCTTTAAATACCCCTTCCTCTACAAGAACTTACGAGAAATTCACCAATTCCGCGCAGTCATGAGGTCCGGAGAACATCGGCCCTGAGAGACCGCTTCCGACCGCCCCGACCTTCAGAGGATCTTGGCGATCGTCGAGAGCGGACAGGCCGACTTCGAAGTCGTGCTCGTCCATTCCTTCAGTCGTTTCTTCCGCAAGCTCGTGGAGGCTGTGCTCTTTATCGACAGGTTGAGGACCTACGGCGTCGAGATCGTCAGTATCAGCCAGCCCGTCCCGCCAGGTCCGGTTGGCGACATGATGCGCTACTTCCTGATGATCTTCGATGAGTACCAGTCTGCCGAGACCGCCAAGCACGTGGAGCGCTCGCTTCGGGAAAATGCACGCCAGGGCTTCTGGAGCGGCGGCATCGCCCCCTACGGCTTCACGACCATGGCAGCCGGGACCCGCGGAGACGCAAAGAAGAAAAAGCTTGTCGTCAATCCCGATGAGGCTGAGACGGTACGTCTGATCTTCGACCTGTACCTGACCGGCGACGGGACTTCCGGTCCGCTGGGGACGATGAAGGTCGCGAAATGGCTGAACAATCACGGCTTCCGGAACCGGAACGGCCGGCGGTGGAGCACCGGAAAAATCCACGACATCCTGACCAACCGCGCTATGATCGGAACCTACATATATGGCCGCTCCAGGAAGGACGCCAAGCGGATCGAGGTGCAGGTCCCGGCCATTATTCCGGATGAAATCTTCGCGGCCGTTCAGAAGACTTTGCGGGAGCGGAACCCGAAGAAGACCCCACCACGCGTGACGACCGGCCCGATCCTGCTGACCGGGATCGTCACCTGCGGACATTGCGGAGCGGGCATGACGATAACCACGGGCAAAGGAGGACGGTACAAGTACTACACCTGCGCCTCCCTCACGAGGACCGGCGCGGGCAGCTGCGACAACAAGCGTGTGCCGATGGCGGAACTCGACGATTTCGTCACAGACCAGATCATTCGGAAACTCCTCTCCCCGGAAAGGACCACACGCGTGCTCGAGGGGCTGCTCAAGAGGCAGTCCGCACGGGAAGTCGAAAAGACGGGAAACCTCAGGCGACTCAGGGAAAAGCTGAACTCCGCCCAAGCCCGGCTCGACAGGTACTACGACCTCATCGACGCGGGCACGCTCGATCCGGCAGAGCCGACACTGAAGGATCGGATCGAGGCCGCGGCAACCGAGCGCGACCTTGCCAAGGTCGCGCTCGACCGCATGGCTTCTGAGCTGTCGCCCGCGACGCGCGTGACGGAAGAAAACGTGGCGGCTCTGGCAGACCTCCTGAAGAAGAATATCACCACCGGAACCATCGAGTTCCGCCGCTCCTACCTCCGCGCCGTCATCAAGGAAATCCAGGTCAGCCAACAGCGCGTTAGGATCGTGGCAAAGCCAAGCGAGTTCGAGCGCATGGCCCTCACCCTCAATCAAGACGATCTTCGAGTGCCCAGTTTTGTTCCGGGGTGGCGGAGCGAGTGGAGCGCCTGAAAACTCTGCTGGAAGTAGCGACCGGGATCTATTCTGAAATCGGCGAATCCAAGGAGGTTCTGTTCAACACCCGTACCTACGCATGCTTACGCTGCTGGAAAAACAAAACATGATCAAAACGGATACAAACCAAGAGCATTGTGTGCGCCGTTGCCGGTTCCAGGTCTTGGAGACTGGTCTGGGAGAAACGTTATCTGAAGAAGTCCTCCTTGAAACGATCAATCTGATGCATCCGCTCGTGGAGGATCGTGACAATACCAATATCGCCGTTCGAGAGGTGCCTCCAATACACGAAATGGCGCTCGTACCGGAAGAAATACCCATCAACTCCGAATTCGGCGGGCACGGCCCGCAAATGCACACCGCGCGTTTCGATCTGCTCGAACGCGGCGAACAAGCCGGTAATGTAGGTCTCGGCCTGCGCTTCGCCCCACGTGTCACGTATGTATCTGTAGATCTCGTCGAGGCGGACGGACGCCGCCTCCTGGATCCGGATCGCCATGCGCTCAGGTCCGGTTCCGGGCGATCACCTCGGCGGCGGTGAGGGGTTTGTAGCTCTCCTCGGGCGCGGCGAAGGCACGGTTCAACTCGGCCTTCAGCCGATCGAACGCCTCACGCTCGACGCGCTCCTTGTCGCGACGGATCAGATCGCGGATGTACTCGCTGACGTTCTCGTAGGCGCCGTCCTCGCCGACATTGGTCGCGACGAACTCGCTGAGCGCGCCGCTGACGCGCACGGTCATGGTGGTGGTCCGAGACATGGCGCTTTCCCCAGATCGTGTGTGTTCAAGATAACCAATATCGAACACGAAACAAGGGGAACGCTCGGCGGGTGGCGGTCCTGCCTACCCTTCTCCATCCTCAAGAACGAGGCGATCTGCCATCGTCAGCAACAGAACCAGCACAACGTCCGAATGCCGTGCGAGCGACACCAGGTGTTCGCCGCTCGGACCGCGCTCGCCTGCGAACCAATATTTCACCGTCCTCTCGCTGGCCCCAGTCCACCTCATGGCGGACTTGATCGCCCGGTGGGTCGATCCGAGTTCCGCGTGCAACGCCATCGCCACGGCCGCGGGATAATCGCCCGGAACATCCTCGGGATGCAAAAATGTGCCCATCTTCGGCACAACTGTGCCCATCTTCACCCGCATCTTCATTTGTTTCTCCGCTAAATGTCTGGAGAGACATGAAAACCGCAGAATCCGTCCGCGCCCGTGACGGGCCGGTCTGGAAGGCTGCGGCGGGCATCCGCACTTCCGAAGGTGAGGAATATGAACGGCAAAACCGGAACGCCGGCGCATGGACGCATGAGAGGGCCAATGGGCCTTGCCGCCCGCCGAGGCACAGCGCGGCACCCGCAACGGGCCTGCCGGGGCTCGGCGCTGTGAACAGGGGCACGGTGAATTGGCAGGTCAAAGCGGCAATACGGGAGCGGGTAGCACGGCGGCCGAACAAGACGTCCCAGCTGTCGCCTACGTCCGGATGTCGACCGACCACCAGAAGTACTCGACCGAAAATCAGCTGGACGTCATTCGCAAGTATGCCGAAACCCGCGGCCTGACGATCCTGCGGACTTTCGAGGACTCCGGGCGATCCGGCCTGCGGCTCGATGGCCGGGAGGCGCTGCAGAGCCTGATGGCCGAGGTCCAGTCGGGCCAAGCCGATTTCAAGGCGATCCTCGTCTATGACGTCAGCCGCTGGGGCCGGTTTCAGGATGCTGACGAGGGCGCCTATCATGAGCACGTCTGCTCCCGCGCCGGCATCCGGGTCCATTACTGCGGCGAGCAGTTCGAGAACGACGGCTGCATCGGCTCGAACCTCCTGAAGACCGTGAAGCGCGTGATGGCCGGCGAGTACAGCCGCGAGCTGTCGGTGAAGGTCTTCGCCGGACAATGCCGCCTCGTCGAGTTGGGCTATCGCCAGGGCGGTGCCGCCGGATACGGCCTGCGTCGAGTGCTGATCGATGAGCACGGAAACCCCAAGGGCGAACTGTCCCGCGGCGAGCAGAAGAGCCTGCAGACCGACCGCGTGATCCTCGTCCCCGGCCCCGAGGAGGAACAGCGGGTCGTCCAGCGCATGTACGAGATGTTCGTCAACGAGGGGCGGCCTGAGCGCGAGATCGCGGAGGTCCTGAACGCCGAAGGTCACCGCACCGATCTCGACCGGCCGTGGACCCGGGCGACTGTCCATCAGGTTCTGACCAACGAAAAGTACATCGGGAACAACGTCTTCAACAAGGTGTCGTTCAAGCTGAAGCAGCGCCGTGTCGTGAACCCTCGGGACATGTGGATCCGGGCGGAGGGCGCGTTCCCGGCTATCGTCGACAAGGCCCTTTTCCTGCGGGCCCGGGAAATCGTCGACGCCCGCAGCCACCATTTCTCGGACGAGGAGTTGCTCGATGCTTTGCGCGCGATCCTGAAGCGGCAAGGCATGCTGTCGGGTCTGATCATCGACGAGGAGGATGATCTTCCGTCCTCCAGCGCCTATCGCAGCCGCTTCGGGAGCCTGCTGCGCGCCTACCGGCTGATCGGCTACGAGCCAGACCGCGACTACAGCTACATCGAGATCAACCGCGCTCTGCGACAGGCGCATCCGCAGGTGGTGGCCGAGATCATCGCCGGGGTCACGCGGCACGGTGGGCGGGCTGTGCAAGATCCAGAGACCGATCTGCTTCGCGTCAACGACGAGTTCACCGTGTCCATCGTGCTGGCCCGCTGCGCGGCGACGGCGGCCGGGTCACTGCGGTGGCGCATCCGCCTCGACACCGGCCTGGTGCCGGACATCACGATCGCCGTGCGCATGGACGAGGTGAACGAGGCACCGCGCGACTACTTCGTGCTGCCCAGCATCGACATGACTCTCGGGAAACTGAAATTCGCTGAGCAGAATGGTCTCGCACTCGATGCGTACCGGTTCGACACGCTCGATTTCTTCTACGCGCTCGCCTCGCGGGCCAGGATCGCGGAGGTGGCGTGATGCCCGACGACACGGAGCCGACCAGCCAGAAGCAGGTGACCCTGATCCCTTGTGACCGGATCCGGATCCTCAACCCCCGCGTCCGAAACCGGCGCACCTTCGAGGCGATGGTGGAGAACATCGCGCGCATCGGCCTGAAGCGACCGATCACCGTGGCGCCGCGCGCCGGAACCGATCCGCAGGAGTATGACCTTGTCTGCGGTCAAGGCCGCCTCGAGGCCTTCATCGAACTCAAGCAGGACAACATCCCGGCCATCGTGATCGAAGCCGACGAGAGCGATTGCCTCGTCATGAGCCTCGTGGAGAACTGCGCAAGGCGGCAGCACAACCCGATCGATCTGATGCGCGAAATCGGCTCGCTTCGCGAACGCGGCTACAACGACCGCCAGATCGGCGAGAAGATCGGGGTCTCCTACGAATACGTGAACATGATCGCCGGACTGCTGGAGAAGGGCGAGGAGCGCCTGGTCTCCGCCGTGGAGACCGGACTGCTGCCGCTCAACCTCGCCATCCAGATCTCCAAGACCGACGCCAAGGGCGCGCAGAAGGCGCTGATGGACGCCTATACTCAGAAGAAGCTGCGTGGCCGGAAACTGACGCTTGTGCGCCGCCTGATCCAGCAGCGCGAGCTCCGCGGGCCCCAGATCAAGAGCAATGCGCTCGGGCGGCGGGTGGCGAAACGCGCGCTGACCAGCGAGGGACTTGTCCGAGCCTATCAGCAGGAGGCGGCACGTCAGAAACTGCTGATCAAGAAGGCCGAACTCGCGCAGAGCCGGCTGATGTTCGTGCGCGAGGCGTTCCGAACGCTTTGCACGGATGAGCACTTCATGACGCTGCTTCGTGCCGAGGGGCTGGAGACAATGCCCGCCGATCTCGCCCAGGCGGTCACCGATGGACCCTCGTCATGAAACGGGCCGCGAACAAACGCCCGGCCAGCGTCAACCACGGCTTCGAAGACGACTGTGTCACCCTGCCGATCGACGTGATCTTGCCCCTGTGAACCCTCGGCAAGAGCGCAAAATCCAGCCGAAAGTACCGGCAGATCGTCGCCTCCATCGCCCAGATCGGGATCGTCGAACCGCCAGTGGTCGTCCCGAACCCAGACAAATCGGCCACCTGGTTGTTGCTCGACGGGCATCTGCGGATCGAGGCCTTGAAGGATGACGGCGTGCAGGAGGTGGAATGCCTCGTCTCCACCGACGACGAAGCGTTCACCTACAACCGGCAAGTCAGCCGCCTTGCGCCGATCCAGGAGCACAGGATGATCCGCAAGGCGATCGAGCGCGGCGTGCCCGAGGAGAAGATCGCAGCCGCGCTCGATCTTGGCACGCGCAGCATCCAGAAGAAGATCAAGCTGCTGGATGGCATCTCCGAGGAAGCCATCGCGATCCTGAAAGACAAACCTGCTACGGGCGCCGTGTTCGACGCGCTTCGCAAGATGAAGACCATGCGCCAGATCGAGGCTGCGGAGCTTCTGGTCAACGCAAACAACTACTCCGTCGCCTACGTGAAGGCGATCCTCGCCGGCACGCCACAGGCACAGCTGGTCGAGTCGTCCAAGCCAAAGAAGGTGAAGGGCATCACGCCCGAGGCGATGGCGCGAATGGAACAGGAACTCTCCCGCCTGCAGGAGGGCATCGCCTCGATCCAGGATACCTACGGCCAGAATCACCTGCATCTGACCGTGATCAAGGCCTACGTCGGCAAGCTGCTCGGGAACGCCAGGATCGTTCGCTACCTCATGCAGACGCGCCCCGAATTCCTGTCCGAGTTTCAGACGATTGCCGAGATGGACTCTGTCATGCCGGCCGAGGCGGAATAGCTGGCGCGACAGTCTTGATGGGGACCCGGACCCGATAAGCGCGGGGACCGCGGGAGACGCCGGACAGTGGGCCGGATCGAGCGCGGCGGTGGGGATGGCGGCGAACCCGCTCGGGGCCCACCAGGCTGGCTTGAGTTTTCGCCGGCCGCGCAGCCGCGCTCGTGGCTGCGTTTCGTCGGGGCGTGCCGGAGGCCGGGCAACTTCGGCACGCCCACCCGCCATCTCTTCTCGCTACTACTCGGTTGCGACTGAACAGAACACGATCAAAGCAGATACAAAGCGGGAGCAAAGTGTCCGACCGCGACTTTCAAACGCATGATTCTAAAGGAAATCGTAGCCATCGGCTATTGCTGTGAATCCCATCGTAATCCCGCGAAATCGGAGGGGACGGGACCGGGATCGAACGTTCGTTTGTGGATGCCGCTCGGTTTCCAAGGACTTTCTGATCGTCGGGACATGTGACCGAGTGCGTTCTTTTGTCAGGCCTATTCTTTGCGGCTGACACAGCACCGCTGGCCGGGATGGTGATGCGCGGATCGGGGCCAAATCTTGATATGCACCATCGAAGTGGTCCGGTTTCGATCTTGGTGCAGTACGGGGCTGGCAGCTACGGCCGGCGTGGCCGGCGAAGCGGCTCCGAATGGCGGAGCCGGGTCCTCGACCGTCCGCGCCAGAAGCTTTAGGTTTGTGCTCCACGACGCGCGAAAATGCCAAGAGGCTGCCGTCTTCAGACGCGCCGACGCGCCGTCGTTCATCCGCGACGAGATTGTCAAACCGCCGTCCAAGGCATCCGGTGGCGCATTGCGGCGCCACCTTCCCGGCAAGCTATACGAGCCCAGCAGCGTCATCATCGCACGCAACCCAAGCTTTGCCGCATGGGCCGAGGTCTTCGGTAACGCGAGGATGAAAACGGCTCTCCGCGATCGCCTTCGCGTAGCTACCATATCCTTCAGACGGCAAATGACAGTGGCCACTTCATGTTCCATCCCAAGGCGGCAAGGGAAAAAGCCTCCACAGTAACCGGACCCTTGCCATCGACAATTTGCAAGACCGTGCCGAAACCCGCTGAAAGTCGAGGCTCGGATCTGGCCAGACATGAACAGCCAGCCCTCGCCCGCGGCCGGGCTGCAGACCCTCGGCCCACCATTTCCGGACCCGGCAGCGAACGTCGGGCCGAACCCGCGTGACCAGACCCGAACGGCCTCTCGGCGACTTTCTACGACGGCACCGCGCCGGGGTGTTTGAACCGGAGGCTGCGTGTTAGCCGTCTTCGGGGACCACGTCGCCGAAGCGGGCCGTGCAGCGTATGCCAGAAATGATCGCGCCCTCCGGATTGGGCAGATGCAGTCGCAGCCCGAAGGTGGCCGAGGCTGCGTCGATGACCGGATTGATCGAGGCCACGACGGCGTCGAAAGGGCCGGGTGCGCCGAGCTCGGGAACGACAGGCACGACGTCGCCCACCGAGATCGACGGATAGGCCGCCTGCGTAAGAAAGACCTCGACCCTGAGCGGATCGAGCTGCACGAGCGTCACGACGTGTCCATTGTCGCGCAGATACTCGCCTCGCTCCAGGAAGCGTTCTGACACGACCCCGTCCAGCGTAGCCCGGATGCGGCGAACCTCGAGCTCCACGTCCGCACGTTCGATCTCGAGCTCCGCCTCCCGCACCCGCGAGAGCGCATCATCAAGCTCGCTTCTGCTGCGGATCAGGAGCGCTTCACGCTCGCGCACCTGTGCTTCCGGGACGACGTTGCGTTCGTAGAGATCCTGCACGCGGGCGAACTCCTGCTCCTCGAAGGCAAGTTGCGCTTCGGCCGCCGTGATGCTCGCCCGGTTCTCGGCCCGGACCTGCGCAAGGCGCCGCATCATCTCCTGCATGTCCGAGCGCAACGTCGCGACGACATCGCCTTCGCGCACCTCGTCTCCCACCTCCACAAGCACCTCGTCGATGAGGCCGGGCACCGTACCGCCGAGGTCGACTGACGCTCCCGGAAGAATCAGGCAATCCTCGCTGTCGAGCGCAGCGGCCGGTGTGGCGAGCACCGCCGCGAACGCGAGACCCGTGACCCGCAAGCAGATCATCCGTCACCTCCCAGAAAGGCAATCGCGCGCCGTCCCTTACGCCGCGCCACGTCCGGTCGAGCGCAGGACCGGAAAGCGGCCCCGGTCCGCGCGCCACACCGATTCATGAAACCCCGATCAGGCGCTCCTGCGCAAGGCATCCCGCATCCGGACGAAGACGTTGCGCTTCTTGACCGCCAGCTGCGGGCCGGCGACGGCGGGCACGGATCCGCGCGCCGACTTGTGGCCGAGCGGCTTGTGCGCGAGCGTTCGGACCGCGACGGCGAGCGCCGCGGCCTTCGCGTTGGACCCAGCCAGATGCTTGGCGTCCTCCGGCGCCACGAGCTCTCCCGTTGCCGCGTCGAAGACGAGCGCGGCCTGCTTTCGCTGCCCATTGCCTTTTGCGGGCGGAGAGGTCTCTGTCTGTTCCTCCTCCGTGATCGCAACCGTGGTCGTGGCCGTGCTGGTCGTCGTTACCGTCTCGTCCTCCGCGCCGACATCGACCCGAGTTCCGGTCTGCAGATCCTCGCGCATCACCGCGAGATCGTTGTGATCGAAGCCGAGGAGATGGCCGATCTCGTGGCGCAGCACGGTCAGGAGATCGACGCGCGATGCCGTGACCGCGCCGTCCTGCATCGCCATGTCGGTTTCGAGATACCAGCCCGCCCCCGCCGCGGTGGCGTCGATGAGGATGGTGTCCTCGCCCAGCGTGCGGGCCAGAGTGGCGCCTTCGAGATCGGTGACGACGAGCGTCACCTCCGCCAGCGCGGCGGCATCCTCCATGGACACGAGGCCACTCCCGAGCCAGTCCTCGAGTGCCTCCTCGAAGACGCGTTCAACCTCCGTCTGCTGCAGCGTGCTCTCGATATAGGTTTCCGAGGACAGGGCATCGTAGCTGTCCTGCGCAAGCTTCAGCGTCTGGTTGAACTGCGCGTCGTTCGTGGCGAGACGGAAGTCCTCGAAGGTGGCTTCGCCCGACAGGACGATCAGCCCGAACTGACCGTCGACGAGCGCCGCGTTGAAACCGAACTGACCGACACTCGCGCCGTTGACGGTGATCCCGAGCCCAGCGCCCTGAATGGTCAGCTTGAGACGATCCGTACGTGCGTCGTCGAGATCCGCGGCGAAGGTTCCGTCTACAACCATGCCATCTTCGGAGGTGGCGTGGCCGACGATCACCCGGTCGTTGGCGGTATCGAGCGCGACGAACTTGTAGTTGAAGGCGTCGTAGCGATCGAAGACGAATCCGGCCGAGCCGTCGCCACGGATATCGACCTCCATCTCCAGCATACTGTTCGCGCCGAGGCTTACGGCGAGGTCGACGGTCTGCACGGCCGGTGCCGGCCCGTTGGCGATGCCCGTCAGCACGCCCGAGGCCTCGACCCAACCGCTCGACTGCGAGACGCGCGGCAGTTCTGCGACTGGCGGCGAGAAATCGTCGGTCTCGTCGAGCGTCCAGGTCGGCGGCAGGATCTGCACCTTGAAGTTGTCGAAGGTGCCGCGCCCGCCGTCCATGGCGATACCCACGAGGCCGCGGTTAAGCGGGATCGGGTCGCCGTAGACGTCGATCTTGGGCGTGTAGTCGTAAGTGAACCAGTTCACCCCGGCCACGGCGAGCGTCACGTTGTTGCCGTTCACGGCCATGGTGACAGTATAATTCTCGCCCGGCTTGATCCGCACCGGCTTGTTGGATTGCACGAGGTAGTTCCAGCCCGTCTCGTCGACGTAACCCATCTCGATCTTGTTCGTGGACACGTTGATGCCGGCGAACTTGAAGTCGACGTCGCTATAGTAGTCGAAGATCACGTAGCCGTTGGACTTCCAGCCGCCGGTGGGCTTGTCGAGATTGAAGGTCGTCTCGACCTCGTAATAGGTGGGCAGGTAGTCATCGAGCAGGAAGATGGCCGCGGCAGTGTCGTCCTGGGTCAGCGAGCTGACCGCCATCGAGCCCCCGGTGGGCGTGAATTGCCCGTCGTCGACGGCAAAGCCTCCCATTTTGCGGTCATTGAAATCCGCGGTCCGCAGGATGTCGCGCGCCCCGCCGGGGATATTGCCGGCCTGCGGGTCAGTCGGCGGGCCGGACTGGTCCTGCCAGAAACCGCGGTCGCGCTGGGTCACCAGACCGATCTCGCCATGCGGGTTGCCCTGCAGCTGGATCACGTTGGAATAACGCGAATCCTGCTCGATCAAGCCCACATCGCTGGTGCGCGTGATGTCCACGCCGTCGGAATAGGCCTGCGCCGCCAGGAAATCCCACAGCTGCGGCGGCACCTGCCGGCTGACCGTCGCGATGCCGAAGGGCGCGAAGGGGACGAGGTAGCTGTTGAACTCGCCCAGGTGATCGATCAGCCGGTCGCCGCCGGTATTGCCGATCAGGATGTCGAGCCCGGCGCCGCCGAACACGCGATCCTCCCAGGACAGGTGCGTTTCGGGCGTGAGGTTCAGGCCGCCATCGGCCTGGTCGGCATCGCCGAAGGCACCGGTGTCGTAGACCGAGATGTCGGTGCCGATCACATCGTCGGCATTCATCAAATCGTTGCCGAAGCCCCCGTAGATGCGATCCTGGCCGGTACCGCCGACGATCCAGTCATTGCCCATGTCGCCGAAGATGCGGTCATTGCCGTCGCTCTCCACGGCGACCATGTTCCCGATCGGGGTACCGTTCGGCGCGAAGGCAACATAGCTCTCCACCAGCGCGCCCTCGTTGTCCGGCGCATTGAGGAAGTACTGCTTCAGACCGTCGGGCGCGCCGTCCTTCCAGACGGTTCCGTCGTCCTCGAACAGGATCACGCGGCGCGGATCGTACTCGTCGTAGAGGTAAAACTCGCCGGTGCGCTCGCGGGTCGGCGTGGGCTCATTCCAGTGCTCGTCGCCATCACCGAAGAGCAAGATGTTGCCCGGGTTCCAAGGCCGCGTGAAGTCGGTCCGCGTCAGGCCGACGGGCTGCACCGCGTTCGGGTTGTCGCCGCTCACGTCGTCGAGATCGGGCGCCGCGCCGTCGAAGCGCAGGATGTAGCCCTCCGCGATCGCCTCGTGGCCGCCGATCGCGTCGTCGCCGGACCCGCCATGCAGGTAGTCGTCGCCCAAGCCGCCGAAGATCACGTCATCGGCGAAGAACGGGTTGTGCGAGGTTGGGTCGGCCGAACTCACCGGGGAGATGAAGCTGTCGATCACGTCGAAGGGCGTCAGGTCGACGGCCTTCACGAGTTCGTTCTCGATATTGATCGTCTCCTGCTGGACCCGGCCCGGCGTGTAGATCTCCTCGTTGAGCACGTTGCCCTGGCTGGTGCGGCGGTCGGGATCGGAGGTCAGAAGCTTCAGCGTCCCATAGAGATCCTCGGAATAGGCGGTGCCAAATTCCTCGCCCTGCGCCAGGCCCTCGTTGCGCTGGGTGAAGATGCGCCCGTCGTCGCCGAGCACGCCGTCGATGCCGGCGCCACCGGAGATCCAGTCGTTGCCCCAGCCGCCGATGATGTCGTCGTTCTCCGCGTCGCCGAAGGCGATGTCGTTGCCGCCGCCGAGATACACTACGTCGTCGCCGGTGCCGCCATGGACCTCGTCGTCGCCGCCGATATCCTTGAGCGCCCAGAACCCGAACGTGTTCCGCCACGCATCACCCGCGACCGCGAAGCCGGAACCCGGATCGTTCGGATCGCCCGTGAAGGTCGGGTCGGTGATGAAGGTGCCCGCGTTCCCGGAATAGTCCGGCCCGCCCTCGCTGTAGTCGAGGTAGGAGACGCCGCGCACGATGATCCGCTCGCCATCCTCGGGGTTGTAGTCGTCGTAGTCGAAGGACAGGTGCAGCCCGCCCCGCGTGTTGTAGAGCGCCTCGTAGAGCGGCGCGAAGACGGCCGGGTAGTCAAGCGGGTCGGTGCCCGGTAGAACCGTCAGGTCGATCTGCCCCTCAAGTACGTCCTGACCGTTGATGCCGACAAGACGGATGATGTCCGCGTTGTCGCCTGCAATCACGTCGGCGTCGGCGGCGTGCCGCGATAGCGTGGTCGTGGAACCGTCTGGGTTCTCGGCGCTGTTGCGCGCGATCTCGTCCGGAGCGCCCGTGCCGCCGAAAAGAATGTCGTCGTGGTCGGGCCGCATGTCGGGATCGACCAGGCTGAAGAAGCTGGAAGAGCCGCCGACGATGTCGTCCTGGCCGTAGCCGCCGAAGACGATGTCGCAGCCGCCGCCGCCCTCGATGTAGTCGTTGCCGTCGATGCCGTTCACGTCGGCAATGGCCTCGATCACCTTGAGCGGGCCGATGGGATCCTCGGGTCCCTGCGGGTCACGCGCCGCGCTGACATAGCGCGTGGGTGCCACGATACCGTCGATCGTGCCGTCGCCACGCCCCGCCACGGCGCCCGCGATGGTGCCGTCGCCCTGGATGATGTCGTTGCCGAGCTGGCCGAAGAGCTGGTCGTGACCCCCGCCGCCGGCGATCATGTCGTTGCCGAATGTGCCGACCCCGGCGAGGCCCGCGCCGATCTCGAAGGTGTGGAACTGCGCGTAGTCGATGGAATACTCGCTCCACCAGGACGGGCCGTTGGGATCGCGGTAGTCGCGGGCGATCGGATCGCCGTTCGCATCCAGCGAGACCATGAGCACGCCGCTTCCGCCGTCGGGCGTCTCGGTGATCTCGAAGACGCCGTCACCGTCGGGATCTATGCCGTAGCCCGGCGATGGCGCGCGGTCGGTGCGGCCATACATCAGCGTGCCCGCAAGCGTCTGGAAGCGCAACGACGCGATGTCGTCGTAGAGGTTCTCGTCGATCTCGCCCATCCGGCTTAGGATCACGTTGTCGCCGAAGATCTCGTCGTCGCCATCGAGGCCGTCGAGCGCGTCGTTGCCCGCCCCGCCGATCAGGATGTCGTCGAGTTCTGAGCCGAAGATGACGTCGTCGCCGCCGGTGGCGAATTCCGCCGTCACGATGGCGATGACCGTGGACAGTTCTGTCGTCTGGATCTTCTGCGGCAGCGCGAAGGGCTGGTTCGGATCGATGACGTTCTGCTCAACCTGCCCGTGGTCGCCGAAGATGATGTCGGGCGTGTTGTCGCTGAAGGCCGAGCCGTTGCCGAGGATGATGTCGTCGCCGGCGCCGGCCACGTTCCTGAGCCCGGTCGTGTCGGTCACCCGGTCGCCGAGCGGATCGCGCACGGGGCTTTCGTAGGGCGCGAAGGTGCCTTCCGCACGCGGCTGGCCCTTGCTGAGAGTCGGCTCCGGGCTGGCGTCGATCGTCGCGACCGTCAGCGCCCGCGTCAGGATGTCGACGTTGAAGCCGCTGTCGCCGTAGATGTGATCGGTCCCGGCCTCGCCGATGATCGTGTCGTTGCCCGAGCCACCGGCGAGGTGGTCGCCGGTCTGCGAGCCGATGATCAGGTCGTCGCCCATGCCGCCATAGGCGACGATCCCGACCGAGGCGTAGATCCCGTTCGCCGCCGCGTCGGCAAAGAGCGCCGAGGCATCGATGATGTCGTGACCGTGCAGCTTGAAGGGATTGGCGACGGCGAAGATGAACTCGTCATCCTCGTTCTCGCCATCGGGTAGCGTCGGGAAGGGATCGAAGGGCTTCTCGCCGAATTCGAGGCCGTAGGGGTCGTTCGGATTGCCCGAATACCATACGCCGTCCTGGCTGGTATCGCCGTAGATGACGAGCGGGCTGTCGGGGCCGGCGCCACCGGTGACGATGAAATGATCGCCGCCCTTGCGCTGCTCTCCAGCACGCGTGATGTCATAGGTGGTCAACGTGAGCGTGACCGGGCCGCCGTCGTCGCAATCGCCCAGCGCCGCGTCCAGCAGAACGAGTGTCCGCCCGTCGGGAAGGATGCGATCGATCGTGAACGCGCCCGGCCGCCCCTCGATGAAGAGTGTGCCCCCCGCGGCGAAGCCCGCATCGGACCAGTTGGCGGGATTGCCGGCTACGTCCTCGAGATAGACGATCGTCTCCAGCCCCTCGTTCGACTGGCTGTCCGCGACCACGGCGACCTCGACCGTCACCTCGACCTCGATCGTCGTCTCCTTGGCCTCGACCTTGGAGACGAGGAACAGTCCCTCGGGATGTGAGCTGAGCGTGACGGTATCGACGTTTGTATAGTCCTTGGTGCTGCCATCGTTGGGCGCGCTCAGCACCATGATGGCATCGGTGCCCCAGCTGTCGAACGTCTCGGCGAGGCCGTAATCGGAGCCATTGGCCTTCGCGAAGCCTTCCAGCGTCCGGGTGAAGTCCTCACCCTCGAGCTGGATCAGATCGCCCACGGCGAAGCCCGCCTCGACGAAGCTACGGCCGTCGAGCCGCGCCACTTCCAGCGTGCCGTCGGTCTGGTTGTCCAAGTTGAACTTGCCCAGCACGTCGACATAGAGGTTACCGCCGCCATGCAGCACTGTCAGCCCGCCATGGGTGCCCTGTACCCAGAAGATCTCGCTGAGGGTGCCGTTGACGAGGTCGGCGCCCTCGACTTCGATCTCCAGGCCATCGTCGCTGATCTCGACGATGCGGTATTCCTTCGCCGCGTCGCCGATCCCGATGTTCAGAAGATGCCCCGCAAGGAATCCGGCCTCTTCCCAATCGGTCGCGCCGGTGGTGCCATTGTTGGCCGACCAGCGAAGCGTCGCGCCCGCGGCCGTGGCGTTCTCCACGGTGACCGTGAGATCCTCGAGGACGTCCCGATCCTGCGCGATCAGCTTCGTGGAGCCGGTGAAGTCTACGTCTGCCGGCAGACCGGTGGTGTCTAGGATCAGCAGCGAATTGTCGGACGGATCGCGGTAGGGTTCGTCCGTCTTGGGATCGATATCGGTGACCGTGTAAGCAAGCGCGTCCTCGATGCCGATGATCTTGCCGATCTCGACGAACTGACCGATGGAGTCCTCGGCCAGAACGGTCTGACCGACGAGGAAACCTTCGCCTTTCCAGTTGAAGCCCTCGCGGGTGATGACGAGCTTGCCCTCGAACTGGGGCTCCCGCGCGTAGAGGAAGGCGTAGTCGCTATCGGTCCACTCCGGGATCGCGGTGAACTCGTTCTCCGCCGAGACAGCGGGCGCCGGATTGAGCGTGCCTTCGACTTCAAGAAGGTCGTTGCCCTCGCCCAGCATCACGTTGACGACTTCGACGGTGCTCTGCTGCGCGTCGTTCGTCACGCCGCCTGCGCCGAAGTTCACCTTGCCGAAGCTGATGCCGCCCGGGAAGGTCAGCGTGGTGCCCTGCGCGCTCTCGGCGCCTTCGCCAAAGAGCGGGCCGGTGACATTCGGGAAGACGAGATCGGGGCCCATGTTGAACCCGGTCAGCGTGGTTTCCGTCAGAACGCCGGTCGTGTCGGCCTTGGAGCCGTCATTGAAGATGTTCAAAACGTCGATCTGCTGGCTCTCGGGCGGCTGGGTGCCGATGGCGATGAGGAAACTGTCCTCCTCGCCCGGCAGCTTGACCCCGTTGGTCAGCGACCGGTCGGCACCCGCCGGGCCGCCCTCGACGGCGAGGGGCCCGCGCAGATCGGACAGGCGGTGCGCCTTGACCGGGAAGATCTTCACGCCTTCGCGCGTGGTGGGAACCTCGTAATAAGGATCGGCCGTCAGCTCGATTTCCTGCAACTGGTAATAGTCCGTCGGGGTGAAGGTCGCCACGGGCGCGATGCGCGTCACGGTCACGGAGCCGGGAGCGGCCTCGGTCAGGCTCGACAGCCATGCCGCGGCCGAGATGTCGGCGTTCGGATCCAGCGTGAACTGGATCGTGTGATCCTGGCTGTCGTTGAGGCCGCGGATGATGGCGATCTTCGCCTCGATCTCGTTCGCGCCATCGGTGATCCGCACCCACTGCCCTTCGAGGAAGCCCTCGCGCAGCCAGCCCTGGACGTCCTCGTTCCCGGTGCCGAACGCCTCGGAGCGCACCAGCGCCGGCGAGTTCACGCCGCCCTCGGTGATGGTCGTGTAGAATACGTCGCCCGTCCAGATCTCGCGCTCGGCAAGCTTGGACAGGATCACGTCGTCGAGGATTTCCTGCGCCGATATGGCGCCGACAGAGCCGACGAAATCGGACTGCAGCAGCGTCAGCACATCCGCCGTGACCGAGAGCACCTCGTAGTCGCCGTCCGCGAGGCCGCCCGTTCCGGCGATGCGTATCAGGTCGCCCTCTTCCCAGCCTTCGTTGAGGAAGCTGCCGAAATCCTCGCCGGTGCCGCGCGTCAGCGTCGCGTTCGCGCCGGTATCGTCGAAGATGATCGAGCCCACGAACGCTGGCGCGGCGCGCAGACCGCCGACCTCCACGTAATCGTCCGGCGTGACGGTGACACCGTCTATCGCAGTCACGTTGGCGAGGCCATCGGTGACGACAGCGACCTCGACGTTCTGCGACGGCGCCTTCGTCAGCCGCAGCTCGTAGGTGTCGGAGCCCGTGGTCGGATCGTCCGGGATCAGGACGGTATCGCGGCCGCTTTCCAGCACGACCGATCCGACCGTGTCGTTGTCCACCACCTCGATGTCGAGAAGGCCCGTGCCCGAGCGCAGGTTCGGGAAGCGGTAGTCGTCATTCGCATCCAGCGTGACCAGCCCGATCGGCGTATCGCGCGTGACCGTGACATTCGTCAAAAGGGCCGGCGTGATTGCGCTGCCGTCGATGTCGAGCACCAGCGTCAGGCCAGCCTTGTCGAAGCCCCGGACGGTCGCCGTGGTGATGCCTGGAACCCCGGTGATCGACACGCTCTCGCCGATCTCGAAGCCGCTCGCGACCCATCCGCCCGAGCGTAGCTCAAGCGCGGCGTAGAGATCGCCGGTCGCCTCGTCCTCCCAGGCGATGAGGTCCATGTCGGCGGTCACCGCCTCTAGGTTCCGGCCGAAGCCCAGGACCGCCGTCTCGGGATCCTCGCGGACATCGTCGTTCTCGGCCGTGATCGTGATGAGAACTGCCTTGTCCCAGTTGGTGCTGTCGAAGCTGATCGTGCCGGTCGCCGCGTCGAAGCGGCCCGTGCCGCCATCGGACAGTTCGATCGCCTTATCGGTGAGCGCCTTGAGGCCCGCATCGCCGAAGAGGCCGCCGATGTTCACCTTTACCACGATCATGTCGCCGGCCTCCGGCGCCTTCTGAAGCTGCACGAGTATCTGGTCGGTCAGTTGTGTGGTCGCGTCGCCCTCGACCGTCAGCGTGCGGCCATCCTCGACGAAACCCGTGACGACACCTCCGACAACGGTCGCAGATCCGTTCTCGATCTCGGTGACCAGCACGCCGGGCGTGTCGTTGTCGCGCACCTCGACCTCGACGTTGCGGACGTCGATGGCGTCGTACTCCGCCACGTTGGAGATGACCGAATGCTGCACGACCGTGACCCGGTCGCCCTCGGCGCGGAGATCGTCCACGGCCAGCAGGTCGACCGTCTGCGGCGTTTGCCAGTTGTCCTTCGTGAACTTCAGAACGACCGCGCGGCTCGGCACGTAGAGCGTCTCGCCGTCGATCACGATCTCGCGCAGGAAGTCGGTATCCACCAGCTGGTTGCCGGGATCGAGGTAATCGACGCCGAGGATCTTCGCCTGGCCAACGGTCATCGCCGTCGCCTCCTTGTCGGAGGACACCCAGAGACTGTCGCCCGACCCGCCCGGCAGGCCGTCGTTCGGCATGGTTCCGTCCTGCTCCTCCTGCGGGGAGCGAGCGGCGGACACGGTGACATAGACCACCTCGCTGCCGGTGAGAGCCTTGGCGAGGCGCACGGTGTAGCTGTCGGTCTCGCGGACGGGGTCGCCCTCTCGCACGGCGGTGAAGCCGTTGGGGCCCTCGTCGATCACAACGAGACCCTCGCCGTCGGTGGTGACGTTGTAGTCGAGCCCGTCGATGACGAGGCCGTCATAGAGGAAGTCATCCGAGCGCACGATGTGATCGGCCGCGCCCGAGACGCCCTCGAGCTCGCGGGTGATGATGTCCTCCTGCACGTCGCCGGCGACATTGATGATGTCCGAGCCGAGGCCGCCGATCACCCGGTAGGCCACGCCGAATGCGGTGGAGCGGACGTAGAACTTGTCGTCGCCCTCGAGACCGTCGACCTCGACCACCTCCACCGTGGAATAGCGGACGTTGAGGCCCGCGCCGAAGATGCCCTTGTCGGTGATGGCAATATCGTCCGCGAACTCCGTGCCGAGCACCACGAGCTTGTCGAAGCCCGTGCCGCCCTCGACGGAGACCGGTGCGTTGACGTTGTAGCGGACCTCGTCCTGCCCGCCGCCGGCGCGGATGTCGGGCGCCTGCGCAACGGAGAAGCCGAGCCCGATCTGCGGGCTGGCCACACCGTCCTCGTCCAGCACGATAACATCGTCGGAGGTGTCGCCGACCGTGAGATAGGCGTCGAGGAAGTTGATCCCGCCATCGCCGTTGCGGTCCGTGACGTAGCCGCCCATGCCGTTGGACAAGGCCGCCTTGAGAGTGTCTCCGTCCGCCCGTCCGTCGAAGGCGCTCTCGCCGTTGGCGGCGATGTCCTTGAGCAGGCTGACGCCGGCCGCAAGGTCGGAGAGGTCGATCGTGCCGTCCTCGTTCCAGTCGTAATCCGTCGTCGCCGCGATGGCGAAGGCGCGCACGATGAACAGGTCGTTGTCGTCGTCGCCCTCGAGGCGCAGCTCGGACTGGTTGGAGTAGACGCGGAACTCGTCGTTGCCGCTCCCGCCCTGGGCGACCATCGGCGCGGAAGAGCCGCGCGAGAGCCAGCCGCGCGTGGTCGGCTTGAGGTCCGGGAAGACGTCTTGCGCCAGGAGGTTGCCATCGGCCTCGTTGCGGTTCTCGCCGAAGATCTGGCCGATCTGGAAGACGTCGTTGCCTTCGCCGCCGTCGAGTGTCGTGATGACGGTCGTGTCGTCGGAGTAGAAGTGGTCGTTACCGCCCTGCCCCTCGACCGTCAGCCGGCCGTTGAGCCCGGTGTCGAAGGCGATGCGCTGCACCTCGGCGCTGTCGAACGTGTCCTTGAGAACGTCCTGGTAGCCGTCCACCGAGCCGTGCAGGAGCGAGACATAGGCCGGCCGGTCGACGGTTTCGCCGGGCAGGAAGGCCGCCGCGCGCAGCAGGAAGATGTCGTCGTTCGGGTCGTCGACACCGTTCGCGGTGCTGTCGAAGCCGTAGATGAAGGCCTCGTCGACACCGTCATCCTCCTCGCCAGTGTCGAGGATGTTGATGATGTAGTTCCGTGCGTCGCCCTGGCTGCCGAGGGTATGGACCTCGTAGGTGTCCGTATCCGACTGGCCGTCGAGCGTTAGCGTGTGCATCGCGAGGACCGACAGCTCAAAAGTCTCGGCGGCGACCGTCGTCTCGGTGTCGTAAGGCTCAGTCGCGTAGGTGATCGACTTGAGCGCCGGGCTGGTCTGCGCGGCGGCATCCTGCAGGTAGTAGACGACGAAGCTGTCCTGCCCATCGTCCCGGTCGCCCGGCGCGGCATAGTCGCCTGTCACGGCGTCGGCGGACCCGTAGGCACGCGTTTCGGAGCCGAGATAGACGTATCCGGCGTCGCCCCAGGCGGTCAGCCCAGTGCTCCCGCTGGCATCGCCGAACTGGATCCGGTCCACGTCGGCATTGCCGAAGACCCGAGTTATCCCGGCCGCCGCGCCGTCATCCGCGATGTCCTGCTCGGTGCCCCACGGACGCCATGTCCCGATCGGTGCGCTGCGCGTGGTGTTCTGTGGCGTGCTGGGCGAGCCGGGCACGCGATTGCCCAGCGTCACCATTACCGCGCCCGCGATGATCTGACCGCGCAGGATGATGTCGGCGCCGAAATTCGGATCCGAATTCGCGAGATCGCCGCCGTCGTCTCCGTAGATGTCGATGTCCTTCGCCGCCACGATGGCGCTGTTCTCGTGCGAGGCGATATCGTCGCCTGCCCGCAACTCGACATAGCCTTTCTCCGCGAGGATCAGGCCATGCGGCAGCGGCCGCTCGTTGTCGTCGTGGGTGCCCGGCGCGGTGTCGTTCGCCTCCGCGAAAAGCGCCCAGCCGTCCTGAACCAGAAGCAGATCCTGGTTCTGCGAATTGTCGGCGGCCTCCCGCACGGTCAGGACGATGTCGCCCTCGTAGCTATGGGCGAGGACCAGCCGCAGCTGTCCATCCGTCTCCGTCAGGACGATGTCGCCCTCCGCTTCGAGCGCCACGTCGTCGAGGTTCTTGGCGAGGTCGTCGTCGTCGCCCAGTCCCTTGCGGCTGTCGATCTCGAATGCGTTGGCCTTCAGGCCGATCGAGCCTCCGTTCGCGTCCAGATCGACGATGCGGGCGAAAACGTTCGCCGCGGTGACGTCATCGGTGTTCGCATCGAGGATCGAGCCGTCGGTCGTCCGCAGGCTCGCGTCGTGGATGGTAGTGACGATCCAGACACGAAGATCCTCCCGGATCTCGTCGAGGAAAATTCCGTCCGTGCGGGCCGTGCTTTCGGCGGCGTCGTAGGCCCGCAGCACGCCGTCGGTATTGTTAAGCGTCGCGACGTCGATCTCGAGGAAGTTGTCGCGTTCGCCTATGCCGCCGGACAACCCGCTGTCGAAGACGATCGGTGTGACGACCTGCGCGGAGACGTCGGCCGGGTCGGGGTTGACGAAACCGGGCGCGTCCTTGTTCAGCGAGGCTGAGGACGAAACCATCGTGATGTTCACGCCCGCGACATCGGCCGGGTTCGAGTTGTCATCGTTGTTGGCGTCGATGATTGCCTGCGGCGAATAGAGCAACACGTCGTCGCCGGTCGAGCGGATGGACTCCACCCGCATGTGGCCGGTCAGCTCGGTCAGCGCGATGTAGCCGTCGGTGACGACCGTGATATCGCCGTCATTGTAGTTCTTGCCGTCGTTCGCGATTTCCGTGAGCGCAAGCACGTTGATCTGCGGCTCGCCCGGCGTGGTGTCAGCCGCCTTCACGATGATGTCGCCGTTCTCTGCCGATTGGGCAGAGCCGCCCGCTCCGGCCTGCAGACCGGCCAGGATGCGGTCCTTCGCCGCCCGATCCAGCCCGCGGAAGTCGTAGGTCGTCCGGGGGATCGTCGTCTGGACGAGATCCGTGCCGATGAAGCCTTCGATCGGGCCGACATAGGAATTGCTGCCCCCGTCGGGCTCGAAGAAGAACTCGAAGTAATTGCTTCCGACGGCGGTGCTGTTGTCGCCGGCAACCGGGTCGTCCTCCCATTCCACGGCGATGCCGACACGTCCCGCCGTGCTGGTCTGATGGAGACCTTGCTGCAGGAGCACGTCCGCCGTGTTGCCCGCCGCAATCCGGTCGACGTTCACGATGAACTCTCCGGCCTCCGTGCCCTGACGCTTCAGCGCGCGCAGATCGAGGTCGATGTTGTCGGCGGCGTCGATGGTGATCGCCTCGACGGCCGTCAGGCTCTGCGCCGCCGTTAGGCTTCCGCTCGGCGTCAGGTCGACGGCCGTGCCGTCCGGTGTGAGCGACAGCTGCACGGACAGGCCGTCATCGCTGACCTGCACGTAGTAGTAGGCGTTGTCCGTCAGGCCGAGACCGGAGCCCGAATACTGTACGAGCTGGCCATCCACGAAACTGTTCGACTGACCGAGGAAGATGGTGTTGGTCAGGCCGCTGACCTGGCTCGTCTGGAAGCTTTGGCTCTGGGGCAGACCGGCCACGCTGGTCAGGTCGACATTGAGCCGCTCGGTGGCCGAGCCCACGTCGTTGGCGGCCTCCACGTTCAGGATGTTCGTCACGATCAGCGCGGCGCGACCGTCGCCGGTGGTGACGCCACGGTCCTTTCCGGACAGGATCGAGCCCTTGCCGCCGCCGCCGGCATTGATGATCGAGGTGGTCCCGATCGGGTTGTTGATAGTGCCATCGATGATGACGTTGCTGTCGCCGGTATTGATGATCTCGATGAGTGTTGGTGCGACCTCGGCGTTGATCGTGAAGGTCAGCGGCGCGACCTTGCCGGGGTTCAGCCAGACGAGCGGACGGTCGGTGGACTGCACGTCGATGTTGTTGATCTCGATGTCGAGGAACGAGGCATTCGTGATCCGAACCCGCTCGAGCGTCTCGCGGAACGTCCATGTGCCGCCGATACCGTCCATGCGCGACGAGTCGAAGGCCACGTCGCCGGGACCCGGGTTGCCGATGTCGTTCACGACGATGCGCCTGCTCTTGATGGTGCCGGAATCGATGGCCGCGGCACCGGCGCCCGAGCCCTCGCTGTCGTCGATGGTGACATTGATCGCCTTGGTGATCTTGCCATCCTCGTCGACATCGACTTCGCGGATCACGTCCAGTTCCGGCGAGCGTCCCGACAGGATCGTCACGTCGCTGTCGAAGTCGATGTCGTCGTCGAAATCGGTGCTCTGGTCGCCAGATTCGCTTGATCCGCCAGATGCCAGCGAACGCTTGGAATGGCGGGCATTGTTGTCGACCAGAGTATGGCCGCCGTTCACGGTCGTGACGTAGAAAGCCAGCCGGAATTTGGAGTTGTCGAACTGGGCCAGCTCGGTGAATTCGCCGTCGGGATTCTCTACCCCCGGTGTGACGAGCTCGATGCGCGGCCCTGCAGTCACCTCGGCGCCGAGGGCGCCATCGACCTTGCCGGTCAGATCCTGCTGGAGCGTCGTGTCGGAATCGACATAACCGAACAGACCGGATGACCGGCTGTAGGCCGAAGCCTTCGTGCGCACGTCATCGAAGGACGTTATAAAATCCACGCCCTGATAGCCGATGATGTCGGCATTCGCGTTGATCGTGATCTTGTTGTGCGCCTGATACTTCGCGGTCGCGTCGGCCTCGCCCTCGGAGTAGAAGCCGCCACCCCGTCCGTCCGCGCTCGCGGTGATGTTCGTGGCCCAGCCAAGGTTCAGGTCGAAGCGGTCGCCCACGGTCGACTGCAGGATCACCTCCGAGGCCTCGACCTTGGCGCCCGAGCCGATCGTGACGTCGGCACGCGCGCTGTCGGTGACGAAGTCGGCACGCGCCTCGCCGTCGCCGCCGAAGCCGTTGCCGCGGGCGGTCGCGATCGAGGAGCCGCGAACAGCGCCGGAAGCCGCCAGCTTCGCCATGTTGCCGACCAGCACGACGGCGTTCGAACCGATGGTTACGTCGACGTTGTAGTCCAGGTTAATGCGGCTGTCCGCATCGGCCACGCCGACGAAGCCACCGGTCTTCGAGCTGGCGGAACTGTCGGAATCGGCATCCGCCACCGATGTCATGACAAGGTCGTTGCCCGCGATCACCTGGCTGCCGGCATCGATCTTGGCGAGGCTGTTCAAAGTGCTGGTGGTGCGTGCGTCTACATTACCGACGGCAACCAGCCCGCCGGACCCGTTGGTCACGCTGACGGTCTGATGCACGTCGGCCAGTGAAGCGATCGTGATGTCGCCGCCCGCCCGCAATAGATCGGCCTTGATCTGTGCCGCTACATTAGGCGTCGACGTGAGGTCCGCACGGTTCTGTTTTACGCCCACGATGGCACCGCTCGAACCTTTCGCCGTCGCCGACGAAATCCCGTCGCCCGACTGTGGCGCAAAGAGCGACAGCGCCACGCCGCCCTGACCGAGAAGACGGCCGCCCCCGCTCTCGCTCGTTATGTTGATGCGAAGGTCGTGATCGCCCGTGCCCGCGCTGATGTCCACGGCGATTGCGCCCAGCTTGTGCGCCGTGACCCCGGCCGGGTTCGCGACAAGGTCGAGCCGCGCCCCGCCCTGCGTCAGGCTGAGGCCGAACTCCGTATCGCTTACCTTGTCGACGTAGTAGGTATGGCCATCGATCAGGTCGACCAGTGTGCCGCCGTCGTCGTATTGCAGCGGCAGATCCGCCAGCCGGATCAGCGAATGGATGTCGGAGTTACCGGGATCGGTGGCAGAGCCGATGGTTCCCTTGTCCGGGGTGAGCGAGATGATCTCGGTGTCGAACGTGTCGGTATCGCCGGTCGTGTACTGGACGAAGGCGTCGTTGTAAGAACCGGTCACGAGGCCGGTATCGGTGCGGTCGAGCCGGATCGTAGCACCGTCGATGTCTTCGATCGTCGCCGTGCCCCCCAGGGCCAGATTCGCCAGTTCGATCGTGTCGCCGACCGCGAAGTCCGAGACATCTGCCCAGTTGTTTCCGGTCAGCGTCAGCGTCACGTAGTCGCTCGAATTCACGGTCTCATAGTCGACCGTCATCGACTGCTCGACGCGGTTGAAGTAGCTCAGGTTGTCCGAAAGCGTGATGATGCTGTCGGAGATCGACTGGACCGTGAAGGTACCGTCGTTGGCGCCACCGGCACTACCGGAGATGATGATCTCCTCGCCCTGCTTGAAGCCGTCGTCCAACCAGCTGCCGCCGTCGTCGCGGATGATCCGGTCGCTGCCGCCGTTATTGTCGTAGTAGACGCTGACATTCTCTGCGAACGCGCGCTTCAGCGCGATGGTGCTGTCGTTGATCTTGACCACACGGTAGAGCGTATCGGCCTCAAGACCGCCGATCGCCGTGGCCCCGGGATCTTCGAAATTGGTGCCCGGGATCGGGTCGCCGTTTGCATCGAACTGCGGATCAGTGGAGTCGTCCACGAATTCAACCCGGTAGAGGACGAGGTCATTGTTCTCGAGCCCGTGATCGAGCGGCTTGCCCTCGTCGGTCCCGTCCGTGATCGCGAAGCGGATATAGTCGTTGTCGTCCGTGGTGAGGTCGATGAAACCGCCGTCGATCGTTTCGTTCTGAAACACGTCGACCTGCCGGTCGGTGAAGGTTAGCGCCTCGGGCGCGACGTAAGTGACAGCCTCCCCGTCTTCGAAACCGTGGGTGAAGCCGAAGATCGTGTTCGCCTCGGTCGCGTCCGCATCGCTTTCGTCATCGACCTTGGACGGGAGGAACGACTTGTAGGCCGAACTCGGATCGAGCGCGATCGCGACGTCGTCCGTCAGCTTGATGGTGAGCGGATCCACGACGATGACGTAATAAGTCCCGTCGTCGGTCAGGCCCGGCAGCACGTTCGAGTCGGCACGGTAGATGACCTCGTCACCTGCGCGGAATCCGTGCTCGGATTGGAACGTGATTTCTTCTGTCGCAGGATTGACGAAAGATGTCGTCCCATCGAACTCGGCGCCGAAGGCGATGGTGTCCGCGTCCACCACGATGACGGCATATTCGCGGTTAAAGAATTCCGTCGTCGGATTGTCGTTGGAGTCGAGGATCACCTCCGTGACGAAGCCGTCCAGACCGCCGATGACGCCGTTGATATCCTCGTATTCGACGATCTGCCCGGTCTCAAGGCCATGCGCCGCGACCGTCACCGTATCATCGGTCGAACTGATGCTGTCGATCTCGTAGTCGGGAACGACGCCCGTGGCCGGCGTGGCCGACGCATCGACAGAGACGTTGCCCGCCGCGTCGACGGTCGCGCCGGTGTCGATCGTCGCGCGCACGACGGGCATAAGCCGGGCCACCGCGAAGGAGCCACCTACATCCACGCCGCCGCCAGAGGTGCCCTTCACGAATGAGTCGGCCTGAGGCTTGGCGCCCGCTATGATGGTGACCTCGCCCGTGCCACCATTTTCCTTGGTGACAACAATCGCGCTGTTGGAGCCGATATATGCGCTTGCCGCTACGTAATTCGGATCCAGCGTGAAGTCGCTGTCGTCGTTACTCAGCGGATCCCAATTTTCGCTGTTCTCGCGCGCATTGGCATAAGCGATGGCACTGTTGCTACCTGCATTCACAAGTCCGCCGGAGGCGGCAACGGTCTTTGCGTTTGCGGTATCCGAAGTGGTCGCCGTGATCCCAATCGAGCCGACCGTGATTTTGGGTGTTGCAGACTGCACACCGGACGCCTCGATACCAGCCTGCGCGCTCCCGTTCGCCTCGGCATAAGTTTCCGTTGTACCCACGCTGGCGATAGCGCCGATCGAAACGCTTTCGACATCCGCATCGGCAACATTCACGCCCTTGACGGAGATCGTCAGTCCGCCATCGAGCGTGACATCCGCGCCGCCGCCCAGATACGCGTCGAGCGAAGCCGAGGCGATCGCCTTGGCCTCGGTGAACTGGAACGACAAGGCGCTGCCCTTCGCGGCCTCGCTGAAGGCACGCGACTTGCGGTCGCTGCCGACCTCAAAATTGTGCTGTGCGTTGACGTCAAGCGACGCGCCGCTGATCGTGGCGCTACCGACGAAAGCAGACAGGGTCGGCGACACGGTGGAAGTGACGTCCATCGAGCCGACGCCGATCAGGCTGCCGCCCTTGGCCGAACCCGTCGCCTCGGCCTTCCCGTCGGAGACCGCGTTGACCTTGATGTCGCCGTCTACCGTGACCGTTGCGCCATTTCCGATGGACGCTTCGAGGACCGGCGACGCCACCGCGGTGGAAACCGGAATCAACGCGTCGATCAGGCCGCCACCTGCAGCATCGGCCGTCGACCTGGCGTCCGAGACAGCGACCGCCTGAACGGTCACGTTCTGGCCACCGACGACATTGCCGTTCATCCGCGCCTTGACGCTACCGCGCGACTTTGCGTTGGCGACGGACGCGCCGAGCGCGAAACCACCCACCGAGAAGGCGAGCGCCGTGGCCTCGGTATCGAAGGCGCCATGGGCATCGACGAGCACGCTCTTGGCGCCCGAGTCCAAGCCGTAGGTCGCCGGGTCACCCCCGGATTCCACGATCGCAAGGACGTCCGTCTTGTCCTCCGCCGTCGGGATCGAGCCCTGGCCCGAAACGATGCCGCCACCGCCCGCTCCGGTTTCGACGAAGACGCCGCGCCCACTCTCCTTGCTGATCACGCCCGTCGTATTGTCGCGTGTATGGTTGTAGAGCGCGACGACATCGAAACCCTCGCTGTCGGAGTCGAGATTGGTTCCCACGCGCGCCTTGATCTCAGAATCGAAGATCGCCCGGCCAAGCGTGACGCCAGCGGCCAGTCCTCCCGCGGTCACGCCGATAATGTCGACATCGGCCTTGTGCGACGCCCTTGCCAGAACTTCGACCTTGCCCGTGGAATCGATTTCGACGTTGTTGCCGATCTCCGCCAGGACTCTTGCAGCGGTATCGACGTAGACGAAGTTGAAGCTGGCGCCGATGGCGCCAACGGCACCTGCCGTCAAGTTTGCAATCACGTCGATTGTCGAGACGGCGTGGACCGTGATGTTGCCAACCTCGTGCTGCACCTCTTGGCCGTCCACGGTGGTCGCAATCCCGATATCGACATTGTTGCCGATCCGCGCATGGGTCTCGACGGTGCCGGCGTTGCCGTCGTCCGTGCTAATCTTCGTGAAGCCGACGCCAACCGCGGCGATACCGACCTGAACCGCGACCGTATCGCTGGTGATGTCCTTGTCGGTGGTCGCCGTCACCGAAAGGCTGTTGGCATCGCGGATGATCGCGTTGTCCGAGATCTCGGCAAGAAGCGTGCTGTTGTCATTGATGATCGTGACTGCGCCGCCAAGCGCGGCAAGTCCGCCCTGGCCCGTGATCACGATGTAGTCGAGGTCGCGCTTGCCATAGGCATCGACCGTGATGTCGCCCTGCGCCGTGATCGTGCCGCCGAGTTTCGCCGTGACGCGGCTGTTGACGTTCAGGACTGCAACAGAGGCCCCCGCACCGACCAGACCGACTGCGACGGAGCCGTCGCGAACCTTGACGGTGATGTCCTCGGAGGCATCGACATTGACGTCGTCGCCCGCGTTGACGACCGCACCGGATTCCACCTTGGCATTCACGCCGGGGGCCGACCCTGCACCTGCCGTCAGAGCCGTGTTCAGGTCGTTGCCGGTGAAGCTGTTCTCGTCCTGACCGAGTTTGCCGGATAGCGCGTCGAGCGACTTGGCCGCACGGTCGTCGGCCGAATTTTCGTCGACCTCGGAATTGGATGAACTGTCGTCGAGGCTTGCGAGGTTGGTGTTGATGTCGTCCGACGTGCCGTCGAGTTCGTCTTGGGTCTGGCTCGAGGCGTTTTCGGACCCATCGTCATCCTCGAGCGCATTCTGCGACGTCGTCGTGGTCGAGCCTTCAGTGTCGTTCTCCGCGCCGGAATCGTTGTAGCTGGCGGTGAACTGCTCCCCGACGGACCAGACGTTAACGGACGCCGCGAGGCCGACCACGCCACCCGAGCCAGAGATCGTGAAGCCCTCGATCCTCTTCTTGGACAGCGCGTTGACGCTGAGATCGGTCTTGACGTTGATCTCGGTATTCTGGCCGACGGACGCGTTCACGTCGTTCTTCATCGTGCCGAAGCTGACCGCGCCCGAAATCCCGACAAGGCCGATGCCGAGGGAGCCGGCGGCGTCGATGAGGCTCACGTCGTTCGCAGCCGAGACGTACACACCCTGGTTGACGCCAACAGTGTTGTCAGTATTGCGATAATCGCCGCTGCGCTTGTTGATATCGGCATTCGCGCCGATCCGCGCGGTCGCGTCGCTGTCGATCAGGCTAACCGTGACGGCGCCCGCGACACCGGCATAAAGCCCGCCCGCCGCGGCTACGGCGATATTATAGAGGCTCTCCGAACTGTCGGCCTGTACGATGAGACCGTGTGCTGTGTCGCGCTTGAACGAGCCGTCGGTGTTCCGGCCGTCGACCAGTACGTCGTCGACGCCCGTGCCCGAGCCGCCGGCATCGATCATGGCATAGTCGCCGATCGTCGCCGAGGTGTCTTTGTCGAACAGCATGACGCCGACGCCTGCGCCGACCCCGCCGCCGCCAATGCCGACGGCCACCGCTCCCGAGACCATCAGCATCGAGCTGTCATCCGTCGCACGAACGACGACGTCGCCGCCGGCCTCGATATCTGTCCTTTTCGTGCTGGAGCTGAATACGTCCGCCTTGGTCTGGGTCGTCAGCTTGACCACGCTGACACCGCCGCCGACGGCGCCGGTCCCGCTGCCGGCCAAAGCGAAGGCAACGATGACGAAGTCGGCCTTCGCATTCGCGTCCACGTAGACATCGTCGGCGGCGTCGATGATGACGCCCTCGGCTATCCATGCCTTGGTGTTGAGATCCACCACCGAGACGTCGACGCCCGGCGTGACGGCGCCCGTTCCCGAGACGGCGACACCCACGCCCACGCCCACATGATTGAAGTCCAAGGCCGCACCCACGATGACCGATTGCGCGCCGTTCGGTGTTCCCTCGTGCTGGTTGATCTTGGCGTCTTCGCCAACGAAGCTCGATGTATCGGAATTGATGACATTGACCGCGGCCCCCACGGCGACCGCGGCGGTCCCGCCAACCCCGGCGCTGACGGCGAAAGCCTCGACATCGTCCTTGGCGGTCGCAGTGACCGCGACGCCCCGGAAAGTCGCACTGGTTCCGGCTGTGCTCACCCGCTTCTTGGTGAGCCCCTGCTTGCTGTCCGCTGACAGGTTGTCCGTTTCGTCGCCGTCCGTATCCGCCTCGACCTGATCGGTGATCTCGCTGCTCTGGCCCGCGCCGACCTCTAGGGCGTCCTTGCTGGGCGCGGCGCTGCGAAGCGCCTCCTTGGTGGGCGTAGACCCGGCGGATGGCTCGTAGCCGTCGCTGCTCATCACAGCGTCTTCGGTCTCGTAGGCGATGTTGAACCGGCCTGTGCGCGCCTCGAGCGCCTTGTTGCCGCGGCCCGTGACCTCGGAATTCTCGCCGATGAAGGCTTCGGTGGTCTTGTCGACGACCGCAACGCCGACCGACACGCCGACCCCGGCGCTGCCGCCGACCGCGATCCCGCCCACGATGAGGTCGAACTCGCTCTCCACGACGGCTTCGACCCGAACCGAGCCGTCCGCGTCGATATCGGCGCCCTTCACCGTGGCGTCGTAGTCGTCCGGGTCATCATAGAGACGCACGTCGTCGCCGATATAGGCGCGCGTCGTGGCAGTCACGATGAAGACGTCGGCGGTCAGGCCTACGCCTGCGCTCGACGAGGCAGAAGCCGTCGCCGAGACGGTCGACATGTCCTCGGTGCTGATCGCGTCGACGGTCACATTCCCGTCGACGTGCGCCTTGACATCGTTGGCGATGAACGCCGTCGTCGTCTTTTCGATCGTATGGACGTTGACGCCGGCACCCACGCCCGCGCTCCCGCCCGAAGCCGCGATCGACCCGGCAATGGCCAGCATGTCCGTCGTGTCCTCGGCCCGCACCGCCACGTCGGGATCGTTGTCCGCATCCTGCGCCGTGATGGAAGTTCCCCGGCCGATGGAGGCTTCGGTCGTCTCGTTCATGACTGAGACGACGACCGAACCGCCTACCGCGGCGCTCCCCGTCGAAATGCCGCCCGCAGCGGCGATCATGATGAAGTTGTCCTTGGACGTGGCATCAACCTTTATGCCGTTGGCCCCGCCGGACACGAGGTCGGCATTGCCTTCAACGACCGACTTGACAACGTCGGTATGAACGAAGGTCGTGTTCGACACGCCAACCCCTGCCCCCCCGAGGCTGAAGCCGACGCCGCCGGCGATCATCAGCACGTCGGCATCGCCCTCGGCGAGGACCGAGACATCCTGGCCCGCGCTGAGAACGGTCCGGGTCTCCTCGGTCGTGCCGCCCTTCTTGACCGTGACCTTCGTGTCGGTCAGCAGAACCACGACGCCGATGGACGCGGCGACAGCCGCGCTGCCTCCGCTCGCGCCGAATGTGGCAGCGATGGAAGTTACGGTATCGAGGCTGTCCGCCTTCACAAAAATCGAACCGGTATTCGCGCGCAGTTCGGACTTCGAGCCGATCTCGACCCAAGTCTCGCGGTCGACCACAGTCACGTCGAGCGCGATGCCGACGCCGCTGTTGCCGAGCGAGACGCCGAGGCCGCCCGCGCCGGTGAAGATCTCGACGATGTCCGTCGCCTTCACCGTCACGTCGCCGACAGCGTGCAGCGTGACGTTCTCGCCCAGGGTCGTCTTGGTCTCCATCAGAACGACGTTGACGTTGACCGAGCCGCCTACCGCCGTGCCCTGGTTGCCGCCGGCGAGGCCCGAAGCAAAGCTGCTGAACGGGAGCGTTACCTCCTCGAGGAAGTCATCGTCATCCTTGGTTTCGTCGTCGCCCTCATTCAGAAGCTGGAGGGTCGCCTCCTTTGGCAGAAGCTTCGCATCCGCCTCGACCGAGACCGAGCCCGACCCGGTCGTGGTGAGCTGGGCATTGTCGCGGATATCGACCGTCGTATCGAAGTTGTTGAAGATATTGCCCGCAACAGCGAGCCCGACGCCGGTGCCGCTCTTCAGGCTGAGCGCAGCGCCGCCCGCCAGGTTCTGCACCTCGTTGTAGGACGTCGCCTTCACGGTCACGTCGCCACCCGCGCCGGTCAGTTGCGCGCCCGTGCCCACATCGATATCGGTCCGGATATCGACGTAGTTCACCGAGATTGCTCCCGCGATGGACTGGTTGTCCGTCGCCGCCCCCGCGAGCGATTGAACCTGGAAGCTGTTGGGGTCGTTCACGTCGGGCGTGGCTGCACGCACCTCCACCGAGGTGCCGGACAGGACGACGCCGGCATCCTCGATCACGACCTCGTTGTCGAGATCGGCGATGTTTACGCCGATGGCGGCCGAGACCGCGTTTGAATTGCTTGGCTTGAGCGAGATGGTCGACGAATTTGCAATGGCGCGGGTATCGACCGCCATGTCGGCCGCCACGGTGATCGCGCCGGTCCCGGTGATCGACGTGCCCGTCTTGACCGTGGCGGTATTGTCGAGATCGAGATAGTTCACCACGACGGATGCGGCGACCTTGGTGCCGCCCTTGGCGCCCGTCGACTTGCCGGACTGATCGGTCGAGTTGGTGTCGGCCTGATCCAGCGATCCGTCAGTGACGTTCTCGTTACTGTTCGCCGTGGGCGTTGCCGAGCCGCCCGACTGGCTTTGCGCGAAATCGGTGTTTTCCTTGGTCTCCTCATCGGAGGTCTTGCCCCCGCCGGACTGGCCCTCGACGCCGGCCTTCGCCTCGCCGATCACCGTCTGGTCGGTATCGGCCATGATCGTGACGGTTCCCGCGCCGGTCGCGTCGCGGGCGGCGAGCGCGTCGGTGTCGGTCTGCACGATGTTCAGAGCGATGGAGACGCCGATGCCGGTCTTGCCGCCCGAGACCTCGCCGTCCGAGGTCGTGGTGACCGTGCCGTCATGCTCGGCCTTGGCGCGGAAGTCGCCACCGCCCAACCCGATCGCGCCATCGCCATCGGCCTGCGTCCCCGTGCCGGCATAAGTGTCGTTCTCGACATAGGAGACCGCGACGGCGCCGCCGACATTCGTCGCCGCCGAGCCCTGGGACCCCGCCTTAGCCGTGGTCGTTGTCGTGTCGTTGCTCTTGGCGTCGATGGTGAAGCCGTTCGTCGTCCCCGTGACCGAGGCCCCGTCAACGAACTTCGCCCTCGTCTCATTTAGCGTGATCCCGAGCGCGATCGAGATGCCGGCGCTGAAGCCACCGGTGGTTCCCGTCTTCTTCTTCGCCTGCGAGGTGCCCTCGGCGGTCGTCGTGTTCTCCGTGGTGTTGACGGCGTCAAGATCGACCGTGCCGCCGTCTAGCTTTAGGTCGGCCACGACGCCCGCGACCCCGTTCTGGTCGGCTCCGAATATGGCCTGCGTGGTGGTATCGGCAACCGAAAGGGCGAAGGACCCCGCCACGCCGGTGCTGCCACTCGACGCGCCGGACTTCGCTTCGGCGCCATAGGTGTGCTTCTCGTCGCCCGAGACGTCGCGCAGCGTCGCCCCGAGCGTAAGGCCGTCTGCCGTTAGATCGGTGCCGTCACCGATTATGGCGGTGTTGGACAGTATTCCGACGTTAACCGCGACCGCGATGCCGATCGCGTCGCCCCCCGCCGTGGTCTTGGCCGTTCCGTTCGCCTTGGCCGTCGCGGTCTGGTTGGCGCTCGACTGCACCGAGACAATACCCGTGCCGGCATCGTTATCGTCGTTGCCGGCAATGAGCGTCACGCCATCGGCGACCGAAGCCGTAGCGGTCAGCTTGGCAACGTTGACGCCGATCGCCGCGGCAACCGACACGGACGTGCCGTTCTTGCTGGCGCTCTTCGACCCGGTGAGTGTCTTGCCGTCGGTGCTGGTGTTGGACTTGTTCTGGCCGAGGGTCGTCGCGCCGTCCTTCTGCTGATCCGCCGTCGTGCTGGAATTCTGGGTCTTCTTCGCCCCTTCCGCCGAAGCGATGACATTGACAGTGGAGCTACCGCCCGCATCCGCCTTGAGCTTGATCGCCCCGTCGGCGGTCACCTCGCGCGCCAACACGGCACGCCCGGTATCGTCGACATAGGCGACGCCCAGCGCCACGCCGACCGCGGTGCTGGTTCCCTTCACCTGCCCGTCGGCCGTCAGGGCACTCTGGCCGGAATGGTCCGCGGACGCGTCGAGCGTGCCGCCAAGCGTCAGGAGGCCGCCGGTCCCGATCCGGGCCAGCGTCTCGCGGTTATGCACCGAGATCGCAAGCGCCCCGCCCCCCGCCGTGCCGCCGCCGCTCGCGCCCGATTTCGCGACGGTCTGGGATTCGTGATCCCCGTGGGCATCAAGCGTGAGATTCCCCGCACCCGTTAGAACGACGCCGTCCGCAACCTCGGCTTCGGTGTGGATGTCTTCGACACCGATCGCGATGGCGACGCCCACCCCCGTCGTCTTCGACCCGTCGCTCGACGCGCCGGCATAGACCGCGTCGCTCTGTGCGTCGGCGGTGTCCGCCGCGCCATCGCGGGTGGGCGCCGCGGAATTCGACGCCGCAGTAAGCGAGACGTCGCCACCGCCGGTGATGGTCGTGGTCGACCCGGTCTCGAGCGCGGCGCGCGTCGTGATGTCCGTGATCGACAGGGCGAAGGAGCCCGCGATGCCGGTATCGACCGAACCGGAGGCGCCCGAGATGGCCGAGGCGCCTGAACCGTGCGTGTCGTCGCCGTCCGACGTCCGCATGCCAGCGGAAAGCGTCACACCGCCCGATCCGACATTCAGCGTCGCGCCGTCCGCGATAGTCGCGGTGTTCGACAGATCGCCCACATTGATCGCCACGGCGACACCTACCGCCGTGCCGCTTCCAGCCGCAGCCGACCCATCGGCGACTGCGTCGGCCTCCATGTTGGCCTCGGTCGTCGCGCTCAGGCCGGTCGCTTTGACCATCACCGCGTCGACGCTCACTTCGGCGTCCGCGTTCGTGACGTTCAGCGCGAGGGCCGCCGCTACGCTCACTCCACCGGTGGAATCGGAGGTGCCCTGGACGGACGTGTCCTTGCCGCCCTTCTTGCCGTTGAGGGGAGTGCTGGATTTAGATCCGGCGAAAGTCTGCTTGTCGTCGGCCTGCTTGTTGGCGTCGTCGCCGGAGCCGTCTGCACCCGCGACCGAAGCAGTCGCCTGCGCAACCGACGAACTGGTGTTCAGCGCCGAGAGCGAAACGCTCCCTTCGCTGTCGACATCCCGGCGCGCCTTCGCGGTCGCGCGGTTGTCCACGAAGGCGAGCGCGATCGCGGCGCCGATCGCCGTTGTACCGCCCACGACATCGCCTCCGGCCAGCGTCAGGCTCTTGCCGGTATGATCCGCGGTCGCGGAGATGTCGCCCGTCGTGACGACCTTCCCGCTATCGCCGAGATCGGTGGTCGTGTCGTTCTCGACGATGGCCAGCGCCACCGCACCGCCGAAGGTCGTGCCATTGCCCGATCCCGAGCCGCTGGTGCCCGCCTTCGACGTCGTCGCATCGGTGTGAGTGCCGGTGGCCTGCAGGGTCAGGACGTCGAGGCCCGCGACCTTCCCGCCCGCATAGGCTGCGGCGTCGAGGGCATTGCCGGAAAGCGCAGCCCGCGTGCTGTTGTCGCCCTTGAAGAGGACGAAGCCCGCCCCGATCCCGAGGCTCGCGGACCCGCCCTTCGTGTCCTCGTTCGGCGTTGCGCTGCTGGTGACGTTGGTGGTGCTGCTCGCGATCAGCGAGAGATCCGCGCCGTTGAACTCGACCACGGCGTCCTGCAGGACGAGGGACTCCACGTCCGTCGTCACGAAGTGTAGCACAAGGCCGCCCGCGATCGCGGTCTTGGACGGATTTCCCGCGCCGGAGACCGCGGTGATGCTGTAGCCGCCCGAGCCGTTCAGCGTGGCCGTCGCCGTGACGCTGCCGGTGTCGTAGACGGTGCCGCCGCCGAGATGCGTGCCCACGTTCGCGTCGACGACACCGATGCCGACCGCCATGCCGATGCCGGTCGCCGTCTCGCCGGTGTTGATGCCGCTGGCCGCCGCGCTCACCGTGTCCGTCTGCGTCGCCGTGAGCGCGACGCTGCCGCCGCCCGCGGTGGAGATGCCGCCGGAGGTGTCCACGAGGACCTTCGTTTCCGGCAGGTAGATCGAGACGACGACCGCGCCCGCGAAGCTCACGTCCCCGCCGTCGGACTCCGCCTTGTCGGTGGTATTGCCGTCCTTGTTCGGATCGGCGAGCCGCTTCTCAGACTCGTTGCCGCCGCCCGCCGATGCATCCGCACCGCCGGCGGTGGAGGTCGCCACGGTCGTGAGCGTGCTGGTCGTCGTGGCACTGAGGGCGACCGAAGCTGGCGCGGTCGTGCCGCCGATGGAGGCCGCATCGCCCAGTTCCACGCCCGTCTCCACGTCGGCGACGGTGACGGCCAGCGTGGCGCCGGCCGTGCCGCCCGATCCGTCCGCAGTGGTGGTCACCACGAGGGTCGTGCCGGCATGGGCATCGACCGTGCCGCCGGCATCGAGCGAGCTCGACCCGAAGATGCCGATGGCGGACTTGGTGAAGAGCGTCGTCACCGCCACGGCCGCGTCGACATCGGTCTGCGTGTCGGACCCGTCCGCATCGTCCTCTCCCGTTACGGTCACGGTCACGGCCGTGTCGAGGTCGATCTTGCCGGCGGCGGTCAGCGAGGCCGACTTGGTGGTGTCGCCATCGGTGCCCAGCCTGATCTTGGCGCTCGGAAGGCCGATCACGATCGACCCGCCAAGCGCGCCGAGCTGCGCGGGCGTGGGCGTCTCGGTGACCAGGGCGGTCGCCGACATGACGATGTCGGAGACGGTGGCCACCACCGCGCCGAGAACGTCGATGACCGCCGCGGGCGCGGCGAGGATGAAGCCGTCGACCGGGCCGGTCGGGATGAGGCCGTTGCCTTCCGCGACGGAGGTGAAGGTCGTCGAGCCGCCGGTGACCGAGCCGCCCTCGGCAACACGGATGTTCTCCGCGTTGACCACCACGGCGCCCGTGGTCGTCAGACTTCCCGCGAAGACGACGGTGTCGAGCCCGTCATCGCCGCCCGCGCCGTCGTCCCCGTTCACCGTGAAGTCCGCGGCGCCCAGGTTTATGGTCCCCTCGACGGTCAGGAGGTCGCCCGCGAGAAACTGGTTCAGGTCGAGCCCGGCGATTTCGGGGACATCCGGCAGAAGATCGGCGAAGACCGTCCCCTGGTCGTTCTTCAGGTTGATCGTCAGGCTGTTCGCGGGCAGATCGAAACTGACCCGCTCGAAGGTCGTGACGCCCTCGTTGTTCGCAACCTCGATCATGGTGCCGATCTGGCGCAGGACCGCGTCGTCGGACACGTCGGAGAGGTGGACGACCACGTCATCGGCCCCGGTGAAGGTCACGGGCTCCAGCCCGGTAAAGTTCAGCGCCGCGCCGTCCACGATCACCGCGCCCGAGGTCGGACCGGTGGCGACGTACTCGACCGTGCCCGCCCCGCCGGTATCCATCGCCAGCGTGTCGAAGCCGGCATCCCCGCCGTCGACGCCGCCGTCGAGACCGCCGCCCGCCGCGACGGTGAACAGATCCTCGGTATCGCCCGCGCCGACCAGGGTCTCGACCGCCTCGAAGCGCAGCCCCTTGACCGTGCCGGCGTTCTGCCCGTCCACGAGCCACTCGGTGTCCTCGGCGGGTCCGAGGAGACTGTCGCTTCCGGCGCCGCCGTCGAAGAGGATGGCCACGCCGGCCGGGAAACCGCCCGCGACGTCCAGCGTCAGGCGATCGGCGCCGTCCGTGCCGACGATGCGCAGTTCCGTCGTCTCGGCCAGCGCCTTCTGGTCCACAAGGTCGCCGGTCTCGTTGTCGTAGATCCGGAACGCGAGCTCGGTCGCGTCGTATTCCAGCGTCCAGCTGGCGCCGCCACTGCCGTCGAGATCGGCCATCGGGATGATGTCGGCGGAGAGGAGGTACCGCGGCTCGAGCGCCTCCATCTTGACCGCCGAGACACGGACGGGAATCCGGCCGCTCTGTATGGCGCGGAAAGTGCTGAGGAAGCGGTGCCGCGAGTCACCCGAGAACCAGGAGTTCCGCGTTCGAGCCCGTCGTACCTCGTCCTGGTCGACCTTCTCTGCCCCAGAGGCAAATGCCTTCGTTCCAAATGGAAAAGCCATGATGCGCGCCTCCCCGCGGGCGAGGGACGGGCCTTGAAAATCGGCACGGATGCGCCCGGCTGCACGCCGAAGACACATCCAAGGTCGTCCCCAGTCCTTTCAAATTATCACAAACTTGAGAGGGCGGACCAAAAAGATTAGATAAGCCTATCGATTGTTTTCTTGACTTAAGGTCAATCGACAATCTTCGTATACAAGATGTGCGCGAATCGGGCGCCGCGGAGGACCGTGAGCGGCGTCTGGAATCGTTGAAGGTACGGTGTCCCGCGTCTGGGACGATCATGCCCGAGACCCTTCTCAGGCAGGCGTGTTCGCGGCGGCATCGATCCGGGTCCGCGCATGCCCGGGCCCGTTCATTCCGTTCCTCCAACGAAGGAGATCAGCCGGTTGATCCGCCGGTCCTGCCGGACGAGATCGTGGCGCGCGCGCGCGTGCACCCGCTCCGCCCGCCGCTGCGCGCGCTGAAACAGGCTCAGCCGGAGACCTATGGCATGGGGCATGCGGGCAAGGCGCTTGCCGACGGGCGCACCGACCACGTCGAGCAGCGTATCCTCGAGCGACAGGATCGTCGACACCGTGCCCGGCTCGCCGCGGCGGCCGGCGCGGCCCGCGAGTTGCCGGTCGATCCGGCCTGCATCGTGGCGTTCGGTGAGGATCACGTGCAGCCCGCCATTGGCGGCGACCTCCGGATCGAGCGCGATATCGACCCCGCGGCCCGCCATGTTGGTGGCCACCGTGATCCGCGCCGTCCGCCCGGCCTCGGCGATGATGCGGGCGCTTTCGTCGACCGTCTCGGCATTCAGCACCTCGTGGGCCAGCCCGGCGGCCTCGAGCGCAACGGAGACCTCGCGCGAGGCCGCCACCGAGCGCGTCCCGATCAGCACCGCACGGCCGCGCCCCGTCTCGCGCCGCGTCTCCTCCACAACGTCGCGCCATTTCCCCGCCTTGCGCCGATGGACGCGCGGCAGCCGGAAGCGCAGCCGCGAGCGTTTGTGCGGCGGGATGCGCACCGTCTCGAGACCGAAGACCGAGCGCAACTCGCCCCGCACCTCCCAGGCGGTTCCGGTCATCCCCGCCAGACGCATGTAGCGACGGAAGAACCTCTGGTAGGTCAGCCGCGCGATCGCGAGGTTCTGACCGGTGATCTCCACCCCTTCCTTGGCCTCGACAAGCTGGTGCAGACCGTCCGACCACGACCGGTCCGGCTGAAGCCGCCCAGTGTACTCGTCGATGATCTGAACCTTTCCGTCGGCGACGAGGTAGTGCTCTCCGTTCCTGAAGATGTGCAGCACCGACAGCGCCTGCTGGACCACTTCCTCCCGGCGGATCGGGCTTTTCCAGATGCCGTCGAGCGCGGCGCACATGAGCCCGATGGTCTCCCGCCCCCCGTCGGTCAGGCGCACGCGACGCTCGTCGCCGTCCACAATGTAGTCCCGGCCCCGGTCGAGCCCGCGCGCGATCTCGAGTGCGACGCCGGTCCCGGCGGCCTCCGCGTCCGGGTCGGTCTGGCGCGAGATGATGAGCGGCGTCCGCGCCTCGTCCACAAGGACGCTATCGGCCTCGTCCACGATGGCGAGGGCGAGGCCGCGCATGACGGGCAGGTATGGCGCGGCCGGCTCCACGATCCGCTGCAGCCGGGCGCGGGTGCCTTGTGGGCCGCCATTGCCGAAGCCGATGCGGTCACGGAGATAGTCGAAGGCGATCTCGCTGTTGGAGGCATAGGCGATATCCATCAGATAGACTTCGCGGCGGGCGTCGGGGCTCATGTCCTCGAGGATGACGCCCGTACGAAGGCCGAGACGGGCATAGACCGGGGCGAGCATCCCGGCATCGCGCTCGGCGAGGTAATTGTTCACCGTGATGACATGCGTGGGAACGCCGGCGAGCGCCGCCGTTGCGGCGGCGAGACCGGCCACGAGCGTCTTGCCCTCGCCGGTCTGCATCTCGATCAGGGAGCCCCTCAACATGGTGAGCGCGCCCCGATGCTGCACTTTCCGCGGCCGCAGACCGAGCTCGCGGAAACTGGCTTCGGCCGCGAGCGCGACCCCGAGACGGCACGCGGCCGCCGTCAGGCCCGTTCGGCGTAGCCGGGCGCGTGCGCCAGCGATCTCCCTGTCGAACCCCGCTTCGTCGAGCGCCGCGAGACGCCGGCAGGTGGCCACGACCGCGGCAACCTGCGCACGGTCCGAAACCGGCGTAATGGCGGCACGCAAGGGCCGTGCCGCCATGCCGATGGCCTGCGCCCCCAACTCGTCCAGCCGGCCCGGGTCGCGATCCTTGCGCTCGGGGTAGAACCGGACCTGCGGCGGCGCGAAGCCCACATATGCGCCCGCGTCGGACAGCGGCTCAGGCCTCTTCGGCCTCCCGCTCCCCCGCCTCCGGCGCATCGCCGTCCTCGGCCGGCGCCCCCGCCGAGGGCGTTTCGGCGAACTGGCCGAGCATGGTCTGGAAATGCCGCTGCGAGAATAGGTGCAGGAAGGTGCATTCCAGCTCGTCGGTCTCGAACATCCGGCGCAACGGCTCGTCCCCGATCTCGCCCAGCTTCTCGCGGTCGACGGTCATGAAGCCCGACAGGGAGCGCCGTTCGCCGCTCGGCAGGTTGAACTGCGCCTGCATGGGCTTGAGAAGCCCCAGATCCATCAGCCGCTTGCAATAGGCCTCCGTCCGGCGGAACTGGCCCTGGTATTCCTGCAGGAAGCGCAGGATGTTCTGCAGGTAGACCGTCTGCTTGCCATCGGCGTCGAACAGCCGCTCGCCACGCCCCTCGCGGTTGCAGCCTTCGTAGTTCTCGTCAATGTTAAGAATGAAGTTCTTGTTGTCCCGGTCGGTCGAGAAGACGAAGGGGTAGCGGCGCACGAAGGCCGGGATGTAGGTTCCCGCCTTCCAGGTGCCGTCGGCTTCCACGAAGAAATTCTCCTGGTCCTTCGCGCCGAGGATGACGGCCGGCATGACCTTGTCCTCGTTCCCTGCGAAGACGATCGGGTAATGCGCCGCCGCCGCCGCGAACTCGACCGCTGTCAGCGGGACCGAGTTGACCTTCGACGCGAAGGCGTAGCTGCCGCCGCTCCGAACGCTCAGGTCGCCGTGTTCCGAGACCGTGACCGGGCAGGCATTCTCGTAGAAGAGCAATTGAGTTGCCATGAAAGTGTCCTCTTCCTTGTCTGGTTGCAGTGTTCTCGTTTCAGAAGCCTGTGTCGAGGGTCGAGAAGTATCTCAGGAATATCCGCGTCGCCGCACGGTAGATCCGGCCGGCCAGGGGCTTCTCTCCATGCGCGAAACGGGCATAGACCCGCTCGCCATAGGCCGGCACGCGCGGAGCGCCGTCGAGCGCGAGATCGAGGTTCAGCACCGCCTCCACGGTCCGAAGTTCATTGGGCGGCGCGGTCGGGTCGAGGGCGAAGCGGCCTCCGCCCTCCGTCGACAGGGCGCGTGAAGGCAACTGCCGCGTCAGACCAGGGGCGGTCCGGGTGATCGACGCCGCATGGACGGTATCGGGGTCCGAAACAAGGCGCACGTGGAGCGCTTCCGTCGATGAGCGCACGAGGTCGGCCTGCGCTTCGGGCACCAGAACGCGCACGACCGGGTCCTCGAAGGCCGCGACCACGGCCAGAAGATCGCCCCGGCGCGCGAAACGGCCGACAAGATCGGTTTCGACGGGGAGGATCACCTGCCCGTCCGACGGCGCCCGGATCACTGTCTCCTCGATGCGCTGCACGATCAGGTCGCGGTCGGCCTCGGCGGCGGTCAACTCCTCTTCCATGATGGCGAGTGCGGCCTGGTCGAACATGTCCTGCGCCGCGATCCGCCGCCGGATCTCCTCGATCCGCGCCTCGAGCACGTCCAGCCGTGCTGCGCTCAGCGGGTCGGAGAGCGTCATCAGCGGCTCGCCCGCGCGCACGGTCTGGCCTTGCGTGACATGGACCGTGTCGATCACGCCCTCGGCCGTGGCGTTCGCATAACCTTCGGGGCGCGGCAGCACGATGCCCGCGGCCACGGTGTTATGCGGCACCGGCACGGCGAGCAGCAACGCCGCCAAGAGGGATGCGCCGATGGCCGTCGCCGCCACCGCGCGGCCGCGCCGCCGGCGCAGCGTCGGACTGGTCAGCACATGCCACAGCCCCTTCAGGATGGGCAGGATCAGCATCAGGAACAGCGCCCAGACCGCCAGCACGATGCCGACCGTGAAGAACCGGGTCGCCACGAGGCCGATGATCGTGAAGGTGATGAAGAGCCGGTAGACATAAGCCGCCACGGCATAGACCACCATCCAGCCGCGCTCGCCCCTCGCGGTCACGGGATTTTCCGCATACGGCGTGCCGAAGACGTATTTCTGGACCAGATAGCCGAGGTAGCGGTTCGCCCGCTGCCCGAGATTGGGGATCTCGATGATGTCGCACAGGACGTAATAGCCATCGAAGCGCAGCAGCGGATTGCCATTGAACAGCAGTGTCGAGATGCCGCCGATGAGCATCACGTTGAAGGCGAAGGCGCGCACCAGCCCCTCCTCCGCGCCGGCCCAGACGATCATCGCGATCGCGGCCAGAAAGATCTCGACGAGGATCCCGGCACCGCCGACCAGCGCGCGCCGCCACTTGCTCTGGAAGGCGATGCTTTCGGAGGCGTCCACGTAGGGCACCGGCATGAAGACGAGGAACATGACCCCGATCTCGTGCACCTCCCCGCCCCAGCGCTTGATCGCGTAGGCATGCCCGAGCTCGTGCACCGCCTTGACCAGCGGGTAGGCGAGCAGGAGCAGAAGGAGGTTTTCCGCCGAAAGCACGCGGTCCACGGCGTTTTCCGTGACGGGCCCGAAATTCAGCGCGAAAAGCACGAGACCGTAGCCCACGACCCCGAAGAAGAGCAGCCAGCCGAACCATGAGAAAAGCGGCCGAACAATGGGAAAGGTCGCGTCGAGAAAGCCGTTGGGGTCGAAGACCGGCAGTCGGAGGGCCAGCGGGTTGATGAGCCCCTTGACGATCTTCTGCCGCTTCGTGCGGCGGCCCCGCTCGGACAGCTCGGCGATGTCGGGCGGCACGTCCCCCGTCAGCACGTCAGCCGAGTGCAGCTGCCCCACCAGTCGGACCAGTTCGTCTTGCGTCACAGCATCGACATCCATCAAGTCGACGGCGTCGCTCCAGATTTCCTCGAGCGCGCGCCGCCCATCCATCATCGCAATCAGGCGATAGGCATCGGGGCGAAACCTGTGGAACCGGCCCGAGGCGCGATCCTGAAGCACATACCAGACATCGCCGCGATAGACGTGGCGGTGGATGCGCGCGTGGCGGCGCAGGCGGGGGCGGAAGCCGGAGACCCGGTACCACGAGGCGCTCGTCCAGGTGCGTTGCCCGCTCATGGGGCCCAGGCCCAGGCCCGCAGCCTGACCCAGTCCACGATATCGTGCAGCACGACCCAGCCGAGCCGACGCTCGTCGATCTCGGTGCGGGCCACGCCCTCCATGCCGGGCCGCAGCTTGTCGATGTTGCCGCCGAACTCCGCCTCCACGCGGAAGAAGTTCCGCCCGTCGCCCTGCTGCGCGAGTGGCGTGATCCGCGCGACGGTGTAGTCCAGCGGCATCTCCGGGAAGGCGGCGAGGCGCAGCCTGCCCTCCTGCCCCGGCTCGATCGAGCGGATATCGGCCTCCCCGATCTCGAGGACCACGCGGAACCCGTCGAGCGGCGCGATGGTGAAGAGTGTCTCGCCCCGCTCGACCGAGGCGCCGACGGCCTGCGAGAGGTCGCCCTCGACTACGTAGCCGTCGAAGGGCGCGGTGATGCGGGTGCGGGAGAGCTGTTCGTCGATCAGCGCGATCTGCGCCTCGGTCTGCTCGATCTGCGCCCGCACGATATTGGCCTCGGCCGGATCGCGTTCCGCGATCGCCCGGTCCAGCTCGCGCGAGGACTGGCTGAGCGACGTGGCCAGGCGCAGCCGTTCGAGCGAGAGGTCCGACTCGTCGAGAACCGCGAGCACGTCCCCCTCGGCGACCAGATCCCCCGCCCGCGCCCGCTGCGCCGCCAGATAGCCGTTGAAGGGCGCGACTAGGCTTCGCTGGATGGTTCCCTCCAGCCGGGCCGGCGCGCTGATCGAATAGTCCACCGTGGTGAACCACATGACGACGGCAAGCCCGGCCGCGGCCAAGACAGCCAGCTTCGCACCAAAATGCGACGGGCCCAGAAGCGCCTTGGCGTAATGAAGCAGCGAGGCGCCGATCTTTCGGGGTAGCCAGCGATTGGCCAGCCGGCGATCCTCGATGATCGGGCCGGCGATGCTGGCGACGCCATCGGCCACCTCGATGTCGCGCACGCCGAAGGGATGGCCCTCGCGCCGCTCGAAGGTCAGAGCGCCGACGATCTCGTCATTCGACTTGAGCGGGATCGTAAGGACGTTCTCGACCCCGTGAGACTTCGCCAGATCCTCGTGCGCGAGCGCAACACGGAAATCCCAGTCCTCGGGCGCCGGGTAGAGGATCACCGCCTCCTGGTCCATCGCCTCGGTCATCGCGTGGGCCACTTCGCGGATGAGGTTGGCCCGGCGTCCGAAACTCGCCGCGCTCGACACCGCCTGCACGCGCACCCCTCGCCCCTTGCGCAGGCCGAGGCTGACCGTCTCGCAATCGAGCCGCCGCGCGAGTTCGGTGACCAACGCCGAGGCGGCCTCGTCCAGCCGCGGCCGCTCCAGAAGCGTCGCCAGCGCGTCGAAGGCGACCGTGATCCGCTCGCGCAGGTCGCCGTCCTTCACGTCGTTTTCCCGGCGCAACAGGATCTCGACCCAGGCTGCGCCCCACTGGATGCGGCGGAACAGGACCGTGGTCGCCGCGGCGGATCTCGGCACCTGGAAGGCCACTGCGCCGAAGCGACCGTCGAGCGCTGCCAGCGGATGCGCGAGCACGCGGCTGTCGGTACCCTCGCCCAGCACGACGCTCTGTCCGCTCTTCAGCGCTTCGTTCGCCGCCTCGGCCAGCCGTGCGTCGACGGCGCTGCCGACCGGCCAAGCCGCCACGGGTTCGTATGCGTCCCGCTCGGGGCTGTCCGAGGCCAGAAGCAGGCCCGTCGCCATGCCGTCGATCTGTCGGGCGAGGATGCCGAGCCATGCCTCGAGATACTGACCGGCGGTCTCGGCGTACTGAAAGCGGGTCCAGAGGGTCTGGTCGAGAACGGCGTAGGACACCGGCGCCGTCGCATCGGACGGCTCCGCCGGAGTATTTTGCCGGGTATCGCTCAAAAGCCGTCCCTTCCGCTGACGGCACCTCGGCGAGGGTCCGCCAGAACTTCGGCAAAAAACATCGCCAGTGATGCAAATTACCGGCCGACCGCCGAATCACCGATAATGATCATCTTTACAGCGATCTGCGAATTTTCAAAGCGAGACGATGATGCAAGCCGGATCGGGGCGAACGGATTTCGGGTCACGAGGATCACGATCCCAATCCGACGGCGGACACGGATATCGGGCACCGCGCGGCCGGTCGCCCGAGGGATGAAACATGCGCTTGGGCGTTTGGATTGTTCCGTCCCGCGCCCTGTGAATGGTTGTCGTGGGGACATCGCTTGACTCAGGCGCGCTCGTGAAGTTCGCAGCCATATGAGCCGCGCTCACCGAGGTCGCTCCTAGAACCGGGGCCGCGCCTAACGTAGAAACCACACATTTCGTGATTGACCAATGCGCGGAGAAACCGCACGAAAGCTGGCACAACGCCCCTGCATGTGCGGCGTGTTTCTTGGCTTCGCTCCGCGGCGGTGCCGCCGCCGAGGTGGTCGGCGCGCTGCTCTCCCGAGGGCTGATCGCCGAGACGACGACCGACAGTCGGCCCAAAGCCGACGCCGCCCTCAACCGGATCTGGCGCAACGACGAGGACGGCAACGCAATCCTCCTGCACATCACCGACGCGGGCCTCGTCGCCATCGGCGTCGAGCCGGAGGGCGGCGACAGCGCGCCCACGGACGCCGACGCGGCGCCGAGCGCGGAGGCCCCGCAGGACGGCCCCGCCGAAGCCGACCCCGCCCCCAAGGCGCGCACACCGCGCACGGGCACCAAGCAGGCGGAGCTGATCGAGATGCTCCGCGCCGAGGGCGGCGCGACCATCGAGGAGATAGTTGCGGCCCTCGACTGGCAAGCTCACACGGCTAGGGGCGCCATGTCCGGCGCGCTGAAAAAGAAGCTCGGCCTGACCATCACCTCCGAGAAGGTCGATGGCCGAGGACGCTGCTACCGCGTCGCAGAGTGACTGCCCTCAAGGCGTGTCGCCCGGTTAAACGTCAGGCGGCACGGGCCGGTTACGCTTTTTTCATTTGTTTCGATTATTTCACTTGAGGGGCGCCGCGCCTCTCGCTATCTAACCTCATGTGACCGACCCGAATGGAGGCCGACATGGAGAACGCTGCCGAAGTGATTGACCTGACGCGCCGGCTTCCGACGCGCGAGGAGATTGCGAGCGCGGCGGAGGCTGCGACCGCGCTCGCCAACGCGCGCGCCGAGAACGGTGCCCTCGAGATCCGGGGCGACGACGGCGAACCTGTCCGGCTGGCGCCGGCGCTGGCCAATATCATGATCGACCTTCTCGGCCACGTATCGCGCGGCGACATGGTCACCCTCGTTCCGACCGGCGCCATGCTCACAACCCAGCAGGCCGCCGACATCCTGGACGTGTCACGCCCATACCTCAGCAAGTTGCTGAAGGAGGGCGAGATCCCGTTCATCCCTGTCGGCTCGCATCGCCGTGTGATGCATGCCGACCTGATGGCCTACAAGGAGCGGCGGGATGCCGCTCGCACGGCGGCGCTGGACGAGCTTGCGCGGCTCGGGCAGGACTTCGACGCCTCTTGAGGTACGTCGCCGACCGTTTCGTCGTCATCCTCGATGCGAACGTCCTGTTTCCGTTCCGGAAGCGGGACGTTCTCTTGCGCTTCTCGCATGCCGGTCTCTTCCGGGCGCGATGGTCGGGCGAGATCCTCGACGAGTGGACCCGCAACCTGCTGGCTCTGAAGCCTCACCTCGAGGACAGCATCCGCGCGCAGCAACGGGCGATGCAGGACCACTTCCCCGAAGCGCTTGTCACCGGCCACGAGCCGCTGGTTGCAGCGCTCGATCTTCCTGACCCGGACGACCGACATGTGCTGGCTGCCGCCATTCAATGCGGCGCCCAGCACATCGTGACTGACAATCTCGCGGATTTTCCCGCCGAGAGGCTGGAGCCCTACGACATCGAGGCCATCGACGCGGACGAGTTCCTGTCGCGCACCTTCGATCTCTATACCGCCGAGGCGCTGGCCGTTCTCCGCGAGCTTCGCGCCATCTACAGGAACCCGCCGTATTCTCCGCCAGAGTTCGTCCTGGACCTGACCGCCAAGGGGCTTCCCAAGCTGGCGGCACGCGCCCGCCAGAGTCAGCCGTTTCTCTGAACGAGCACGCGCTGGGCGGATTCCACTGGTCCGGAGTCCACTGGAGGCAGGGTGGACTCCGGATCCACCGCGGAATCCACCTTCGCGACCGCACGAACTCCAATGATCTTTGGGCTTTCCAGCGCTCCGCTGGACTCCTGCTTCCGGGGTGGCTTCCCAAAAAATCGGCCCTGTCGCTGGCGATATTGCGCGCTGCGCCCTCCCCTATACACAATCGCCCGGAAGGAACCAGAAACTTCAACGGGTTAGCGGGTGGACCCCGACTGGACCCCGGAGCGGAGTCCGGGGTCCAGCAGGGAATCCGGTCACGGCTCCGGCGCGTCCGTCGTACGGTTTCTCGGACCATACAGCTTCTCGCCCAGCTGTCGGACCAGTTCCCGCTCGGGCCAGCTCAGACGCTCATCGTCGATGGAGACGGCGAGCACGCCCTGGTCGCGCCAGCCGTCGCATTTTACGCGGTCCGGATCACGGCGATCGCCACCGTAGCCCGGAGGATGCCACCGCATGGTCTTCATGTCTGCCCTCCTTCCGACTTTTCCTTTTCTGACTTGAGCAATCCGGCGGGAACGTCTGCCGGCTGCGTCACCCCATCGGAAGGTGAGCCGTCGCCTTGGTCTTTTTCAGCAAATGCGTCGCCGAGGTGCGCGGCACGGCGACGGCCGAGGCGCCGGCCATGCTCGCGGCGTGCCTCGCTCACCGGACCGGCCCACGGATTCCTGCCCATCCGGAACGGCCAGCTCGGGCAGTCCAAGGCCGTGCAGAGCCGCACCTCCCGCGCCGAGCCGTTGCAGCAATCGAGGCATTTCAGCCGCAGGGCGCGCAGCGGCGAGACACGGGCGTGGCCCAGCCGTTCCAGCTCGCCAGCGGACATGGTGCGAGGATCGCGGCCGACGTCGTAGCCGTCCTGGCACTCGAGGCCGATGTGGCGATGCTGGCTCATGCCCGCCCCTCCTGCCGTTCCCGTTCCATGGCGGCTCGGGCCTGCTGGGCCCGGCGACGGTCGCGGTCGTTGGCGAGGTCGATCCGGCTCTCGCCGGTCTCGCGACCGATATGGCTGCCCTTGCCGTGGCGGGCCCAGGCGATGAAGGCGTTGCCGATCCTGCCGTGGAGCGCGATCAGGGAGCTCTGGCTGGCGAGCGAGATGAGCGGCGCGAGATGGCGGGAGAGGAAGGGCAGCCAGTCCGCGGGGTTCGGGACGATGACATGCTCGACGAAGGAGAGCGGCGTCTCGATCAGCACGAAAAAGCCGTGGATCTCGCTCGGCCAGAACCGGATCTCGAGGGCGCCGCCCAGCATGCCCTCTTCGGTCAGGAGCTTATGCTCGCAGTCGAGCACGCGGTCGAAGGCCCGGTGGAAATCCACGCGTTCGGTCTCGCAGAGCCGTTCGGCCTCGCGGTACCAGTCGGGCAGGTCCGTGTCGTGGAAGCGGCCGGCGTCGTAGAGGCGGATCCTGTCGTAACTCATGCCTCGGTATCCTCTTCTGGTTGGGGGTGGTGGGGGTGGCGCAGGGCGGCGGGCTTCGCGGCCTCCAGCCGGGCGGACAGCGCATCGAGCGCGGCCCGGCGCGCGGCGAGCACGACCTGCATGCTGGCGGTCAGGCGGAATGCGAGGGTGTCGAGGCGCGCGGCGTCTGCGGGGTTGGGTGCGTCGGCTTCGGCACCTGCGATGGCCCGCATCTCGAAGCTGGCGAGCGGCCCGAGGCGGTTGGTGAGCCAGGCTTCCGGATCGGGGATGCTGCAGAGATCGACGCGGGCGGTCCGGGCGCGATGGCCGGGACCCTCCGGGCGGTAGGTCACCTCCGCGGAGGAAGGGGACATTCTGCTATTATAGAGGTCTCTATAATAGTCATTTGTCCCCTTCCTCTGGCCGTCCTTCTTCGCGGCCTCCCGGGTCGGCCAGAGCTCCGGAAAGCAGGCGGCCATGTCAGCCGCGTTCTCGAGCACGATGCCGGTCAGCGCCATCAGGTCGCGCCGGGCCGGGCGGAGGTCGGACCACGGCACGAGCGTATCGACGGTGACCGGCAGGACCACGTCCGTGAGCAGGTCGATCTCGAGCGGAGCGGTGGCGGTGCGGTTGACGCCGCGCCCGCGCCCCATCGCCTGGATCAGCTCGCCCTCGCAGATGCTCCAGCGCACGGCCTCGGCAATGGGATCGGCGTGTTCCTCCGTCGCGAGCGGCGCGGTGCGGGCGCCGGTGAGCCGGATGCGGCGTTCGACCATGGGATACCACCAGCCCGCATCCTCCGGGTTCGGCGTGGACACGCGGCCGGTCAGCACCGTGGCGATCAGTTCGACCGTGCGGGGCGCGGGCAGCGTGCGGCCGAGCACGACCATGCCGCCGATCCCGCCCCAGCGGTCGAGCCCACTCAGCGCGTTGAAATGCACCGCCTCGACCCGGGGCGGCAGGCCGGCCGACCTGAGCGCATCGATGGCGGCCTTCTGGCCCACCACCAAGAGATCGATGGCCTGGCCCGGGCGATGGCACTGGCGCGCGCGGAGGTCGATCCAGGCCCGGAGATCGCGGAGCCTGCTCGCGGCAGCCTTCCGGTCCCGCTCGGGCGCGTCGGCGGCAGGCGTCAGGGCGCGGGCCGAGGTCGGGCTGCCGGTCACCTGACGGACGCGGACATGCGGCTGGCGCGCGGCGACGGGTGTGCCGATGTCGATCCTCGGCAGGTAGGTCTGGACCAGTTCCGGGCGCAGCGTGGCGTCGAGATGCAGGATCGGCGCGCCAGCGGCCCAGCCTTTCCTTAGTGTGCTGCGCCAGCGCAGGCGCAGCGCCCGGACGGAACCCGCCTCGGTCATCTCGTGGACGAGTTCCGCACCGGCGGCGTCATGGCCGTTTTCGAGCGCTTCGGCGAGGATCAGCCAGAGCGTGGCGCAGCGTCCTGGCGGTGCCCATGGCTCGCCCGCAGGCGGCAGGACCGCCTCGATGCGCTTGCGCCGCTCTACCGGCGACATGCCAGGGCGGAGACCGGCATCGCGCATCCGGCGGCGTTCCAGCGTCGCGGCGTGGCGGCAGTCTTCCGGGGTGAGACCGACTGCTTCCAACAGACCGAGGCGGAGCGGACCGGGCTCCGTGACCCGCAGCGCCTTGCAGAGCCGTTCGCGCGCGGCGATCAGGTCGGCGGTGGCGCCGACATCCATCTTTCCCTTGCCGTTGTAGCAGGTGAGCGAGGTGCGGCCGGGCTCGAGCCCGTCCTGTGTCAGCGTGGCCTTGCCGTCGAGACCGCGCTGGCCCGACTGCCAGAAGGCCTCGTCGATGACGAGCAGCCCGACCTCGCCGATGGCCTGCGGCTTCATGTGGAAAAGGCTGTCATGGGCGCAGACGATGACCTGCGCCGCCTTCGCCAGCGGCTTCTGGCGCTGGTAACCGCACCCGTGGAACCAGGGGCAGTGAAGCAGCTCCGCGCCGTTCCTGACCTTGCAGCAGCTCTGTTCGACCGGGTGCTCGATCTCGAGCGCGTCGAAGGTGGCCTCGGTATCGAGGCACATGAGCCGGTCGGGATTGTCGTCGGTGGGATCGGGCGCGGTGCGGCCCTTCCAGAGCATGGCGCTGAGGCCGAGCGCCTTGAAGGCCGCGACCTGCTCGGCGCCAAGATCGTGCCGCGGGACGGCGTAGACGACCTTGCGCTTGCCGAGTCCGCCCGCGGCGATCAGCTCGGCGATGGCGGCGCGCGCGCTCGAGGTCTTGCCGAGACCCACGTCGACCGGCAGGCCGAGGAGCGGCGGCAGGGCCGCCCGTGCGACGATGTTGAAATCCAGCGGGTCGCGGTCCGCGTCGGGGTTCTTCGCTTCCTCCTGCGCCGCCTCGACCGCCGCCCAGTAGTCGGGGATTGCAGTCATGAAACTGGCGATGGCCTCGGCCAGGCTCGCGCGGGCCTCGTCGGGCGTGAGGGTCGGCGCGGGATAGGTTGGCGGCGGCGGCGGGATCCGCGCCGCACTGGCCACCAGCGCCGCGACGGCGTCCGGGCCCTCGGCGCAGAACAGGTCGTTGGCGTCGCCCGGGCTCTCCGGCACGGCGAGGCGGCCGTCGACGGCGAGTGCGACCTTGCGGGCCGCGTCGACGCCAGGATTGGTATCACGGTCAGGCTTCGCGTCGTTGTCAGCGAAGAGGACGAGATCGGCGTCCGGGAACCGCGCCCGCAGCGCCTCGGCCACCGGCATCAGGTTGCCCGCGTCCATCGCCGCGATCACGGTATGGCCCGTGGCGATGTGCAGGCTCGCGCCAGTGGCCCAGCCCTCGCAGATCAGGACGGGGCCGGTGCATTCCTCGAGCGGCGCGGGCTCGGCGCCCACCACCGCGAAATGCCCCTTCTTGACCCCACCGGCCAGGAAGCGCTTGGCCCCGTCCGGTGCGATGGTCTCGAGACTGTGGATCCGGCCGCCGATGTCCTGCAATGGCACGACGAGCCGGCGGCTCGCGTCCATGCGCAGGGCGAGCGACGCTGCCTGCTTGGCGACCAGATAGGGATGATCCTCCGGGGCGGGACGGGCGCTGGTCCAGATGCGGGCAGCGCGCTCGGCAGCCTCGTCCGCCGGGTTTGGCGCGGGCGCGGCATCGTCATCGGGGTTGCTCTCGGGCGGCGGCGCAGCGCCCAGCGCCGTTGGTGACTCGCCCGGATCGTTTGCGGGCGTTGCGCCTGGTGTCGTTCGCTGACGAGCTGGCCTAGGCAGCGCCGCCATGCCGATCCGGTCGGCGATCCAGTCAGTCGCATCCTCACGGGCCATGCCGAGGTCACGGCCGACGAGGTCGGAGAACCAGCCGCCCCGGCCTTCCTCGTGGTCGAACCACATCCCCGCCCGCGCGCCGGAAATGACGACCGAAAGGCTGCCCTTGCGGCCCCAGCGCCATTCCTGGCCCGCCCGAAAGGTCGGCTTGCCCAGAAGCTCCATTGCCAGCTCCGGCACGCGGGCGCGCAGCTCCGCATCGAAGGCCCGCCAGTCCCGCCCGCTCATCGCCGCCCCCGCGGAACGGGCGCATGCACGCCAGTCGGCCGGTGGGCCGAGGCGGCAGGGCGCAGGAGGTGGCGGAAACGGGCGGACACGGGGGCTGGGGAACCGGATTAGGGCGTTGTTGCCCCCGGTTCTGCCGCCCATCAGGCCGCCCTCGCGACGTCGGAACCGGTCCGCCCGGCTACAGAGCGTAGCGCCGGAAAGGGGTGAACCCTTCCGGCAAGGCATTGAAATCACGTCAGATCATGGGTGGACCCCAACGGGTAAAATGACCAATCCGGAGCGCTCCTGGCAGCCGTGCCCGATCAGAGGGTGGAACAGGCGCTCATGCGAACGGGGTGAACGGTTCCGCCATTCATCGGGAAGCCGACGCCGTGGGCTCACCCCTTGGAGTTGGCCATTGTCAGTGTTGTTCGGGATCCTTCGGTGGACCAAATGCCGCCAGCCGGCGCGGCAGGTCCGAGCGGCTGTGCAGCACGTCCACCACGATCACCAGGTCCGGCATCTCGACGAACACGATGAAATGCTGCCCCGCCCGCGTGACACGCAGGTCTTCCGGCAGGTCGGGATCGATCAGGCGGCGGCAATCCTGCGACGGTGCCTCACCCGACGCGATGGCGGCGCAGCGCGCGATGAGGTCCGCCTCATAGGCCTCGGCCTGGCGCGGCCCGAAGGTCTCCAGCGTCCAGCGCGCGATCTCGACGAGCGACCGTTCCGCCTGCCGCGTCAGCCGCCAGGGCTTCGGCATCAGGACGCGGTGCGCGCGGCAGCAAAGGCCCTGCGGATCGCGTCCTCACCGGTGCCCTCGGCGAGCACACCCGAGCGTGCCTCCTCGAGCCCCGCGGCGAGCCGGTCCCGCAAGGCAGTCATCTCTGCCTCCTCGCGTTCCAGCAGGCGAAGTCCGGCGCGCAGCGCCTCCGACGCATTCTGGTAGCGGCCATCGGCAATCAGCCGGTCGATCAGGTCGGTCTGGCTGTCGGTCAGGACGACGTTGCGGGTCGGCATTGGCATCTCCTCTGGGCGCATTGGCAATATATGCCAATGAGGGTCATGTGTCGACCAGTTGCCGTCTCCCGCGTCAGCCGGTCTGCCGCGGATCGGGCCCCAGCACCCGCTTCGCTCCACCACGCTGTGCCGAGGGCAGCCGGATCAGCGTGGCCATGGCGTCGGCAAGCTTGTTGGACACCGGCTCGCCCTCGATCTGCTGCTCGAGGAACCAGTCGACGAGGCAGTCCTTTTTGCCCTGGTCCTCGGCCGTGATCCCGAACCTTGCGATCGCCGCTTGCATCAGGTCGAGGTAGGGCGTCGTATACGGCACCGCGTCCATGCCCGCCGCCGGTCGGACCTCGGGTACAAAGTCCAGCCAGATCGCCTTCACGAGGAAGCGCGGCATGCGGATGTCGATGAACTCCCAGTCCCGCGCCGTGAGTCGATCGGAGAAATACCTGCCCTCCCGCCACTGCTCGGGCCGAATGCTGGTGTGATAGCCTGAGTGCAGGCCGAACCCGCTGCTGCTGCCGTAGCCCCAGCCGTTCGGGCGCTCCTCCGTGTACCGGCCCTGCGCAATGAGATCGCCGTCCCGCAACGCGACCAGCAACTCGTTCTCGGCCTCCCCCTTCCAGGCGATCGTCGGATCTTGAGGCGGGTTCCAGTGGTTGTGCGCGGGCACAGGCTTCGGCGGTGCCTTGGCCGCCTCGGCTGCGCGCCGCGCGACCGTCACATTCTGCACATGGGCCAAGGCCTCTGCAAAACTCCATTGGGTACGGTCGAGCGATTGCAGCGACATCTGCGGCCTCGTGATTCATGCTGGATGACATGAACATAATGGGAACGCCCGAACCCCTCAACCCATTCCGATGTTGGATGGGTGGAGGGGTTCACCCTTTCCGGAGGGGCACGGGTTGACCGGTTCCGAGGTCGCGGGCGGCGGCGCGATGCGGCACCGATGGGCCATGATGTTCGATCCCGGTCCCATCCGTCGCCCCAATCCGCTCGCCCCCTCGGTGATGAGGGGCACGCGAACCGTCAAGAGATTGGTCGCGCGGCCATCTGGCAGGGTGAAATCTCTGATATGATGCACCAAAACCATCTGATCCGAATAAGAGCCGGCAGCAGAGCGGAGCCTCGCTTCATTTGCGAGCTGATTAATTCGCCTGTAGGTCAGGAATACTTTCAGTCTCGCGCAAAGAGTTCCAGCGGCTTGAACACGATCAATTCGACCGTTGTTCGCGAATTTCAATTTCCGCTGCCATGTATTGAAACTCAAAGACACGAGCTCACAAAGCTTGATCAGATTTCCGCCAGTGCGGCGAACATCGAAGAACGCCTTTTGAACGCGCGAAAGCTATTCAAGATGCTCTTGAACGGGGATCGATGACCATTGTCCTTTAACGAAGCCAACACCGTCGAAGCCTTCATCCGCGACCGCCTTTCGGGCAGCGCCAGTCCAGCCGCGGTTGCACCCGGCCTCGCCCGGCAAGGCGGCGCGATCTCCGGCCTTGGCTGGCATTTCGTCGGCCCCGTCGACCTTCCGCGCCAGTCGCAGGAGGCGCTGGTCGAGCTCTGGCTGCGCGACGCCCTGATCCGCCTGAACCCCGACATCACCGCCAATCCGTCCCGCGTGGACGACGTGCTCTACCGCCTGCGCGCCATCGTCATGAGCGCGCGCTCGGACGGGCTGGTGAAGGCCAACGAGGAATTCGCCGCCTGGATGCTCGGCGAACGCTCCATGCCCTTCGGCGCGGACGGCCAGCATGTCACCATCCGCCTGATCGACTTCGACGACATCGAGCGGAACAGCTTTGTCGTCACCCAGCAGTTCACCTTTCGCGCCGGCAAGACCGAAAAGCGCGCCGATCTGGTGCTGCTGATCAACGGCCTGCCGCTTGTCTTGATCGAGGCCAAGACGCCGGTTCGCTCCAGCCAGAGCTGGCTCGACGCCGCGCTCCAGGTTCATGACGACTACGAGCAGAACGTGCCGGAGCTGTTCGTCCCGAACGTCTTCTCGGTCGCCACCGAGGGGAAGGAATACCGCTACGGCTCCGTCCGCATGCCCGTCGATCTCTGGGGCCCGTGGCGCACGGATGCCGACGGCCCGCAGTCGATGGGCGAGGTCGAGAAATCGGTCAACGCGATGCTGCGGCCCGCGATGGTGCTGGACCTGCTCGCCAATTTTACCGCCTTCGCCACGCAGAAGGGCAAGCAGCGCATCAAGATCATTGCCCGCTACCAGCAGGTCGAGGGCGTCAACAAGATCGTCGAGCGGGTCGTCGCCGGCCAGGTGCGCAAGGGGCTGATCTGGCACTTCCAGGGGTCCGGCAAGTCTCTGCTAATGCTGTTCGCTTCCAAGAAGTTGCGCCTGCAACCCGCCTTGAAGAACCCGACAGTGCTGGTGGTGGTCGACCGCATCGACCTCGACAGCCAGATCGCCGGCACCTTCTATGCCGCCGACATGGCCAATCTGGTGCGCACCGACAGCCGCAAGGAGCTGTCCGACCTGCTGGCCAAGGACGTGCGCAAGGTCGTCATCACCACGATCCACAAGTTCGCCGAGGCAGACGGCGTGCTGAACGACCGCGACAACATCATCGTCATGGTCGACGAGGCGCACCGCACGCAGGAGGGCGACCTCGGCCGCAAGATGCGTGAGGCGCTGCCGAACGCGTTCCTGTTCGGTCTGACCGGCACGCCGATCAACCGCGCCGACCGCAACACCTTCTACGCCTTCGGCGCCGAGATCGACGAGAACGGCTACATGAGCCGCTACGGGCTCAACGACTCGATCCACGACGGCGCGACCAAGGAGCTGCATTTCGAGCCGCGGCTGGTGGACCTGCACATCGACCAGCAGGCGATCGAGGAGGCCTATGCCGAGCTGACCGAGGGCCTCACGGACGAGGACAGGGACAAGCTCGGCCGCGCCGCCGCAAAGATGTCGATCCTGGTGAAGGCTCCGGAACGCATCAGCGCCATCTGCGCCGACATCGCGCAGCACTTCCAGACGAAGGTGCAGCCGAACGGTTTCGGCGCGCAGGTGGTGACGTTCGACCGCGAAAGTTGCGTTCTCTACAAGAAGGAGCTCGACAAGCACCTGCCGCCGGAAACCTCCGACATCGTCATCTCGGTCAACAGCGGCGAGCCGGAATACGCGGCCTACAAGCGCGACCGGGATGCCGAGGAAAAGCTGCTCGACCGTTTCCGCGACCCAAAGGATCCGCTGAAGATCATCATCGTCACGTCGAAGCTGCTGACCGGCTTCGACGCCCCGATTTTGCAGACGATGTATCTCGACAAGCCGCTGCGCGACCACACGCTGCTGCAGGCGATCTGCCGGACAAACCGCCCCTACGGCGAGCAGAAGACGCACGGCCTGATCGTCGACTACCTCGGGATCTTTGACGACGTCGCACAGGCGCTCAAGTTCGATGAGAAGGGCGTTCAGAAGGCGGTGTCCAACATCGCTGAACTGGCTTCAATGCTGCCGTCCGCGATCCAGAAGAGAGATCCGGACAACCAGAACTTCGATGAAATGGAAATGGATTGCGCTGAATGTGGCGCAGTACTGGATCGCGAGGAGGTCTTCGAAGCTGCAATCGGCGAAGCCACAGCAGGTGACGCATACATCGCCATGACCGATGGTGGAGAACCCCCAGTGACCACATGCCCAGAATGCCATCGTGAAAGCTGGGTGAACGGAGAGGGCTGCGTCCTCTGTCCAGGTGCTGATCTGACGTGTTCAATGTTTGGAGAGGAGTTCAATCCGGACGATTTCAATTATGACGCCGGCATGTGTTCATACTGTGCCTGGCGAATGGACAAGGTGATGCGGGAGTAGCACGGTCGAGCTGTTCTATCCTACTACTCGCTAAAGTTTGGTCTCAGTTCCTTTTCGCGAAGGCCACTAGCGTCGAAGTGTTCAGCCGGGAAAACTTGAAACCACAATGATTTCAGATGCTTGCAAGCTATTCACCAAAACGGCGCAGTCATGAGGTCCGGAGAATATCGGCACTGAGAGACCGCTTCCGGGCCTCCTGGCAGCAGGGCCAGTGCTCAGCCCCAGCCGCATAACCCTCGAAAACCAAGGAAAAATCCGGCCCCAGCCAGATGGGGAGAACCTTTTCGCTAGGGCAAGTGGCGGAGGGGATGGAACCGGAATCGAACGTTCTCCGGCCCCTAAGCCATTGGATTTCATTTCATGGAACCGAGTTGCATCCGATAAGCGGTCCAGACACGAGCGATATCGAACGGCGCTGGTGCAGGCCGAGGCGATCAGACATGACTCGGTCGCGGTGATGGCGCTGGCGAACTGGACGACGCCGAAGACGTTCTAGGCGTTCCCGCCCAAAGCGGTGGCGAAGAACCAGAGGGGTGTGCGCAGTCGCGCATGGAGAAGCGAACATGCCGGCCATCGAAAGTGTCATCAATGGGGATGTTCAGCGGATCACCGCCTATGTCCGCGCTTTGCAGCGCGCTCACAGGATAGAGGAGCGATGACCTTCAACCTCGCGCCGGTCGAAACCGCTTGTCGCAGAGTCAGCTTCCTGGCTTGGACTGACGAGGCAGACCTTGGGAAGGCTGGTCCTCGTAGGGTCACGCAAATTCCAGTTGTCTCGACGCGTTGTCGCAACTATTTCATAATCATGAGAGAGATCGCGGACAGTTCTGCAGCGAAGCGTTTGACGGCGCTGATCGTGTGCCTTGCGCTCATGATCGCCGGAATAGCTGCGGCTGTCGCGATCGAACATCCGGGGCATGACAGCAGTGGAAGCGTCGCCTGGACGTCGTCCGATTATGGGTCGATGGACCACGCATCGCACCAGATGGCGTCCGGGAAATCCGACGCGGAGTGCTGTGAACCCGACACCACGGCTGCGTCGAGCTGCCATATATCAGCCTGTTGTCTTTCCGAACTGCAATACTCGAACGTTACGCCGTCCCTGGAGCACAGCCGAAGCGCCTGCGCTCAGTCGATGGGAAATCTGGTCGGACCTTCGATCAACACCCCTCTCCCTGAACGACCTCCCCGACTTTCCTGACAGGTTCTTGCGGGTCCGAGCCCTCGAGCGGCTCGGGTCCATCTTGAATTTTGGGCCGATCCACAGCGGATCGGCTGCCAGGAGGTTGCAATGCGTGGACGCTACACGGCTCTCGCGATCCTTGCCTTGGCGGGCGGCGCCGCCGGCGGCATCACCCTAGAGAGGTTCTACCTCAACCCGGCGAGTATGGACGGGTCAGATGGCCCGGAGATTCTCTATTGGGTCGCTCCGATGGACCCGAATTTCCGGCAACCGGGACCGGGCAAATCGCCCATGGGGATGGACCTGATCCCTGTCTATGCCGGTCAGGAACCTGCAGGCGATCCCTCAGAGGTCTCGCTCAGCGCGGCCGAAATCAATGCGATCGGGGTACGCACCGCGCTGGCGCGGATGACGGACGTGGCTCCGAAGATCGAAACCGTCGGATTTGTCGGCTATGACGAGCATCTGACCAGCCATGTCCACACGCGCGTCGATGGATGGATCGAGTTGCTGAACGTGCGCGCGGTGGGTGACGTTGTCCAAAAGGGTGACGTGCTGTTCGAGCTCTTCTCGCCGGAATTCGGCGTCGCAAGCTTTGATTTTCTGAGGGCCGTGGAGAACGGAACGGGGCTGTCGCGCGAGGCGGCTCGCAACAAACTGCGGAGCCACGGTGCCACCGAGCGACAGATCGCGGAGATCGAGGCATCCGGAGAGGTCGCGCGTCGCATAGCCGTCGAAGCCCCGAGGGACGGTATCGTGGTGGCTCTCGAGGCCGCGGACGGCATGTTCCTGCAGCCGGGAACGCAGGCGGTGTCGATCACGGATCTGAGCCAGGTGTGGCTGATCGTAGATGTGTTCGAGCGTGACATCTCGCGCCTTTCGGAAAACATGACTGCTGTCGCCAGCTTCGAGCATCTTCCGGGGCGAGTCTTCGAAGGCAGGATCGACTACGTCTATCCCGAGCTCGACCCGCGCACGCGAACCCTTCCCGTGCGCCTGCGGTTCGACAATCCGGAAGGCCTGCTTCGGCCCGGCATGTTCGGGAACGTGAGCCTCCTTCCCAATACAAGCCGTCAGGTACTGACAGTTCCGTCCGAGGCCGTGATCCGCACCGGATCGGCGGAGCGGGTCATCCTGAAGACGGGCGAGGGAACGTTCCGGCCCCGGCTCGTCACGACGGGCCTGCGCGACAGTTTCGGAGAAGGCGGCCGCACGGAAATTCTGCAAGGCTTGTCTCCGGGTGAGGAGGTCGTGGCCTCCGCCCAGTTCCTGATCGACAGCGAAAGCGCCCTGAGTGCGGGCTTCACGCGGATGGCGCCGACAGATGAAGAGCCCGCGCGCGGGACAGGCACGCTTGTAGCACTTGACCGTGACCGGCGGGTCGCGACGCTTCGCCATGGTACTCTGGAAAGCCTCGACTGGCCGGCCATGACGTCCGAGTTCCCGGTGCGCGCGGACGTGTCGCTGGACCGGCTGCGGGAGGGAGAGGAAGTGTCGTTCCGCGCCGCCCGGGGCGCCGACGGTCTGCTCGGCCTGATCGAGCTGGGTCCCGATGATGGGGTCGCGGCGACGGGAACGGGCATGGCCCTAGCCGTAACGCCCGGAGGCAAGCTGAAGCTCGATCATGGCCCTATTCCGGATCTTGGCTGGCCGGCAATGCAGATGGACCTCGATGTGGCCGGTCTCGATCCGGCAAGCGTTCCACTCGATACGCCAATCGAGTTCGATCTCGCCAAGGATGAGAACGGAATGTTCTCCATCATCGCCGTGCGCGCCGAGGGCGAAGATGCACCTGCGGTGGGGAAAGTTGACGAGACGCCGACCGCGGCGGCGCCTCCTATCGTCGTTTCAGGAACGATTAACGCCATCGACCCGGCAACTGGACAGGCAACGATCACCCACGGACCGATCACCGAAATCGGCATGCCAGGCATGACGATGGCGTTCGCTGTGGACCCGGAACTGGACCTCTCTGGAACCGAAACAGATCAGGAGATGACCCTCACCTTTGCAAGGCCGGATGGAATGACCATGGTGCTGACGGCTGCCGCGCCTGTCGTCCCGAGTGCGCCGCCAATCACCGTCACCGGTACCATCGACGCCGCAGATGCCGAGGCTGGGCGGGCGACCATAACCCACGGGCCGATCATGGAGATCGGGATGCCGGGGATGACGATGGAGTTTGCCGTCGATGCCGATCTCGACCTGGCCTCTCTGCCGACCGGGACGGAAATGTCGCTCACCTTCGCGCGCCCGGACGGCATGACGATGGTGCTGGCAAGTGTCGAGCCCACGCAGCCGCCGATGGAGGTCTCTGGCACGATCAATGCGGTCGACCCTGATACGCGGATGGCCAACATCACCCATGGGCCCATGGCCGAGATCGGCATGCCGAGCATGACCATGGATTTCGCCATCGCCGATGACATCGATCCGGCCGCCTTGCCCACCGGGGAGGAACTCACCCTGCTTCTGCATCGCAACCCCGACTTCTCGATGACACTTGTCGGCACCGCCGCTGCGCGGAGCGTATCGCAATGATCCCCACCATCATCCGCGCCTCGATCGCGAACCGCTTCATCATCGTGGCGCTCGCGCTCATGTTGGCGGCGGCCGGGGTCTGGGCCATCCGCGAGACGCCGGTGGACGCGATCCCTGACCTGTCCGACGTCCAGGTGATCGTGCGCACGCCTTATCCGGGTCAGGCGCCGCAGGTGGTCGAGAACCAGATCACCTATCCGCTCGCCACCGCCATGCTTTCGGTGCCCGGGGCGCAGGACGTGCGCGGCTTTTCCTTCTTCGGGGACAGTTTCGTCTATGTCGTCTTCGAGGACGGCACTGATCTTTACTGGGCGCGCTCGCGGGTGCTGGAATATCTCGGCCAAATTTCCGGAAGCCTTCCCGAGGGCGTCTCCCCGCAGCTGGGGCCGGATGCGACGGGCGTAGGGTGGATATACCAATACGCCCTGATCGACCGCACCGGGAACCATGACCTGTCGCAGCTCCGCACGCTTCAGGACTGGTTCCTGAAATACGAGTTACAGGCAGTCGAAGGCGTTTCTGAAGTCGCCACCATCGGCGGGATGGTCAAGCAGTACCAGGTCGTCGTCGATCCAAACAAGCTCAGAGCCTACGACATCACGCTCGCGCAGCTGCGCGGAGCGATCCAGGCCGCGAACCGCGAGACCGGTGGCAGCGTGATCGAGATGGGCGAAGCGGAGTTCATGGTCCGCTCGTCGGGCTACATCGACGAGCTTGCGGACCTCGCCAGCGCGCCCTTGAGGGTCAATGAGCGCGGCGCCGCGCTGACGCTCGGCGACGTGGCCGAGATCCGGCTCGGGCCGGAGATGCGCCGCGGCGTCGGCGAGTTCGACGGGATTGGCGACGCCGTGGGCGGCGTTGTGATCCTGCGCTGGGGCGGCAACGCATTGGCCACGATCAAGGCGGTGGAGGCGCGGATCGCGGAGTTGCGCCCGAACCTGCCCGCGGGCGTCGAGATCGTGACCACCTACGACCGCTCCGGTGTGATCGAAAGGGCCATAGAGAATCTTCAGAAGAAGCTGACCGAGGAATTCATCGTCGTGGTGCTGGTCTGCGCCGCCTTCCTTCTGCACCTGCGCTCGTCGCTGGTTATCCTTCTGTCGCTTCCCCTGGGCATCTTCGCGGCCTTCATCCTGATGAAGGCCCAGGGCGTGAACGCCAACATCATGTCGCTGGGTGGCATCGCCATCGCCATCGGCGCCATGGTCGACGCCGCCATCGTGATGATCGAGGCGATGCACCGTCGGCTCGAAAAGGAGAAGCTGACGGCTGAGAACCGTTGGCGGATCGTGCTGGAATGCGCATCCGAGGTCGGACCTGCGCTGTTTTATTCGCTCGCCATCATTACGGTGAGCTTCCTGCCGGTCTTTGTTCTGGAAAATCAGGAAGGACGGCTGTTCAAGCCGCTGGCCTATACCAAGACCTATGCGATGGCGGCAGCGGCGATCCTGTCGATCACGCTGGTGCCGGTGCTGATGGGCTATTTTGTCCGCGGCCGCATCCTGCCCGAACGCAAAAACCCCCTAAATCGCGTCGTCGTCTGGATGTATCGCCCGTTCCTTGACGCGGCCATCGCCTGGCCCTGGGCCACGACCTTTCTTGCCGCCGCTGTTGTCGCCTCAATGTGGTATCCGCTCCAGCGCCTCGGTTCGGAGTTCATGCCGGAACTGAACGAGGGCGACTTTCTCTACATGCCGACGCTCTACCCCGGCGTCTCCATCGGCAAGGCGCGCGAGGTCCTGCAGCAAACCGACAGGCTGATCGCGACCATCCCCGAGGTGGAAACAGTACACGGAAAGCTTGGCCGTGCGGAAACCGCGACCGATCCGGCACCGCTAACGATGATCGAGACCACCATCCAGCTTAAGCCGGAATCCGAATGGCGCCCGGGCATGACGATGGAAGGGATCCGTGACGAACTTGACCGTGTGGTTCAGGTGCCCGGCGTCACGAACGTCTGGATCCAGCCAATCAAGAACCGGATCGACATGCTGGCGACGGGGATCAAGACGCCCGTCGGCGTGAAGATCTCGGGCGCCGACCTGAACGTCATCGAACAGATCGGTATCGCGGTCGAGGAGGCCGTGCGCGGCATAGACGGCACCGCCTCGGCCTATGCCGAACGCCCCATCGGCGGGCGCTTCATCGAGATCGACGTGAAGCGCGACGCGGCCGCCCGCTACATGATGAGCGTCCGCGACGTGCAGGACGTAGTGCAGACGGCCATCGGCGGCATGCAGGTGTCGGAGTCCGTCGAAGGGCTCGAACGGTTCCCGATCAACCTGCGCTACCCGCAGTCCTGGCGGGACAGTCCCGAGCGGCTCGAAACCTTGCCCGTGGTCACGCCTTCGGGCGCCCATGTCCCGCTCGCCGCGTTCGCCGATATCCGGATCGTCGATGGCCCGGGGATGATCCGGTCCGAGAACGCCCGGCGCACGGGATTCGTCTTCATCGATATCGCGGGCCGTGACCTTGGCAGCTATGTCGCCGAGGCACGCACGAGGGTCGCCGAAGAGGTCACCTTGCCTCCGGGCTACTCGCTCACCTGGTCAGGGCAGTACGAATACATCGAACGGATGCAGAAACGGCTGACAATCGTGGCCCCCGCGACGCTTCTGATCATCACGCTGATGCTCTTCATGGCCTTCAACCGGGTGATCGAGGTCGGGATCATCCTCGCGGCCCTACCGCTGGCGTTGGCCGGGGGCGTCTGGTTCCTGTGGTATCTCGCCTTCGACATCTCGGTGGCCGTGCTTGTCGGCTTCATCGCGCTCGCAGGCGTCGCGGTCGAGACCGCCATCGTGATGCTTCTCTACCTCAACCTCTCTTGGGAAAAGCGCCGCAAGCTCGCGCAGACCGAGAACCGCAATCTGACTCGGGACGACATCGAGGAGGCCGTCTTCGAAGGCGCGGTTCTGCGGGTCCGGCCCAAGGTCATGACGGTGGCCACGATCTTCGCGGCTCTCATCCCGATCATGTACGGCACCGGCACCGGGTCCGAGATCATGCAGCGGATCGCGGCGCCGATGATCGGCGGCATGGTGACAGCGACCTTGCTGACCCTTTTCGTGATCCCATCGATCTTCGTGATCTGGAAGGTGCTGGCTCTGCGCCGCGTAAATCGCGAGATCGCCCCCCTCATTCTGCGGCCTGAACAATCTGTGCCTGCCGAATAATCGAACCGTAAACCAACTGATGGAGCTTCTGATGAAGACACTCACTGCAACCCTCGGCCTTCTGGCTCTGACGTCCATGCCGGCCTTCGCCCAGATGAACCATGGCATGGACCATTCCAACATGCCGATGTCGTCCGAACAGATGGAGGGCGCGGTCCACGCAAAGGCCGTGGTCAACTCGATTGGCGACGGCACAGCCAATGTCAGCCATGATCCGATCCCGGAGATCGGCTGGCCTGCGATGACCATGGATCTCCCGCTACTGGAGAACGCGGAAATGATGGGGGAGATTTCCGCGGGCGATGAAGTTACGATCATGCTCGTGAAGGGATCGGACGGCATGTACGCAATTGGCGCGATGATGCCGAACTGAACCACGCAACGCAGCGACCGGCCACTCCGCGCCGGTCGCCCACACTTCAATGAACTGGCCGAGAAATGAACCGAAAACTCTCCCGCATTCTTTCCGCGACCGCGATTTGCCTGTCGGCAACTCCGCTTATTGCGCATTCCGAAAAGGAAGGCACAACGCCGGCAGACGGCGCGCAGCTGACCGAGACGCCCGAGATGATCCACATGGTGTTCGACGACCCGATGCGGATCACCATGGTGAGACTGTTGAACGCGGATGGCGCCGAGATGCCGATGGAGCGCGGCACCGGACTGGCGCCGTCGCTGGAGTTCCATGCCGAGCCGGAACCCCTGAGCCCTGGCAGCTACACGGTGGAATGGCGTGGGCTGGCGTCTGACGGCCACGCCATGCAGGGCAGTTTTTCCTTCGAGTTGGCCGACTGAGACCGGATGCTGGCCGCGCTCGCCTCTGCCGATGCCGTCACATGGCTTTCGATCAGCGTGAAGGTGCTTGCCTATGGGGCGACGCTCAGCGCCATCGGCAGCGTGCTTGTGCTTGTGGTATTGCGCGAACTGGGCGAAGGCGGACGCACCGCGCTTCGCCTGACAGCCGTCGCCTCAGCGCTCGCCGCCGCTCTGTTCTCGGCGCTGCGGCTGCCAGTGCGGGCCAGTTTCCTCATGGGCGGCACCTGGGACGGCGCGACGGACACAATGATCCTTGGGATGGTGGCGGACAGCCCGCTTGGGACCAGCGTGGCAGTGCGGCTCGCGGGGCTTGCCCTGATACTCGCGGCGCTCTGGCGCGCGCGCGCGGGCCTTGTCCTCGCTGTCATAGGTGCATGTATCGCTTCCGTGTCCTTCGCGCTGCGCGGCCATGCGCTCGGCGAGCCGCGGGTGATTCTCGGCGCGCTCATCACGCTGCATATCCTCTGCCTTGCGTTCTGGATTGGCGGCTTTGCGCCGTTGGCGCGGGCGGCGCGATTGGACCCGCCAGCACAGGCCGGCGCCCTGGCCCATGAATTCGGGCGGCGCGCGCTTTGGGCCGTGGGCCTTGTCGTCTTTGCTGGCGGAATCACGCTGGCACTCCTGGGCGCCGCGACGCCATCCGCCCTGTCCAGCCCCTATGGACAGATGTTCGCGGTCAAGCTCGTCCTTTTTGCCGGCGTGATTGCGCTGGCCGCCGTCAACAAGCTTACGCTGACACCGGCGCTGCTGACCGGGGCGCCGGGTGCTGGCGCGCGCCTGCGCCGTTCCATCGGCGTCGAGGCGGGATTGGTGGCAGGCATCCTTGTCGCGACAGCGGCACTCACCACGCTTTCCGCGCCGCCGGGCAACGGCGACAGCGCGCAGGCCGCACTTTCCGCGCCATCCCGAGGGGCGGCGCACCAGACGTATGGAGAGGCTTCATGACCCGCATCACACGCCGGCAATTCCACATCTCCGTGCTGGCCGCCGCGGCCGCCGCAACATTGCCGACCTTCGTACGGTCCGAGACCGCGCCGATCCTGCACGCCCGGGAGGGCAGCGCCCGGCTGGCGCCGGCGGAGTATCCGGAGACGCGGATCTGGGGCTATGACGGCACCGTGCCCGGCCCCGTACTGCGCGCACGCCAAGGCGAGCGGATGACACAGAGCTTACGCAATGACCTCCCCCAGGCCTCAAGCGTGCACTGGCATGGCATCCGGATCGAAAATTCCATGGATGGCGTCGCCGGACTGACGCAACCCGCCGTCGCGCCGGGGGAAGAGTTTCTCTACGATTTCGCGCTGCCGGACGCGGGCACCTATTGGTACCATCCCCACAACCGCACCTACGAGCAGATGGCGCGCGGCCTCTACGGCGCGCTGATCGTCGAGGAAAACGAGGGCGCGCCGGACGTCGATCTGGACGAGGTGCTGTTGATCGACGACTGGCGCGTCACCGACGACGCCCAGATCGCCGAAGGCTTCGGCAACATGCATGACTGGGCGCATGCGGGCAGGATCGGCAACTGGATCACGGTAAACGGAAACGGAGTCTGGTCGAGCGAAGTGGCGCACCACACCCGCATGCGCCTGCGTCTTGTGAACACGGCAAATGCCCGGATCTTCACGTTGGAGGGGCGCGGGCTGGAAGGTTGGGTCGTCGCGCTCGACGGCATGCCGCTCGAGGCGCCGCAGCCACTTGGCGAGCTCACCCTCGCGCCGGCGCAACGGGCCGACCTGATTATCGATGTGGTGGCGGGTGAAGGTGAGGAAGCGTTCCTTGTAAGCTTCGAGCGGGACGGCGGTTACGCCATTGCGGCCTTCCCGGTTACGGGTGTTGCCCGACAGGCCCGCCTCTCCGCACCGGGCGCCTTGCCGCCAAACCACGTCCCCTTCCTTGGACCCTTGGAGACCGCTGCGCGGGCTGAACTGCGAATGGAGGGCGGCGCCATGGGCGGCATGCGCGGCGCGATGATAGGTGGACGCATGATGGGCATGCGTGACATGGCGGCAGAGGGCAAGGTCTGGGCCTTCAACGGTATGGCGGACATGGGCGATACGCCGCTGCTTGACGCGCGCATGGGAGAAACCGTGCGGATCGCCATGATCAACGACACCGCCTGGCCCCACGGGATGCATCTGCACGGGCACCACTTCCGGCAGATCGGCGTGGACGGTCGTTTGGGTCCATTGCGGGACACGATCCTTATGAACCGCGGCGAGACTGTTGAGATCGCCTTCGTGGCGGACAACCCGGGCGACTGGCTCCTGCATTGCCACATGCTGGAGCATTCGGCCGGTGGAATGATGACCTGGCTGCGCGTTACGTGACGCGTAGCTCGAAGGAAAACCGAACTGGGAGATACAACCGATGAACCGCAGACACTTCATCCTCACTGGCCTCGCCTCTTTCTTGGGCGCGGCGACGCTCACCCGCCCGGCACTGTCAACGCCCGGTCAAACGGAGGTTTTCAAATCGCCGACCTGCGGCTGCTGCTCGGCCTGGGTCGACCACATGGCTCGTGCCGGCTTCGATACAGTGGCGCGCGACGTCGATCAGGAAACCCTCTGGTCGATGAAAGCCCGGGCAGGCATCACACCGGAACTGAGTTCGTGCCACACAGCATTCATCGACGGCTACTTCGTCGAAGGCCACGTGCCGTCGGGTGATGTACAGCGGTTGCTGGCCGAGCGCCCTGACGCGCTTGGCCTCACGGTGCCTGGCATGCCGATTGGGTCGCCCGGAATGGAAATGGGCAACCAGCGCGACGCCTATGACACACTGCTCGTTCTGCGCGACGGCAGCACGGAGGTATTCGAGAGCCACGCCTGAGCTACACTTGTCGCCTCGAAGGGAATGAAGGAGTGGCGTCCGCGCGGGCCTGCGGCTTCGGGAGAGATCGGTCGCGAAACCGAATATCATTGGCACGCCCGCGCCTGCTCCCGCATCACTGCGTAGTCGGTGATCATCTCCGATACGGCCGACCCTTCCGGCAGCAGGACCAGCTCCTCAGCCGCCCGCGCCTGAAACTCATCGCTGTACCCGACGACAGGTGGACACGCCCCTGGCCCGCTACCGTCAGAACTGACCGTCGTGCAGCCACTCAGCCAAATCGTCGCGAGAGCGAGGGCGATGCGCCGCCGCCTCGAGCATCCGTCGTTGGGCGTCATGCATCTTCTCCATGGTCTCAAGGCGTTCGACGAGGCGTCCCGCTCGCTCCCCGGAGCGCCGAAGCGAAAACAGGAACAAGAGCACGGCGAGCGCGATGGCTCCGTAGCGCAGCGCCGCCCGCATCCACGGGCTCGTGGCAATCCCGGTGACCAGCCTGGCGATCACCGCCGCCCCCGGCGCCAGTCATCGAGACGCGCGTAGATCGTGACCGCGATGCCACCGAGTGCCACGACGATGAACACCCAGCGAAGCGTGTCGAGATACGGCAACAGCGGCAGGATCGCGGTCTGGGTCTCGGCCAGGACGCTCTGCGCAACCTCCACCCCGGCCGCGCCCAGCGTGGCTACGCCTGCCGCGCCACCCCCCTTCATCGTGCGGCTGCCGGCCAGCACTTCGCGCGCGGGCGGCGTTTCGGCTGCAAATGCCGTCGCCCGCACCGGGAACCGCTCGCCCCAGTGGCGAGCGGGCCCGAGGTCGACATGGATGAACCCCGAGCGCGGGTAGAAGCCGAAGCCGAGGAACCCGACCTCGCGCGCCGCGGTCTCGAAGGCCACGGGGTCGTGGTTCGCCATTGCGATGTCGAATGCGGTGCCGTCGACGTGCTTCGAGTGGGTCGCGCCGCCGACGGCACGGTTGTGCTCGGGGCTGCGATAGGCGGAGCGGACGATCAGCGGCTTGCCCAGCCGGTCGCGGAGCGCCTGCAGTTTGTCGATCGGGGGCTCGTTGATCAGCAGCTTGCCGGTACCTCGGCAGGCGATTTCGGCGGGCGAGAAGTTCGGCCAGCGCCAGCCGCTCTCGGGCACGTCGCGCCAATGGCGGTGGAAGGTCGTGGTCGTGGGTCCTCCGAAAAGAAAAACCCGCCTCGAGGGCTGACGCATTCCGCGCTGTGGGGCACGAACCCGCCGTCTGAGGGCTGACGCATTCCATTCGGTGGGATATAGGCGACGTCGCGCGCGAGATGCGCGTCCGCGAAGAGCGTGTCGAGAGCGGATGCGAACGCGCTGGTCATTGCTATATTGCTCCCATGAAACAGGAATCGATTTCAGAGCGCCCGACGAGGATCCGAGCCGTTCAAGCTCTTTCAGAGGCTTTCGTTCACCAGCACCCGGACACATCCCTCGACCCGAAGGGCTACGTCGCAGATTTTCGCGACACCCTGCTTCCGCAGGTCTCGCTGGAGGATTTCGAAGCAGACCTATCCTCGGGCGACGGCAACGAGCTGGAGACCAAGTTTCGGGCGGCCCATTCTTCATCAGGGCTGGCGGTCAACTGCTTCGCGCCGTTTCGGAGCCGGCTCGCCGACCTCGCCATGCCGATGGGTGCCGGTTTCGACGATCTTCGCTTCGAACGGAAATGCCCCACCGGACTCCGCGGTGGCCGTGCTCCCAACCTCGACGTCGTGCTTTCGGGCCCCAGCGGCGTGGTCGGGATCGAGTCCAAGCTGACCGAACACCTGTCGGCCCACCGGGCCGAATTCTCGCCCGCCTACGAGGAGCAGATCAGGGACGCGCGGCGCGATCAGGGATACTTTCGCGAGATGCTGCGCCTCCGGGATCGCCCGGACCAGTACACTTGGCTCGACGCTGCACAGCTCATCAAGCATGCCTTCGGTCTGGCTCGCACCTTTCCAGACCGCCCCGTGACGCTGCTCTATCTGTTCTGGGAGCCTGCGAACCCGGGTGCCGGTCCGGAGTTCGCCGCCCATCGGGAGGAGATCGAGGAGTTCAGGGCGCGCGTGGCAGGATCATCGCCGGCGTTCGAGGCGATGAGCTACCCGGAACTCTGGCGCTTCTGGCAGGATACCGAACCGGCCGACTGGCTGGTCCGGCATCTCAGCGATCTCAACGCCCGATACAGCGTCACGCTCTGACTCGTCAGGTCCGTCGTGCCGAGCGCAGCACCTGCGGGCGGGTGCAGATCGGCAGCGGGTTGGACTCGATCTCAAGCCGCACCCACTCGTCGCGATCCCGGTCGGGGATCGTGCGGGCGTAGAGCGGCTGGCCGAGGGTGTTGACCGTCTCGAAGGTGTCGGCGGGGGCGTAGTAGATCTCGAAGAGCCCCTCGATACCCTCAGGATAGAAGAACGCCTTGTCGGTCGGCACGGTGAAGCCGACCCCGCCCCGGTAGCGGCGGAAGGTGATGCCGCCGAAGCTGACCTCGTCGGCCACGCGGCCCCGCAGGTCGGCCGCCGCGGCGGTGTTGAGATAGGTCTCCCGCACTTCCTTGTGGGCCACGAGATCGGCGAAGAAGGCAGAGCCGCATTCGGCGCGGATCTGCACGGCGCCGACCGGCTCTACCGCTACTATGTCAGCCAGACGGTGCTGAAGCACGGCGCCGGATCCTGCCCCGTCGGCCGAGTCCCCGCCGCCGAGATCGAGGCGGCCGTCATCGACCAGTTGCGCGTCGTGTTCCGCCAGCCGGAGATCGTCGCAGGGACGTGGAAGGCGGCACGCGGCCACGCCGACGACATCACCGAGGCCAACGCCCGTGTGGCCCTGCTGCAGCTCGACCCGCTGTGGGACGAACTCTTCCCCGCCGAGCAGGCCAGCATCGTCGCGCTGCTGGTCGAGCGCGTGGACATCGGCACGGACGGGCTCAACGTCCGCCTCCGCGTCGACGGCCTCGGAGGGCTCGGTACCATTCGACCGAGTACCACCGGAATCGAAGTGTTCAGGTAGTCAGTCAGGAAAGCATTTCAATTTCAGAGGGCTACAGGCTCTACACCGAAACTGCGCAGTCGAGAGGTGCGGAGAATATCGGCCTCGAGAGACCTATCTTGGTTCAGCCAGCGCTGGCGCCAGTGCTCAGCCCATCCCGCATAACCCCCTAAAACAACGGAAAAATCCCGCCGCAGCCGGATCGGGAGAACGCTTTTGCAGGGGCAAGTGGCGGAGAGACAGGGATTCGAACCCTGGAGACGGTTTCCCGCCTACACGCGTTCCAGGCGTGCGCCTTCGACCGCTCGGCCACCTCTCCGTGAGGATGGTGTTTGCCTCAGGCGCGCGCGCGATGCAAGGGGGCGCTCAGTCGGCGAGGTGCAGCGTCACGCGTCGGTTCTGGCGGCCCTTCTTCTCGATCTTGCCGAGGCGCAGCCCCCCGATCTCGCCGGTGCGCGCCACATGGGTGCCGCCGCAGGGCTGAAGATCCACCTGGTCCTCGCCCGCGCCGATCCGGACGAGACGCACCCGCCCCGCGCCGCTGGGCGGGGCGACCGACATGGTCTTGACGAGGCCGGGGTTCGCGGCGAGTTCCTCGTCGGTGATCCAGTCCTCGGTCACGGGAAGATCGCGTGCCACCAGCGTGTCGAGCTCCGCCTCGAGCGCGGCCTTGTCTTCGGGCGCCTCGGGCATGTCGAAATCGAGCCTGCCCTTGCCCTCGCCGATGGCGCCGCCCGTGACCGGCAGCGGCAGGACCACCGACAGCAGATGCAGCGCGGTGTGCACCCGCATGTGCGCGTGCCGCCGCGCCCAGTCGAGGGTCTGCACGACCGCCGCGCCCACCGGCGGTCGCACCGCGTCGCCATCGTCAGGCAAGAGCACGATCGCGTCCCCCTCGCCCTTGACGGTCGTGGCCACGCGCAGCGCCCCACCCTCCCATTCGAGCGTTCCGCTGTCGCCCGGCTGCCCGCCCCCGGTGGGATAGAAGAGCGTGGCGTCGAGCACCACGCCGCCCTCGGGCGTCACCGCCGCGACGCGGGCGGGGGCGGTCTTGAGGTAGGGGTCCTCGCGGTAGAGAAGACGTGTCATGGGCCTGTCGGTCTCCTTAGGATTGGGGGGCGCGGCGGCCTCTGCCTCAGGCCTCGCGCGCGACGGGGGACCCGCCGTCCTGCGGCGTGCTTTCGTCGGGAGAGGCCGCCGCGGGGGGCGGCGGCGCGCCCTTGTGCAGCGTCTCGGGGTTTTTCAGCCACACGTCGCGCTGCGGGAAGGGAATCTCGATCCCCTCCTCGGCGAAGCGTTGGGCGATGTCGTGGTTCATGTCGGAATGGACCGAAAGCATCCAGTTCACGTCGCGCAGGATGGCGCGGATCTCGAAATCCAGGGAATTGTCGCCGAAGCCCTTGAAGAGAACGGCGGGCGGTGGATTGACCAGCACCATGGGATGATCCTCGGCCACGTCCATGAGGATCTTTTCCACCTTGCGGGTGTCGGTGCCGTAGGCCACGCCCACGGGCACGATCACGCGGCCGATCGTGTTCCCGCGCGTCCAGTTGGTCACCACCCCCGAGACGAGATCGGCGTTGGGGATCACCACGTCCGTGCGGTCGAACGTCTCGATGCGGGTGGAGCGCACCGAGATCGCGCGCACATATCCCATCTGCCCGTTGACCTCGATCCAGTCGCCCTCGGAGACCGGGCGCTCGATCAGCAGGATGATGCCCGAGACGAAGTTCTCGACGATCGTCCGCAGCCCGAAGCCCACGCCGACCGAAAGCGCGCCCGCGACGATCGCGAGACCGCTGAGATCGATCCCCGCCACCGAGACCGCGAACAGACCGGCAAGCAGGATGCCCACATAGCCCACGCCCGAGACGATGGCGTTGCGCCCGCCCACGTCGATCTTCGTCTTGGGCAGGATGGAGTTGCGCAGCGTGCCCTGCAGCAGGCGCGTTCCGAGATAACCCAGCAGGAAGACGATCAGGAGGGTGAGGAAATCGCTGAGCGTGATGCGCGTCTCGCCGAGGACGACCCCCTCGCGCAGCGTCGCCCAGAACTCGGTCAGATCGGCCACGCGCGCGCCCCAGACGAGCGCGATGAACGGCAGCGCGAGAAGGCTCAACAGCATTCCCAGCATGACCGGAATCAGGCCCTCCGGATCGGCCTCGGTCCGCTTGGTGACGAGCCGGTAGACGTCGCGCACGAAACGCTGGAGGATCAGCACGATCCCCGCGATCGCGAGGGTGAGCACCCAGGGGTAGATCACCTCCGCAGCGGCGCGGTAGCCGATGCCGGCCAGCACCGGTGCGGCGACGGCGACCACCATGGAAATCCGGCCCGCGAGGCGGATCAGCCGGTGATGAAAGACCTCTTCGCCATCATCTTCGGGCTCCGCGCTGTAGTTCGACAGGATCTGCCCCAGCCGGAAAAGCACGAGCCCGACGAGGGCGATCACGGGAAAGGCGAGGACGGAGACGGATTCGGGCGCGTAGTTCTCCAGTTCGACGATGCGGCCCAGAATCAGGTGCAGGACCATCAGAAGAGCCAGCGCGGACGTGTACCACCGCGCCTCGAAGCGCGCGGTGCCCTCGATCGGGATGATCGCCTCGCGCTCGTGCTGACTGAAAAGGCGCAGACCGATCCAGCGATAGCCCAGAAGCAGCGCCGCCGCGCCCGGCAGCAGCGACAGCAGAAGCTCGCCGCGCACCCCGGCCCCGCCCCCGTCACGCAGCGCCAGCACGATGGTGGAAAAGCCCACGAGCGGCAGGATGATGGTCCCCAGCGAGACCAGCGTGGTCCACACGCCGGTGCCGCGCCGCGTGCTCTGTCGCAGCCGCGCGCCGGCGATCCGAACCCAGCGCGGGCCGCGCAGCGCAAGCAGAAGCCCCACGGCGATCATGCCGAGCGTCACGGGCGCGCGGTCGCGCATCTGCGCGCGTACGGTGGGAGACGCCCAGTTTTCGCGGAATTCGCGCTGCAGCGCGACCGCGGAGCGCGACAGATCCTCCAGCGCATCCGGCCAGTGGATCGGGTTCAGCGGACTGGGCCCGAGCGAGCGAAGTTCGCGCAGCTGGCGCTGGCGGATCGTGCCGTCGATCTCGCGGATCAGCCCGTCCGCGCGCTTGAACGCTTCCTCGGCCCTGAGCACCGGTGCGAGCAGCCCCTCGAGCTGGGTGCGCAACTCGGCGCGCCGCGCGGCGATCTCATCGCTTTCGGTGCCGTCCTCGGGCACGGGGCCGAGCGCGGCGAGCTGGGTGCGCAGGGTCGCGATCCGCGCGGCATTCTGGTCCTGCGCCTCGATGAAGCGCATCCGCCACTCCGCGATCTGCCCGCGAAGATCCTCCAGCGCTTCGTTCGACGCGCGCCCGGCCTCCACGACCTGTTCGGCGCGATCGGCCACCATGGCCCAGCTTTCGTAATCGATGGGGCCCACCGGGGCATCCTGCGCAAGCGCGCCGACCACCATCCAGAAAAGGACGGCCGCGGCAAGCGCCGTGGCGCGGATCATCCCGAACGCGGATCTCGACATGCGCTCACTTCCCTTCGAATACCGACGGCAGCGACGCCGGCGCGCGCGTCAGGAAGCCCGGCATCGGCAGATCCTTCTCGCGCAGGAACTCGGGGTTGTAGAGCTTGGACTGGTAGCGGGTGCCGTAGTCGCACAGGATCGTCACGATGGTATGGCCCGGGCCCATCTCACGCGCCATGCGCATGGCGCCCGCCACGTTGACGCCCGAGGAACCCCCGAGGCACAGCCCCTCCTGCTCCAGCAGGTCGAAGACGACCGGCAGCGCCTCCTCGTCGGGGATCCGGTAGCAGAAATCGGGCGTGAAGCCCTCGAGATTGGCGGTGATCCGCCCCTGCCCGATGCCTTCGGTGATCGAGCTGCCCTCGGCCTTGAATTCGCCCGTCGTGTAGTAGCTGTAAAGCGCCGCGCCCATCGGGTCGGCAAGGCCCATCTTGACGCCCCTGGGCTGCAACGCCTCTGCCACGCCTGCCAGCGTGCCGCCCGAGCCCACCGCGCAGATGAAGCCGTCGACCTTCCCCTCGGTCTGCGCCCAGACCTCGGGCCCGGTGCTCTCCACATGGGCCTGGCGGTTGGCGGTGTTGTCGAACTGGTTGGCCCAGATGGCGCCCTGCGGTTCCGACTGCGCCAGCCGTTCGGCCAGGCGGCCGGAATAGCGGACGTAATTGTCCGGGTTGCGGTAGGGCGCGGCCGGGACCTCCACCAGCTCCGCCCCCGCAAGGCGGATCATGTCCTTCTTTTCCTGGCTCTGGGTTTCGGGGATCACGATGACGGTGCGAAAGCCCATCGAGGCGCCCACCAGCGCAAGCCCGATGCCGGTGTTGCCCGCCGTGCCCTCGACGATGGTGCCCCCGGGGCCGAGCGCGCCCCGCTCCACCGCGTCGCGGATGATCCAGAGCGCCGCGCGGTCCTTGACCGACTGGCCGGGGTTCATGAACTCGGCCTTGCCCCAGATCTCGCAGCCGGTGGCCTCGCTCGGGCCGTGGAGCCGGATGAGCGGCGTATTTCCGATCGCATCGGCGAGATTCCCGGCCACGCGCATGAGGCACCCTCCCTTCACGCTGTTTCGCCCTGTCTATGGGCGGCTCGCCGCGAACTCAAGCGGCCCCGAAGATCACGCCTGCGTGCGCAGACGCGCCCGGTGCCGCGCCAGCCAGTAAAGCGCCAGCAGAAGCGGGCCGACATCGAGCTCCGCGGCCTCGGCGAGCGCCATCGCGGTCTCGAACGGCATCACGTGGCGGCGGATGTCCTCCGCCTCGTCGTCGAGCCCGCCGGTGCCCTCGACCCGCTCGGGCAGGCGGCAGATCCCGACATAGACGTGGAAGTATTCGGTGGTGCTGCCGGGGCTGGGATAGTTGCGCGACACGAATTCAAGCCGGTCGAAGGACAGGCCGGCCTCTTCCGCGCCCTCGCGCAGGGCGGCCTGCTCGGGCGTCTCGCCGCCATCCACGCGCCCGGCCACCGGTTCAAGGCACCAGGGCCGGGGATCGCCGCGGAAATACGGGGCCGGCCGGAACTGTTCCAGCAGCATCACCCGGTCCGAGACCGGATCGTAGGGCAGCACGATCGCGGCATCGGTGCCCATCAGCGCCGCGCGCGTCACCACCGGGCCGTAACCGCCCTCGAAGCGCGGGTAGGAAAGGTCGCGCTCCTCGACCGAATAGAACCGCGCGTAGGGGATGCGGCGCGCCGTCTCGCGCACGGTGTCCGCGCCGAAGCCCTGCGGGGCGCGATCCGGCGCGGGCGCCTCAAGCGCGTTCAGCCGGGCCTGCGCGCGGGCGCGGATCATCGGAAACATCGCCGCGACGCTGTCGGCGTCCCGCTCCTCGCGGTGGATCATCACCTCCTCGGCGGCCGCCACGCTGAGCGCCCCCCACCGCGCGGCCCACGCGTCGAGGCGGAAAGGCGCCCCGGGCGTATAGCGCCCGGGCGGGCAGGCATAGAGCTCGGCCCTGCGCGGCCCCTGCCCCGTCTCGACCGTCACCTGCCGGCGCGCGAAATCGAAGCCGCCCTCGTAGAAATCGAGCCGGGCGCGCCCCTCCGCCGAGAGCCGCTCGAGCAGAAGCCCCTCGGCCCGGGCGCCCAGCTCCTCCAGCAGCATCGGGAAGGGTTCGTCCTCGACCCGACGCACCGCGTGATCGTGCAGAGCGGCAGGCACGGCGCCCGAGTCCCCGGCGGGCGCGCCCAGCACCGTCTCGAGCAGGGGCGGATGGCGCAGCGTTCCGTAAAGGAAAAGCGGCGCGCTCATCGCCAGCGGCGCGACGCGAATTCCGCGACAAGCCCCGACAGAAGCGCCCCGGCAAGCAGGGTCCAGATCACCTGCCCGTCAAGCAGGTAGGCGCCGTATTCGACCAGAAGTTCGAAGACCGCCGCGATCGCCTCCATCGGGCCGTCGTAAACCCGGCGCAGCGACAGCCGCACCATCTCGTTCACCGCTTGCAGGAACAGCGCCCAGAACACCAGCGCCGCACCCCCGGTCAGCCCGTTGCCGATCGCGGCCGAGTAGCCGCGCCCGGCGCGGCTGCCGACTACGATCCAGCCGCAGAGCGCGCCCAGCACCGTGTTGATCAGCGTCAGCCAGCCGAAATCCATCTCCTGCTCGATGACGGATTTCACGATTTCCGAGGCCAGGAATCCCGTCGCGGCGAGGATCAGGGCGGCGACGAGACGCGCGGCGGTCGGCATCAGACAGGCCTTCGGATCGAGATCTGCGTGACGTCACAGATACCGCTGTGAAACAGCGCCGCGCAAGAGGTGAGGTAATAGTTCCACATCCGGCGGAAGCGGTCGTCGAACCCGGTGGCCGCGATCCGGTCCCATTGCGCGTTGAACGTCTCGTGCCAACGGCGCAGCGTCAGGCTGTAGCTTTCGCCGAATTCGCGGCTGTCGTCGAAGGCCAGACCCGCACGTTCCACCTGCTGGCGCAGCACCGTGGGCGATGGCAGCATGCCCCCCGGGAAGATGTATTTCTGGATGAAATCGACGCTCTTGCGGTAACTCTCCCAGCGGCGGTCCTCGACGGTGATGATCTGCAGACCCGCCGAGCGTCCGGGCTTGAGCCGCTCGCGCACCGTGTCGAAGTAGACCGGCCAGTAACGCTCGCCCACCGCCTCGAACATCTCGATCGATGCGACCCCGTCGAACTGCCCGCGGATGTCGCGGTAATCCTCGAGCCGGAATTGCACGCGATCGGAAAGTCCTGCCTTCGCGATCCTTTGCTGGGCGTAGTTGAACTGTTCCCGGCTGATCGTGACCCCGGTCACGCGCAGGCCCCGCTCGCGCGCGGCGTATTCCGCGAAACCGCCCCAGCCGCACCCGATCTCGAGCACGTGCTCGCCGGGCTTCACGCCGATGCTGTCCACCAGCGCGGCGTATTTTGCCTCCTGCGCGCGCTCGGTGCTTTCCTGGCCCGTTTCGAAGAGCGCCGAGGAATAGGTCATCGTGTCGTCGAGCCAGAGCGCGTAGAAATCGTTGCCGAGATCGTAATGGGCAGAGATGTTGCGGCGCGCCTGCCGCTTCGTGTTGGACTGAAGCCAGAAGCGCAGCCGCTCCAGAGCGCGCACCAGTCCCATGCCGGGAAAACCGTCGTAGACGACATCATTGTCGTTGTGCACGAGGTCCATGAAGGCCTGAAGGTCCGGCGTGCTCCATCCGCCCTCGAAATAGGCCTCGGCGAAGCCCAGGTCGCCGTCGCGCAGAAGGCGCGCGAAGATGTCCGGGTCATGGACATGCAGTTCGGCCACCGGGCCCGGGTTGCGCCCCTCTGCGCGAAAGCGTCGCCCGTCCGGCAGCACGAAATCGGCGCGCCCGTTGTTCATCCGGCAGGCCATGGCGAACACCCGCGCGAAATAGAGCGGCAGGCCGGTCTGGTCCTCGGTGGTGGTCAGGATCATGCGCGTCTCCATCGGGGATTATCCGGAACAGCTATGCCGAAACAGGCCGAAGCGGCAAGCGCGGGCATGTGGATACCGGTCAGAAATCCTTGTTTTCATAGGCTTCCAGGGCAATCTTGCGCCCTTCGGAGGCATCGACCACCGGATCGGGATAGTCGTCGTCCGGCGAAAGCGCCCAGGATCGCGGCACGGCGTCGAAATAGGCCAGCGCATCGGCCGGCGGGTCGTCCTGACCCTCCGCGATCCAGCGCCGCAGATAGGCACCGTCGGGATCGAACCGCTTGGCCTGCGTGAGCGGGTTGAAGACCCGGAAATAGGGCGTGGCGTCGGGGCCGGAGCCCGCGGACCACTGCCATCCCATCGCGTTGGAGGCCGGGTCCCAGTCGATCAGGTGCTCCTCGAACCAGCGCATCCCGATCTTCCAGTGCGTCAGCAGGTGCTTGGTGAGATAGCTCGCCACGACCATCCGGGCGCGGTTGTGCATCCGCCCCGTGACATACATCTCGCGCTGGCCGGCATCGACGAAGGGAATGCCGGTACGCCCGCGGCGCCAGGCGGTCACGCGCGGATCGTCCTCGTCCTCGTTCCAGGGAAAGGCATCCCACTCTTCCCGCCAGTTCGAGGTTGCGAGGCGCGGGGTGTGATGGAGCAGGTGATAGGCGAACTCGCGCCAGACGAGCTCCTTCATGAAGGTTTCCGCGCCCGGTTTGCCCTCCTCGCGGGCGCGGATCGCGGCGTGCCAGCACTGATGCGGGCTGATCTCGCCCAGCGAGAGGTTCTCGGACAGCGCCGATGTGCCGTCCTCGGCGGGCAGATCGCGGCTGTCGTCGTAGCCCGCCACGATCCCGTCCATGAACTGCGCGAGCCGGTCGCGCGCGGCGGCCTCGCCCACGCGGGCGAAGCACGCCACCACCTCCGCGCCGCGCCTCATGGCGCGCCCCAGTTCCCAGTCCGAAAGGCTTTCGCTTTCGGGCCAGGCGTCCGGGGCCGGCACACGGCCCGGTGCGGGGTGCGGCGCGTCCACGTCGCGGCCCGACACGGCGCGCCAGAAGGGCGTGTAGACCTTGTAAAAGCTGCCCTGCCCCGTCTCCACGGTCCAGGGCTCGAACATCAGGTGGCCGCCGAAGCTGCGCGCCTCCATCCCGTCCTCGCGGAGCGCCGCCTTGACCTCCTTGTCGCGCGCCACGCTGTCGGCATCATAGGCGCGCGTCCACCAGACCGCGGCGGCCCCCGTCTCGGCGGCGAGGGCCCGCAGCGCGGGCAGCGCGGCGCCGGCGCGCAGAACGAGGCGGCTGCCGGCATCCTGCAACTCCGCCGCGAAGCGTTCCAGCCCGAGGCCGAGGCGGAACTTCGGCGCGGCGCCAAGCCGATCGACCAGATCGTCCCGCAGGAAGACCGGGATCACCGGCCGCCGCGACGACACGGCGGCGTGAAGCGCGGGGTGATCGGCCATCCGCAGGTCGCGGCGAAACCACAGAATGATGGGCGCGTTGTCGCTCAAGACGCTCTCCGGCTCAGGTCAGAGCGGGAACATAGCCCGCGCGGGGCGGGATCAAAGGGCCGCGTCGAGCGCGGCGATCAGGCGGTCGACCTCCTCCGCGGTGGTGTAGTGCACGAAGCTCACGCGCAGCACCCCGTGTTCGGGATCGATCCCCATCGCGCGAAGCGGCCGGTGGGCGTAGAAATCCCCGCCGCCGGCCATGATGCCGTGCGGCGCAAGCCGCGCGGCCGCCTCCGCGCCCGGCCGCTCCAGCGCCACCGCGACCGTGGGCGCCCGCGCTTCGGCGCGGGCCGGACCCAGAAGGCGCATGTCGTCGCGCCCGGCCACGTGATCGAGCAGCGGCTGAAGAAGCGCCGTCTCGTGGGCGCGGAAAAGATCGTGCACCGCGGCGGCGCGATCGGCCGCGCGCTCCGCGGTCACGCCGTGATGGGCGGCGAGCGCGTCCCAGTAATCCGCGATCCCGGCGCAGGCCGCCACCTGCGCATGATCCGGCCCGGCGGGAACGAAGCGTTTCTCGGGAACGTCCGCGTTGAAATGATGCCCCTGCACCGGCAGCAATTGCGCGAGCGCGCGCCGGATCACCATGGCGCCCTGGTGCGGCCCGTAGGTCTTGTAGGTCGAGAAGAGGTAGATGTCGGGTCCCAGCCGGCCCACATCGGGCAGCCCGTGGGGCGCATAGCTCACCCCGTCCACGCAGACGAAGGCGCCGGCGGCATGGGCGATGGCGCTGATCTCGACAACGGGGTTCACCTCGCCCACCACGTTCGAGCAGTGGGGAAAGCAGACGAGCCGCACCTTCTCGTCGAGCAATGCGGCCAGATCGTCGGGGTCGAGCCGTCCGGTTTCGGGGTCGACAGCCCATTCGCGGATCTCGAAGCCCTCCTCGGCCAGGCGCCGCCACGGGCCGGAATTGGCCTCGTGGTCCTGGTCGGTGACGACGATCGCCTCGCCCTCGTCCATGAACCCCGCGAAAGCGCGCGCGAGCACATAGGCGTTCTGGGTGGTGGAGGGCCCGAACGACAGCTCGTCCTCGCCGACACCCAGCAGGGCGGCCATGCGGCCGCGCGCCTCGTCCATCTCATCGCCCGCCAGCCGGCTTGCCTCGAACGGGGCGTAGGGCTGAACCTTGCGCGCCCGGTAGAACCGCGTGAGGCGCTCGATCACCGGGGCGCAGGCGTAGGACCCGCCCGCGTTCTCGAAGAACGCCTGACCCTCGAGCGAGGGCTCGGCGAAGGCGGGAAACTGCGCCCGCGCGAAATCCACATCCAGCATCATGGGGCGCACTCAAAGCGTGTCGGGCGCGCACCGTCAAGCGCGCGCCCGATCCTTGTTCTCAGCCGGGTCCTGTCTCGGGCCCGGCGATGCCGGGCGGGACGCGAGGGGACGAACGCCCCCTCGCGTCATGTCTCAGCCCCGGGGCTCGGACATGAGCCCGCGAAGGATCGCGTAGCAGATCATCAGCAGGATCAGCGTGAAGGGCAGACCGGTGGAAATCACCATCGCCTGCAAGGCCGTCAGCCCCCCGCCGACAAGCAGCGCGATCGCCACGAGCCCCTCGAAGGTGCACCAGAACACCCGCTGCGGCACCGGCGCGTCGACCTTGCCGCCGGCGGTGATCGTGTCGATCACGAGGCTGCCGGAGTCCGACGAGGTGACGAAGAACACGATCACGAGCACGATCCCGATGGTCGAGGTGATCGCCGCCAGAGGCAGGCTTTCCAGCATCGCGAAGAGCGAAAGTTCAGGCGAATAGCTGTCGATCACGTTGGCCTTCACCGCGCTGGTGTCGGGGTTCGCGATCATGTCGCTGATCGCCGAACCGCCGAAGACCGCCATCCACAGGATGCAGACGAGCGACGGGATGATCAGCACGCAGGTGATGAATTCGCGCACCGTGCGGCCGCGGCTGACCCGCGCGATGAACATGCCCACGAAGGGCGACCAGCTGATCCACCAGGCCCAGTAGAAGGCCGTCCAGCCCTGCATGTAGCCGGTGTCCTCGCGCCCGAACGGGTTCGACAGCGGCACGACCTCGCGCGCATAGGCGCCAAGACCCGCGACGAATTCCGAAAGGATCGTCGCCGCGCCGGCCGTGAACAGCACGAAGATCAGCAGCAGCGTCGCGATGCCCATGTTGATCTCGGACAGCACCTTCACGCCGCCGTCGAGGCCGCGCAGCACCGAGATGAGCGCGATGCCCGTGATCGCGACGATCAGGAACACCTGGAAGCCGACGCTGCCCGGATCCTCGGGGAAGCCATAGACGTAGGACATGCCCGCGGCCGCCTGCTGCGCCCCGATGCCGAGCGACGTGGCAAGGCCGAAGAGCGTGGCGAAAACGGCCAGCGTGTCGATCGTGTGGCCCCACCAGCCCCAGACGCGCTCTCCGAGGATCGGGTAGAAGGCCGAGCGGATCGAGAGCGGAAGGCCCTTGTTGTAGGAGAAGAGCGCCAGTGCGAGGGCCACCACGGCGTAGATCGCCCACGGATGCAGCGCCCAGTGATAGGACGTGGCCGCAAGCGCCATGCGCCGCGCCTCCTCGACGTTGGCGGCGATCAGGTTGCCATCGTCGTCGAAGGGTCGGACGGTGCCGAGCGGCGCATCCCCCCAGGGCGTGCCGAAGTAATAGGCGGGCTCGAGCACGCCGAAGAACATCAGCCCGATCCCCATGCCGGCGGCGAACAGCATCGCGAACCAGCCGAGATAGCCGTAATCCGGCGTGGCCTCCGCCCCGCCGAGGCGTACTGCCCCCCAGGGCGACACGATCAGGAACAGGCAGAAGATCACGAAGACGTTCGCCGAAAGCAGGAAGAACCAGTCGAAGGTCGAGGTCAGCGTCGGGCGCAGCCAGCCGAAGAAGTCCGAAGCCTGCTGCGGCAGGATCAGCGCGTAGGCCACGAAGGCCACCACGACGAGGCCCGAGATCACGAAGACCGGGTTGTGAATGTCGAAACCGAAGGGACCGACCTTCCCTTCGATGTTGTCCTGACCGATCTCGTATTCGGTCTCGATGATGTCCGATTCGCCTTCCGGCGCGGGGACACCCTGACTTGTTTCGTCGGCCATTTCCGGCCTCCCTTGGTTGATGTCGTTTCTTGCCGACCGGCCACGCGTCCGCGTGGCCGTGCCGCCCTAGCGGACGAGGAAGACGGACGCTTTCGCATGCTCCGCCACGTAGCCGCCATTCGACGGCCAGACGTAGTCGCTGAAATTGGGCGGATGGGTCGCCATCACGACGAGGTCCGCTCCGGTCTCGTCCACCGCCTTGAGAAGCGTGGGATCGAGGTCGATGGTCGGATCATGGCTCGTCAGCGCATGGGACGACGTTTCGATCCCGTGCGTGTCGGCCTGTTCCTTCGCGAACGCCTCGAGCTTCTGCGCGAACTCCTGCGGCGTGTGGGCGATCTTGCTGGGCTGCCCGGTCGTCACGGCGACATAGACCACCTGCGCCTTGTAATGCGTGGCTAGGTCGGCCGCGCATTGCAGCGTCTTCTCCAGCGTTTCGACATGGGCCAGGTCCACTGGCGTCATGATCTTGCTAAACACGTCGTCACTCCCTCCTGTGCGCGCCGTGGCAGAAACCGGCAACGGCCCTCGGGCAGGCGCTGACCGGCGCGTCGCGTATCGTGTGGACCCGCAGCCTTGGCTGCGTGGATCTTGAGACGTAAACGTTAGCGCGTTCTGGCCGCGGAAAGCAAACCGCGTTCCGCGGCCCTGATCAAAAAAAACGCGCAAGTCGAACCGTCAGCGTTATTGACTTTTCAACGCCTTGCGACCCCGTCGCGTCTTGCGGCCCATGTGCGCGCCTAAAGATCGATCACCACCCGGCCCTTGACGCGCCCGGCGAGGATCTCGGCGCCGAGGCGCGGCAGATCCTCTAGGCCGGCCGGCTCGATCATCGCCTCCAGCTTTTCCATGGGCAGATCGCGCGCGATTCGCTCCCAGGCGCGCACCCGGTTGTCGTAGGGCTGCAGGACCGAATCGATTCCCAGCAGGTTCACCCCGCGCAGGATGAACGGCGTGACGAGCGCCCCCTCGATCGCCGCGCCGCCGGCAAGCCCCACGACCGCGACCGAGGCGCCGTATTTCATCTGCTTGAGCACACGTCCCAGCATGGGCCCGGCCACGGCGTCCACGCAGCCCGCCCAGCGTTCAGACTCGAGCGGCTTGCGCGTCACCTCGGTCAGTTCCTCGCGCGGCACCACCTCCGTCGCGCCGAGACCCCTGAGATAGTCGGCCTGCTCCGGCCGGCCGGTGACGGCCGCCACCTCACGCCCGAGCTGCGCCAGGATCGCCGTGGCGACCGACCCCACGCCCCCCGCGGCGCCGGTCACCAACACGGGCCCTTGATGGTCGGCGAGCCCGTGATCCTCGAGCGCCTGGATCGCCAGCATCGCGGTCAGGCCCGCGGTGCCCACCGCCATGGCCTGCCGCGTCGTCATGCCCTCGGGCAGCGGCACCAGCCAGTCGGCCTTCACCCGAGCCTTCTGCGCGTAACCGCCCCAATGGGCCTCGCCCACGCGCCATCCGGTCAGCACCACCTTGTCGCCGGGCTTGTAGCGCGCGTCCGAAGAGGCCTCGACGGTGCCGGCGAAATCGATGCCCGGCACATGGGGATAGTGCCGCACGAGGCCGCCGCCCGGGCCGATGCAGAGCCCGTCCTTGTAGTTGAGCGTCGAATGCTCGACGGCGACCGTGACCTCGGCGTCGGGCAGATCGCTCTCGGAAAGCTGCTTCACCTCGGCATGGGTCTTGCCCGTGTCCTCGTCCTTCTCCACCACCAGCGCGTCGAACATCGGTCTCTTCCTCCTTCGCGGGGCGCGATGCCCCCGGGGTTTCTCGTGAGAGGCCCCGCCGGGCCCCGTCGCGTCACCCTGCGCCACGGGGGCGCTCGAAGCCAAGGCCCCTCTTTCGGCAGAAGGCAGGGATCGGCGGGCGCGGTCGCATGTCCCGCCGTGATCGGCTGGGCGTGGATGACCGAGGGCGGCGGGTCGCGTGCGCGGGAGGGGCGGCGGAATCCCCCTTCAAATGCCCGCCGCGCGCTCCTATATTGGCTGTGTCTCGCAAGAGACTATGGACATAAACGCGCGCGGAATAAGCGGTTCGGACCCGGGGGCGGTACCCGGCGGCTCCACCATAACCCTGCCTCGTTGGGGCGGACACGAGGGGCCGAAACAGGATCGACGAACGTGTAAAGGCGTGGCTTTGTCCCGGTGAGGTACCACCGTTATCGGTCCGTAACGCATAGTTGCCAACGACAACCGTGCTCCGGTCGCGCTCGCTGCGTAAGCAGCGCGCAAGACCGAAACTTAAGTCCTAGCCTCTAGCAGGGTTAGGCGGGGTTCGCAGGCACCTGGCAACAGAAGCCTGCACTTTCCCCACTCCGCAGCGGCCCGCGCACCTTCTGCGACCCGGACTGCCCCTTTCGAGGCCCCCGAAGGCCCGCCTGCGCGCCGCTGGGGCGCGAACACACGCGTGCCCTTCCGTTTCTGTCCGAATCCCTTATGGTCAAGGCGAAACCGAGCCGGGCAGAGGCCATGACCGACAGCATCGACTACGGCAAGCTCATGCACAACGCCATGCGCGGCCTGATCCGCGAGGTTCTCTCGGTCGTGGCCGAGCATGGGCTGCCCGGCGAACACCATTTCTTCATCACCTTCGACACGCGTCACGCCGACGTCGATATCGCGCCTTGGCTCTGCGAGCGGTATCCCGACGAGATGACCATCGTCATGCAGCAGTGGTTCGACGCGCTTCAGGTCGGCGAGGACGGCTTTGCGGTCACGCTGAACTTCGGCGATCAGCCCGAGCGCCTTCACGTCCCCTACGACGCGATCCTGACCTTCGTGGACCCTTCGGTAGAGTTCGGCCTGCGCTTCGAGGCGCACGCGGAACCCGAGGCATCCGAAGGCGGCGAGGAAGAGGCGCCCCACCTCGCGGGCGAGGAAGACGGCGCGGCGGACATCCACGTGGCCGAACCGGAAGACGCGCCGAAGAAGGACGCGGACGTCGTCAGCCTCGACAAGTTCAGGAAGTAGCCGCGGCGTTGTCTTGCGCGGCGGGGGCGGCTAAAGGTATGCGACCGCATGCCAGAGGAGCCCGCGCATGACCGACACCCGCACCGAGAGCGACAGTTTCGGCCCCCTCGCAGTGCCCGCCGACAGGTATTGGGGCGCGCAGACCCAGCGATCGATCATGAACTTCCCGATCGGCTGGGAGCGTCAGCCCGTGGCCATCGTCCGCGCCCTGGGCGTCGTCAAGCGCGCCTGCGCCGAGGCGAACAAGGCCAGCGGCAAGCTCGACGCGGACCTCGCCGACGCGATCATCGCCGCCGCGCAGGAGGTGATCGACGGAAAGCTGGACGACAATTTCCCCCTCGTGGTCTGGCAGACGGGCTCGGGCACGCAGTCCAACATGAACGCCAACGAGGTGATCGCGAACCGCGCCATCGAGATGTTGGGCGGCGAGATCGGCTCAAAGGCCCCGGTGCACCCGAACGATCACTGCAACATGGGCCAGTCGTCGAACGACACCTTCCCCACGGCCATGCACATCGCAGCGGCGACGACTGTGCACGACACGCTTCTGCCCGGGCTGGAGAAGCTCGCGGAGGGGCTGGAAGCCAAGTCCGAAGAGTTCCGGGACATCATCAAGATCGGCCGCACCCATACGCAGGACGCGACACCGCTGACGCTGGGCCAGGAGTTCTCGGGCTACGCGCACCAGGTCCGGAAAGGGATCGAGCGGATCAGGCTGGCACTGCCCGGCATCTACGAGCTGGCGCAGGGCGGCACGGCCGTGGGCACGGGGCTCAACACCGCGAGGGGCTGGGATACCACGGTGGCGGCCAACATCGCGGCCATCACCGGCCTGCCCTTCGTCACCGCGCCCAACAAGTTCGAGGCGCTCGCCGCCCATGACGCGATGGTCTTCATGTCTGGCGCGATCAAGACGGCGGCGATGGCCTGCTACAAGATCGCCAACGACATGCGCTTCCTCGGGAGCGGCCCACGCTCGGGGCTGGGCGAGCTGATCCTGCCCGAGAACGAGCCGGGATCCTCGATCATGCCCGGAAAGGTGAACCCGACCCAGGCCGAGGCGCTCACGCAGGTCTGCGCGCATGTCCTCGGCAACGACGCGGCGATCTCCTTCGCGGGCAGCCAGGGCCATTTCGAGCTCAACGTCTACAACCCGATGATGGCCTACAACCTGCTGCAATCCATGACGCTTCTGGGCCAGGCGGCCGACAGTTTCACCGAGCGGATGCTCATGGGCACGAAGGCGAATGTCGAACGGATCGACAAGCTGATGCGCGAAAGCCTGATGCTGGTGACGGCGCTCGCCCCCGAGATCGGCTACGACAACGCCACGACGGTGGCCAAGACGGCGCACAGGAACGGCACCACGCTGCGCGAGGAGGCGGTGCGCCTCGGCTTCGTGGACGAGGAGACCTTCGACCGCGTCGTGCGCCCCGAAGAGATGATCGGGCCGAAATGACGACGCCGGTGAACCTCAACCGCTACCGCAAGGCCAGGGCGCGGACAGAGGCGAAGGCCCGCGCCGACGAGAACGCGGTGAAGTTCGGGCGCACGAAGGCCGAGAAGCAGGCCGCCCGCGCCGAGGCCGAGCGGATCGTCCGGGCGCTCGAGGGGCTGAAACGCGAGGAATGAGCGCGCGGCCCGTCAAGCGCTCGCTGACGCTGCGGGGCCACCGCACCTCGGTGTCGCTCGAGGAGGAGTTCTGGCGCGCCTTCCGCGAGATCGCGGCCGAACGCGAGCAGAGCGTGAACGGCCTCGCCGCCGAGATCGACGCGGCACGCGGGCTGGAGACGGGGCTCGCCTCGGCCATCCGCGTCCATGTTCTGGAACACTACCGGCAGAAGGCGCGCGACGGCTGATCGTGCCGGCCGGCCCCGCTCAGACAGAGGCGCGGTAGATCTTGTCGATGTTCGCGCCGAGGGCCGCCTCGAACTCCGCGTCCGACATCTGCTTCGTCAGCCCCTCGGTGAGCGCGCGCGAGAAGGAGGCGATCATCCCGGTGTTCCGCGCGAGCCGGGCGCAGGCGTCCTCGGTGGAGTAGCCGCCCGAAAGCGCCACGACGCGCAGTACGCGCGGATGGGCCATGAAGGGCGCGTAAAGATCGTCCTGCGACGGGATCGTGAGCTTCAGCATCACCGGCGCCTCGCCGGGCAGCGCGTCGAGATGCGCGGCGATGCGGTCGCGCAGGATCGCCTCCGCCTCGGGTTTGGTCTGCGAATGGATGTCCACCTCGGGCTCCACGATCGGCACCAGCCCATGGGCCATGATCTGCCGCGCCACCTCGAACTGCTGGTCCACAACGGCCTCGATGCCGGCGGCGTCCGCCTCTTGGACGACCGAGCGCATCTTGGTCCCGAAGATGCGTTTTTCCACCGCCGTCTTCAGAAGCGCGTCGAGATCGGGCATCGGCTTCATGAGCTGCACGCCGTCGGCCTTCTCCGCGAGGCCCTTGTCCACCTTGAGGAAGGGCACCACCCCGCGCTCCTGCCAAAGGTAGCCGGGCACGGGCTTGCCGCCCACCTCGCCGTTCATGGTCCGCTCGAAGAGGATCGCGCCCAGCACCTTGCGGCTGTCGAAATCCGGGGCCTGCATGATCCGCGCGCGCATGGCGTGGATCTCGGCGAACATCTCCTCCTCGCCGGAATAGGCGTCTTCCGGCACGCCGTAGAGGCGCAGCGCCTTGGGCGTGGAGCCGCCCGACTGGTCCAGCGCGGCGATGAAGCCCTGCCCCTCGGCGATCTGGCGGCGCTGCTCTGTCAGGCGGTCGGCGTCGGTCATCGGGGCTTCCTCCGGGCTCTTGCGGGTGTCGACGGGTCATGCCGCGCCGCCGCGCGCCCGTCAATCCCGGCGCCGCACCCGCAGCCAGATACCGTCGCGCGCGCGCACCGTCAGATGGGCCACCGGCACGGGCGGCGGGCGGTCGGCGAGCTCCACCCGGACATCGCGCAGCAGCCGCGACAGAAGCAGCACCCCTTCCATCATGGCAAAGCCCGCGCCGGTGCAGACCCGAGACCCCGCCGAGAACGGCATGTAGGCCACCCGCGCCGAGGCCCTGCCCTCTTCGGTCTCCCAGCGGGCGGGGTCGAACCCGTCCGGGTCGTCCCAGAGCCGCGTGTGCCGGTGCTGGTGCCAGGGCGACAGCACGATCTGCGCGCCGGGGGCCACGTCGCGGCCGCGGAAATGTTCGGGCCGCGTGGCCTCGCGCACCATCATCGGGACAGGCGGATAAAGGCGCAGCGTCTCGCGGAAGACGTCGCGCGCCACGCGAAGCCGCGAGACGCAGGCGAAATCAGGGGCGAGATGGGCGCGGGCCTCCTCGGCCACCTTGTCCTGCCAGTCGGGAAAGGCCGCCATGAGGTAGAGCGCCCAGGCCAGCGCCGAGGCCGAGGTCTCGTGGCCCGCGAGGAAGAAGATCGCGACCTGGTCCACCATCTCGGCCTCGGTGAAGGTCTCGCCCGTCTCGGGATCGCAGGTGGTCATGATCTTGGTGGCAAGGTCGTCCGGCGCCTCTCCCGCCGCGATGGCCTGCATCCGCCCGGCGGTGAGCTCGGCAAGAAGGGCGCGGATGGCGCGCGCGGCACGGCGCGTCCCGCCTCGATGACCGCGCGGCGCCCAGCGCGGCAGGCGCAGGAAGGCGGCGGCGTTCAGAATGGGCTGGCTGCGCTGGTAGGCGCGGAACTCACGGAAGACCCGGGTGGCGATCCGGTCCTCGATCGGGATGGAAAAGAGCGTGCGAAAGATCACGTCGGCGGCCGCGTGGCTTGTTTCGGCTTCGATCTCGACAGTGTCGCCCGCCCGCGCGGCGAGCCGCGCCGCCGCCGCCTCGCCGGCATCCCACATCGCCGGGAAGGTCTCGCGCAGGCGCCCACCGTCGAAGGCCGGGTCGATGATCCGGCGCTGGCGCTTCCACGTGGCGCCGTTGGTGAGGAACACGCTCTCGCCCAGAAGCGGGCGCAACCCCTCGGAAACCCGCGCGGATTTCGGGAAGTCGTCGGGGCGTTCCTTCAGCACGAGGTCCACAAGCGCAGGGTGGTTCACGAGGTAGGAGCGGAAGAAGGGCGTGCGGAACTCCGCCATCCAGGCGCGGTAGAGACGCGCGGGCTGCGCCGACAGGATGTCCTGCCGGAAAAGCCGGAGATAGCGCCATGGCGAGACGCGATCGGGCCGGGCGGCGGGCTTCGGCGGGATCATGCGGCGCGGCCGCGATAGCCGGACACCGCCCGTTCGATCCGCGAGCGCGAGGGCCGCCGCCCGGCGAAGCGCTGCGCGAGCGTCTTCGGCCCGGCGGTGATGCGGAAATAGTCGTAGTCGCCCGGACGGTCGAAGGCGCAGAGATACTGGAAATGCAGCCGAAAGAACCGCCAGCGCAGCGCCTTCCAGCGCGCGGGCGACAGCGTCTGGGTGAAGGCCGCCGAGATCACCAGCGGCCAGCGCTTGCCCGGGGCTGCCACGCCCGAGACCGCGACGGGGTCGCAGAGCGCGAAGGCACAGCCGTCGCCGGGCGCCGAGACGTCGACCCAGGTGATCTCGTCGCGCGCCGAGAGGAAGGCAAGGTCGGCGCGAAGGCGATCGGCGCCGGGCAGGAAGGAGACCATGGGCACCACCTGGCCGAGGCTGAGAAAGGACAGCGCCGGCCCCTCCGCGGGCACCCGGCCCTGCCGGACGAGGTCGGCGAGCGCGGAGACGGCGAGATGCGCGCCAGACGAATGGCCGACCACGAGCAGCTCGTCCACATCCTCTGCGAGCGCCTCGGCGATCCGGTCGGCGAAATCGGCAAGCCGCGCCTCGAGCGCGGGCGGATTGGCGCCGCGACACCGCGCGGCGAAGGCAAGGTCGTGCATCAGGTAATAGGCGTAGAGCTTCGCGTCCCGGGCGCGGAACCACCGCAGCACGAACCAGCCGGCGAGCGCGCCCGGCAAGGCGCCGGCAAGCGCGCCCCATCCCTCCGGCGCGCCGCCCGCCGACCACAGACGCGCGACCGCCCCCGACATCAGAACGCCCGCCGCGACGGCGAGCACCAGCTGCAAGAGCAGCATCGCGACAGGGTAGAACCCGGCGATGACCGGCCCCTTCCGCAGACGCATCAGCCGGAAGAGCGCCCCTGTCGAGATATAGACCCAGGCCGTGCGCAGAAGCTGGGCGTAGGTGCCGGCGATGGAGTGCGACATGCTCTCCTGCACGATATCCGACCAGACGAACACCTCGATCGCGGCCTCGCTCCGCGCGCCGTCCATCTCGGCCGTCACCTGCCAGCCAGGGGCCTGCCCGCCGCCCGGCAAGAGCGCGATGGTGTAGCCCGAGATCCCCGCCTGTCGCGCGGCCTCCTTGCGGTAGAGTTCGCGGTAGCGGCGCGGCGGAAAGGGATCGTAGCCGGGGATGTAGAACACCCGCCGACGCGCCACCTTCCCCGCCTGAGCCGCGCGCATCGTCATGGATGTCGAGTGTAGCCGCCCATGCGGGCGAGAGTAAGGCCGCGCCGGGGCGTGGCCCTCAGCCGAGCGCGGCGAGCGCCGGGAAGGTTTCGAGCAGCCAGAACGAGAAAGCGGAGAAACCGCCCGTCAGCATCATGAGCCCGATGGTCCAGAGCAGAAGGCCCATCACCCTCTCGATCCGGTCCATGTGCCGCTTCATCCACGCCATGAGTCCGCCCATCCGCGGCAGGAAGGCCGCCACCAGCAAAAACGGCACGCCGAGCCCGATCGCGTAGACGGCAAGAAGGGTCGTGCCGCGCGCCACGTTCGCCTCGGACGCGGCGAGCGACAGGATCGCGCCCAGCTGAGGCCCGATGCAGGGCGTCCAGCCGAAGGCGAAGGCAAGCCCAAGTATGTAGGCGCCGAAGGCCGTCCCCCCGTGATCGCCCGCGTCGATCCGCGCCTCCATGTCGAGAAAGCCCAGCCGGTAGACGCCCACGAAATGCGCCCCGAACGCCATCACCAGCAGTCCCGCGACGGTATTGAACCAGCCCTGGTAGGCCAGAAACACCTGCCCCACAGCGGAGGCGGTGAAGCCCAGGAAGAGGAAAACGGTCGACAGGCCCAGCACGAAGAAAAGCGCGGGGAAAAGGGCCCGGTTGCGCCCCTCGCCCGCGCTCAGCTCGGTCACCGTCACGCCGCTCATGTAGGCGAGGTAGGGCGGCACGATGGGCAGCACGCAGGGCGACAGGAAAGAGATGACGCCGGCGAACATGGCCACGAGCATCGCGGGCAGCAGGCTGGCGTCGATGATTTCTATTCCGAACATCGTTCCTCACATAGGCGATCGGCGCGGGGCCGTCACCCTCTGGGTCCTCACATCCGCGTGGACAGAACGGCGCAGGCCGCCTATGCCACCGCCATGACCGAGGAGCTGGACGCCCGCGGGCTCAAATGCCCGCTTCCCGTGCTGAAATTGCGCAAGCGCCTCGCGGCGCTGCCGCCCGGTGCGCGCCTGCGCCTGCTTGCCGACGACCCCGTCGCTGTGGTGGACGTTCCGCATTTCTGCCGCGAAGCCGGGCACAGCCTGGAAGAGACCGCCGAGGCGGACGGGGCGCAAAGCTACCTCATCCGCCGCGGCGACTGACACCCGGGGCTCAGCGTCCCAGCGACCACCAGCCGCGCCGCCGGGGCTTCGACCGGTCTTCCTCGGTCGTCTCCTCGGCGCCCACGGGTTCGGGCGTCTTGTCATCCTCGCCCGGCTTCGGCGCGGGTTCGGCCGGCGTCTCCGCGGCGGGCGCGGGCGCCTCTTCGGCGGGGTCGGGCGTCTCGGCGGCCGCCGGGGCGGGCTCACCGGCATCTTCCGCCGCAGGCGCGGGCGCCTCCGCCTCGGCAGGTGCGGGCGCCTCGTCCGCGGGCGCGGGCGCGGGCGTTTCTTCCGCCGCAGCCGCGGGCGCCTCGGTTGCGGGCGTTTCTTCCGCCGCGGCTGCGGCCGCGGGCTCCTCCTGCGCAGGCTGAGCCTTGGGCTTTCCGCGCGAGCGGGTGGTCGGCTTGCGCCTGGGCTTGGCCGGCGCCTCCGCGGCGGCGGGTTCCTCCGCGGCCTCCCCGGCCGCGGGCGCGGCGCCGGATCCGGCCCCCGCCCCTGCGGCGCGCTCCTCCGCGGCCTCTTCACGAGGCTCGGTCGCGGGCTGTTCCCCGGCTTGCGGGGCCTCGCCCTCGCCCGATTTCGACGATTTGCGCTTGCGCCGGCGCCGGCGCTTCTTCTTGGGCTTCTCCTCGGACGCGGCCGGGGCTGGCGCCTCTTCGGGCGGCAGGTTGTCCGGGGCCGCCTCGTCTTCCTCGTCGATGGTGTCCATGAGCGAGGCGTTGGCCGACACGACCGGCGCGGTGACCTCGGGGACCGTTCGGGTCGCCGTCTTGAGCTTCTCGACGGTGAAATCGGGGCTCACCAGCATCGGGTCGCCCTCGACGCGGACGGACAGGCCGTAGCGCGCCTCGATCTGTGCGACGTGCTCGCGCTTGTGGTTCATCAGGAAATTGGCGATGCCGACGGGGCATTTCACCACCACCTCGCGCGAGCGGCCGCGCACGCCCTCCTCCTCGATATGGCGCAGGATCGACAGAGCAAGGCTGTCATCCGACCGGATGAGGCCGGTGCCGTGGCAGGCCGGGCACGGCTGCGTCGTGGCCTCCAGCATGCCGGGACGCAGGCGCTGGCGGCTCATCTCCAGAAGACCGAAGCCCGAGATGCGGCCGACCTGGATGCGGGCGCGATCGGACTTCAGCTTTTCCTTGAGCTTCTTCTCCACGGCGGCGTTGTTCTTGCGCTCGTCCATGTCGATGAAGTCGATGACGATGAGCCCGGCGAGATCGCGCAGACGCAACTGTCGGGCGATCTCCTCGGCCGCCTCGAGATTGGTCTTGAGGGCGGTCTCCTCGATCGAGCCTTCCTTGGTCGCCTTGCCCGAGTTCACGTCGATCGCGACCAGCGCCTCGGTCACGCCGATCACGATGTAGCCGCCGGAGCGCAGCTGCACGGTCGGGTTGAACATCGAGGCGAGATAGCTTTCCACCTGGTAGCGCGCGAAGAGCGGAAGCGGATCCTGGTAGTGCTTCACGTTCTTGGCGTGCGACGGCATGATCATCTTCATGAAGCCCTTGGCGATGCGGTAGCCCGCCTCGCCCTCGACCAGGACCTCGTCGATCTCGCGGTTGTAGAGGTCGCGGATCGACCGCTTGATGAGGTCGCCCTCCTCGTAGATCTTCGCCGGGGCGATGGATTTGAGCGTGAGCTCGCGGATCTGCTCCCACAGGCGCTGCAGATACTCGTAATCGCGCTTGATCTCGGTCTTGGTGCGCTGCGCGCCCGCGGTGCGGATGATGAGCCCCGCCCCGGCCGGAAGCTCGATCCCCGAGGCGATCTCCTTTAGCTTCTTGCGATCGGCCACGTTGGTGATCTTGCGGCTGATGCCGCCGCCGCGGGCGGTGTTCGGCATGAGCACGCAATAGCGCCCCGCCAGGCTGAGATAGGTGGTCAGTGCCGCGCCCTTGTTGCCGCGCTCTTCCTTGACGACCTGGACCAGCATGATCTGCCGGACCTTGATCACTTCCTGGATCTTGTATTTCCGCGGGCGCGGCTTGCGCGGCGGGCGGATGTCCTCCTGGTCGTCGTCGTCGGACACCGCCTCGATGCTGTCGTCGCGTTCAGCGGCGTGATCGGCGGCCACGAAGGGCTCGTCGTCCTCGTCCCCGTCCGCAGCGGCGTGGCCGTTGTCACCGTTTTCCGGTTCCTCGACGGGCGTGTCCTCCACGCGCTCCATCGGAGAGCGGCCCTCTTCGTCCGCCTCCTCCGTTGCGGCCGACGCCTCGCCGGCTTGCGTCTCGACCGGTTCGGAGGCGATCACGGCGTCCTCGGCCTCGGTCTTGGCGGGCCGCGCGCCGCGACGGCGGCGCGTCGGCTTGGGCTTGTCCTCCTCGGCCTCGGCCTCGGCGCGCATCGCCTCGGCGTAGGCGCGCTCCTCCTCCATCAGCGCCTCGCGGTCCGCGACGGGGATCTGGTAGTAGTCGGGGTGGATTTCCGAGAAGGCCAGGAACCCGTGGCGATTGCCGCCGTAGTCCACGAATGCCGCCTGAAGCGACGGTTCGACCCGCGTCACCTTCGCAAGGTAGATGTTGCCCGCTAGCTGGCGCTTGTTCTCCGACTCGAAGTCGAATTCCTCGACCTTGTTTCCGTCCACCACCACGACGCGGGTCTCTTCCGCGTGGGTGGCGTCGATAAGCATCTTGTTTGCCATGTTATCCGTCTGCACGCAGCCGGCACGCCCCCCTGCAAGAGGCGGCGTGAGCGGCGGCCGTGTCTGGTCTGGGCGATGATCGCCGCGCTGACGGAGCAAGCCCCGGGGGCTTCGCTCTCATGATGTGCCTGTCGCGCGCGCGTCATCGCGTTTCTTCTCCGACATCCCGCTCGGGGACATCCGTTCAAAGCCCGGCGCGTCAAGCGCGGCGCGGGCAATCCTGTGCTGGCCCGAGGGGCCGGTCGGTCTGCTCCGGAGCGCCGGGCCGGATGGCCCGCGACTGTCAGAAACAGCAAAACGTCTGGCGGCCGCCGCAAAACTGCATGATGCGGCCTGCCTGACACCATAAGAGGAGTGCGCCGGCAATGACAATGGAGAAAACGCGCGGGCGCGGCGCGCCGGGCCGGCCGGCGCGGCCTTTCACAGGTAATCCGCCCGCTGAAGCCCGTATTTCGCCATCTTCTCGTTGAGCGTGCGCCGCGGCAGCGACAGTTCCTCCATCACCGCCGCGATGGAGCCCTTGTGCCGGCGCATCGTGTTGTCGATGAGCATGCGCTCGAAGGCCTCCACGTATTCCTTGAGCGGCTTGCCCTCGGTCGTCATCACCGGCTGCATGTCTTCGTGGTCGTTCATCAGGAGCGACGCGATGGAGCCCTGGCCCCGCCGCGCCTGCAGCACCGCGCGCTCGGCGAGGTTGATGAGCTGGCGCACGTTCCCCGGCCAGGGCGCCTGAAGAAGCTGCGCGGCCTCCTGCGCGGAGACCTCGGGCACCTCGCAGCCGTATTCCTCCGCGAACTGCTCGATGAGCCGGGTGAAGAGCGTAAGGATATCCTCGCCCCGCGCGCGCAGCGGCGGCACGGTGATCTTGAGCGCGGCCAGCCGGTAATAGAGGTCGGGCCGCAGCGCGTCCTCGCAGGTGCGCCCCTCGTCCTGCAGGTTCGAGATCGCCACGATCCGCGTCTCGGCGGGCTGGCCCTGGTCGTTGATCGCCGACAGAAGCCGCGCCTGCGCGGCCTCGGTCAGCGTCTCGATATCCTCCAGCACCAGCGTGCCGCCGCGCGCCTCCTCGAAGGCCGGCAGCCGCCCGTCCTCCGGCAGCATCGGGCCGAAGAGACGCCGGATCAGCGCGCTTTCCTCGAAGGCCGCGCAGGGCACCAGCACGAATTTCTTTCCCGCCCGCGAGCCCACGGCATGAAGCGCGTGCGCCACCAGCGTCTTGCCGGTCCCGGTCTCGCCGTCGATCAGGACATGCCCGTCGGCCTGCCCGAGATCGAGGATATCCTCGCGCAGGCGCTCCATCGCCGGGCTGGAGCCGATGAGCTTCTTCATGATCTGCCCGCCATCGGCAAGCTCACGGCGCAGCGCGCGCGCGTCCAGCGTCAGCCGGCGCGCGTTCGACGCGCGCTTCGCCAGCTCGGTCATCCGGTCGGGGTTGAAGGGCTTTTCGAGGAAGTCGAACGCGCCGAGGCGCATCGCCTCCACCGCCATCGGCACGTCGCCGTGGCCGGTGATCATGATGACCGGCAGCGCGCTGTCGGCGCCCATCAGCTTTCGCAGGAACTGCATGCCGTCCATGCCGGGCATCTTGATGTCGGTGATGACGATGCCGGGATAGTCCGGGCCGAGCGCCTTCAGCGCCTCCTCGGCCCCCGCGAAGGTCTCCGTGTCGTAGCCCGACAGCGCAAGCCACTGGCTGATCGACTGGCGCATGTCCCGCTCGTCGTCGATGATCGCGATCTTCATCGCCTTGGTCATGGCACGCTCACTCCGCGGCTCTTGGTTCTTCGGTCAGGACCGGCAGCTGCATCTCGAACACTGCGCCGCCCGCCTCGGCGTTGCGCGCGGTCAGCCTGCCGCCGAGATCGGCGACGATGCCGGAGGAAATGGCAAGCCCCAGCCCGACGCCCTCGCCGGGCTGCTTCGTCGTGTAGAAGGGTTCGAAGAGCGCGTCGAGATCCTCGATGCCCGGCCCGTTGTCGCGCACGGTGAACACCGCGGTCTCGCCGCTGGCGAGAATGATGTCGATCTCGGGCGCCGCCTCCCCGCGGGTGGCGTCGATGGCGTTGCGCATGAGGTTGACCATCACCTGCTCGATCCGCACCCGGTCCCCCATGACGATGACCGGCTGGCGCGGCAGGACCCGGTTGATGCGGATATTGCCCTGCCTCAAATGCGGCTCCATCATCGACAGGACCGAGGCCAGCGCCTCGCCGAGATCGACCGGCGCGAGACCCTGGTCCCCCTTGCGGGCATAGGATTTCAGCTGCCGCGTGATCGCGCCCATCCGCTCGATCAGGTCGTCGATGCGGTGAAAGGCGGCCACCGCCTCGTCGGGCCGGTTGCGCCGCAGCAGAAGCCGCGCGCCGGCGAGATAGGTCTTCATCGCGGCGAGCGGCTGGTTGAGCTCGTGGCTGACCGCGGCCGACATCTCCCCCAGCGCGGCGAGCTTGGAGGACTGCGCCAGCGTCTGCTCGGCCACGGCGAGGGTCTCCTGCACGCGCTCGCGCTCGGCGATTTCCCGCTGAAGCCGCTGGTTGAGCGCGCGAAGTTCCGCCGACTCACGCTGGAACAGCGCCATGCGGAGCGCCGTCTTGCGCGACAGGAAGTAGAAGCTCAGCGCCAGCAGGATCGCGAAGCCCATGATCTCCAGCGCGAGAACGGCGTTCACCCGCTCGCGCACCGACGCGTAGGTGGTGAAGCTGGCCATGCGCCAGCCGCGGAACGGCAGGCGTGTCTCGGTGCGCATCACCGCCTGCCCGCCCAGGTAGGCGTCGGCGGGCAGCGCGGTCCAGTCGGCCGTGGCCTGGATCGCGCGCTCGATCGCGCTGTCGGGGGGCTCGCGCTCGAGCGCCGCGTCCTCGGTCAGCCCGCGCCAGCGCGGCTCGGTCGACAGGATGATGCTGCCCTCGCTGTCGGTGACCAGAACCGCGTCCGAAATGCCGGCCCAGGCGCGCTCGAACTTGGCGAGATCGACCTCGACCACGATCACGCCGAGCACGCCGCCCTGCCCCTCGACCCGGCGCGAGTACATAAACCGATAGCCGCCCGCCTCGCGCGGCAAGGTGGTGAAGACCGTGCCGGACGCGCGCAGCGCTTCCACGAAATAGGGCTCAGAGCGATGCGTCGCGCCCAGCTGGTTGCGGTCCGTCGCTGCCACCGTCCGCCCGTCGCGGTCCAGCAGAGTGAGCGATGCCGCGCCGATCTCGTCGACGAAGCCGATGAGCCGCTGGGTGGACTGGCTGTAATCGCTCGAACTCAGCGCGTTGATGAGCGCGGGATCCCGCGCGAGAAGCTGCGGGACGATGGCGTTGCGCCGAAGCTCCGACAGAAGGTTGCCCGAGTAGAGCGCGAGCCGCAGTTCGGCACGGTTGCGCGTCGTCTCGGTGAACCGCTCGGTGAGCAGGTGGTTGGTCAGCCAGACGGTGATCGCCGCCAGGCCGAGCAGCAGAAGAAGCGCCAGGCGCACCTTCCACCCGATGGGCCCGGTCCGGCGACCGAGCGACGTCATGGGCACGAGCTTCGTCATGTGCCGAGATTACGGGGCGGGGCCCGGCCGCTCAAGTCAGGCCGCCGCGAGCGCGCCCACGAGCGACGCGAAGAGCGCCCGCCCGTCGGTGCCGCCATGGGCCGGGTCCACGGCGCGTTCGGGATGCGGCATCATGCCCATCACGCGGCGGTTCTCGGAAAGGATGCCCGCGATGCCGCGCGCGGAGCCGTTGGGGTCGTCGAGATAGGTGAAGGCGATGCGATCCTCCCCCGCAAGCCTGTCGAGCGTGGCCCCGTCGGCGGAGTAGTTGCCGTCGTGGTGGGCCACCGGCACGACGATCTCCTGCCCCTCGGCGTAGTCGCGGGTGAAATCGCTCTCGGTCGTGGCGACGCAAAGCCGCTCCGGCCGGCAGACGAACTTCAGGCCCGCGTTCCGCATGAGCGCGCCGGGCAGAAGCCCGGTCTCGGTCAGCACCTGGAAGCCGTTGCAGATGCCCAGCGCGTAGCCGCCCCGCCCCGCATGCTCGACCACGGCCCGGCAGATCGGCGCGTTGGCGGCGATGGCGCCGCAGCGCAGGTAATCGCCGAAGGAAAAGCCGCCGGGCAGCGCCACGAGGTCGATCCCCTGCGGCAGTTCGGTTTCCTTGTGCCAGACCATGCTCACCTGCGCACCGCCGGCGGCGAGCGCCACGGCGAGGTCGCGGTCGCAGTTGGATCCGGGAAAGACGATGACGGCGGCGCGCATGGCGTGGTTCCTCAGCTGGCGAAATCGGTGATGACCGCGACCCCCGGCGGCGCGGGCCGGTCGAAGGCGGCAAGTTCCTCAGTGACGGAGGACAGCGCGATGTGCCGCGTGACGAGTGCCGAAAGATCGACGCGCCCCGCCTCGACGAGGCTCAGAAGCGACGGGTAGCGCCACGCCGGCATCCCCCGTGTGCCGTAAATCGCAAGCTGCCCGGAATAGACCGCGTCCATCGGCAGCGTCATGGCGACGTTGGCGCCGGCGGGCATTCCGACCAGCACCATCCGCCCCATCTTGCCGAGGCTCTTCAAGGCGCTTGCCGTGGTTTCCTCGATCCCGAGCGCCTCGACGGCGAGATCCGCGCCGCCGCCCGTGATCTCGCGCACGGCGAGGGCCGCGTCCGTCTCGCGGGCGTCGACCACCGCCTCGGCGCCGAGGGCGCGGGCGAATTCCAGCTTCTCGGGGACCACGTCCACCACGATCACCCGCGCGCCGAGGGCGCGGCCCAGAAGCAGGGCCGAGATACCCACCCCGCCGCCGCCGAAGACGGCGAGCCATTCGCCGGGGCCGAGCGCGGCACGGCCTGTCAGCGCCTGCCAGGCGGTGGTGACCCGGCAGCCGAGCCCCGCGGCGAGATCGGGGGCCACGGCAGGCGGAAGCGCGGTGAGGTTGGCGTCGGCATGGGCCACGGCGACATATTCGGCGAAGGCGCCCGGCACGGTGAAGCCCGGCAGGACCTGGCGCGCACAGGTGGTCTGGCGGCCCGCCGCGCAGGCCGGGCAGGCGCCGCAGGCCAGGATGAAGGGCGCGATCGCGCGATCGCCCTCGCGCCAGCGGGTCACGCCGTCGCCCACCGCGACGACCTCGCCGCAGTATTCGTGCCCGGGAATGTGGGGCAGCGCGACGTCCGGGTCGGCGCCCGTCCAGACATGCCAGTCGGATCGGCAGACGCCGCAGGCAAGCACGCGCAGCACCACGCCGCCCGGGGGCGGCGCCGGATCGGCCTCCGCGACGATGTCGAGAGGCGCGCGCCAGCCGGTGAGCCGCGCCGCCCGCATCAGCCCATCTCGATGTCGTAGCGTTCGATCACGGTGTTGGCGAGCAGCGCCTCGCACATCCGCTCGACGGTCTCGCGGTCGGTGCCGGGCGCGAGATCGAGTTCGATCACCTTGCCCTGGCGCACGCCCGTCACGCCCTCGAAGCCGAGGCTGCCCAGCGCATGGCGCACCGCCTCTCCCTGGGGGTCGAGCACGCCCTCCTTGAGCATGACATGCACCCGTGCCTTCATCGCGTCTCTCCCGTCTCGTTCGCCCCGGGCCCGTCGCGCCCGTCGTGCCGCCGCCCCCGGTTCGCGCCGGACCCCGCCCCGGTGACGCTCACCGCGGCGACGCGGCACGCGCCGGATCTCTGCCGAAGCGGGTCCTTGCGGTGAAGAGGGCCGAACATGCGCGCCGGGCCGGGGTCAGTTGATGAGGTGCGGTTTCGTCATCTGCCCGCCCTGCCTGGGCATCACGCCCAGCCGCCGGGCGACTTCCGTGTAGGCGTCCGACAGGTTCCCCAGATCACGGCGGAACACGTCCTTGTCGAGCTTCTCGCCGCTTTCCATGTCCCACAGCCGGCAGCTGTCGGGGCTGATCTCGTCGGCCACGATGAGGCGCTGGTAATCGCCCTCGTAGACGCGCCCGATCTCGATCTTGAAGTCCACCAGCCGGATGCCGACCGCCATCATCACCCCCGACAGGAAATCGTTCACCCGGAGCGCAAGCCGCACGATGTCGTCCATGTCCTGCTGCGAGGCCCATCCGAAGGCGTGGATGTGTTCCTCCGTCACCAGCGGGTCGCCCAGCTTGTCGTCCTTGTAGTAGTATTCGACGATGGGCTGTGGCAGCGGCGTGCCCTCCTCGATGCCAAGCCGCTTCGACATGGAGCCGGCGGCGAAGTTGCGCACCACCACCTCGAGGGGAATGATCTCGCAGGCCCGCACGAGCTGCTCGCGCATGTTGAGCCGCCGGATGAAATGGGTCGGCACGCCGACGTTGTTCAGCCCTGTCATGAAGAACTCGGACAAGCGGTTGTTGAGAACCCCCTTGCCCTCGATCACCTCGTGCTTCTCGGCGTTGAAGGCGGTCGCGTCGTCCTTGAAATACTGGACGAGCGTTCCGGGCTCGGGGCCTTCGTAGAGGATCTTCGCCTTGCCCTCGTAGATCTTCTTGCGGCGCGCCATGGGAATCCTTGCAGGTTGCGCCGAAAATGCGTTCCGGCGCCGATGCGCTCTCTTAGTGCATGGGGCCCCCGCCCGCAAGCCGCGCGACCCTTGCGGGCGAAGCCCCGGGCAGGCATATCTTGACCGAGCCCCGGACAGCCAAGGGAATCCCGAACCATGACCACCTTCAACGATCGCGAACGCGCCTTCGAGAACAAGTTCGCTCACGACGCCGAAATGCAGTTCAAGGCCGAGGCGCGGCGCAACAAGCTGCTCGCCTACTGGGCCGCGGAGCTTCTGGGCAAGTCGCCCGAGGAGGCAGCGGACTACGCCAAGGAGGTCATCAAGGCCGACTTCGAGGAGGCGGGCCACGAGGACGTGGTCCGCAAGGTCGCCGGGGATCTCGGCGACAAGGCCACGCCCGAAGAGGTGCGCGCCAAGATGGCCGAGCTGCTCGCCGAGGCGAAGGCGCAGCTTCTCGAGGAACACTGACACCGCGCGCCCGGCTCATGCTTAACATGAGCCGTTTGCGTTTGCCCGGCCCGGCGCTTCCGTGACAGGAAGGCCGGGCCATTCGCACGGAACGATCCGCATGACCGACGCTCTCTCCCGCCTGCTCGACGCGCGCCCGTGGCTGCTGGCCGACGGCGCGACCGGCACGACCCTTTTCAACATGGGGCTGCAATCCGGCGACGCGCCCGAGCTCTGGAACGTGGACCATCCCGACCGGATCCGCGCGCTCTACTCCGGCGCCGTCGAGGCGGGCAGCGATCTCTTCCTCACGAACTCCTTCGGCGGCAACGCCTCGCGGCTGAAGCTGCATTCCGCGCAGGACCGCGTGTTCGAGTTGAACAGGGCCGCCGCCGAGATCGGCCGCGAGATCGCCGACAAGGCCGGGCGGCCGGTCGTGGTGGCAGGCTCGGTCGGGCCCACGGGCGACATCATGGAGCCCGTCGGCACGCTCACCCACGCCGACGCGGTGGAGATGTTCCACGAGCAGGCCGAGGGGCTGAAGGCCGGCGGCGCGGACGTGCTCTGGCTGGAGACGATCAGCGCGCCGGAGGAGTATCGCGCCGCCGCCGAGGCGTTCCAGAAGGCGGACATGCCCTGGTGCGGGACCATGAGCTTCGACACCGCGGGGCGTACGATGATGGGCGTGACAGCGCCGGACATGGTCGCGCTGGTGGAGGGCCTGCCCAACCCGCCCATCGCCTTCGGGGCGAATTGCGGGACCGGTGCGGCGGACCTGATGCGCACGGTGCTGGGCTTCATGGAGGCCGGCCCGAAACGGCCCGTGATCGCCAAGGGCAACGCCGGCATCCCGAAATACGTGGACGGCCACATCCACTACGACGGCACCCCGGCGCTGATGGCCGATTACGCGGTGCTCGCACGCGACGCGGGCGCGCGGATCATCGGCGGCTGCTGCGGCACCATGCCCGAGCATCTGGAACGGATGCGCGAGGCGCTGGAGACGCGCCCGAAAGGCCCCGTGCCCACGCTCGAGCAGATCACCGCGGCGCTTGGCGACTTCTCGTCCGCGAGCGACGGCACCGGCGAGGACGAGCAGGGCGCGGCACCGCGCCGCCGTCGCCGCCGCCGGGGCTGAATGGCCCCGAGGCGCATCGAGCCCGGCCCGCCCTCGGCCCTGTCAGAAGAGCGAGGGCTGCGCCGGATCGCCCGATCCGGGCGGCGGTGCGAAGAGATCGGTGCGCAACTCCGGCAGCGCCTCGGCCAGCCCCTCGCGCCGGCAGGCCAGCGCGAAGCGCTGCGCCACGAGCGCGGCGTAGGGCCCCTCGCCCCGCATGCGCCGGCCCCAGTCGGAGGCGTAGTCGCGCCCGCCATGCATCTCCCGCAGCCGCGCCATCACGCGCCCCGCGCGATCCGGGTAGTGCTCGGCCAGCCAGTCCCGCCAGAGCTCGGAAACCTCCCGGGGCAGGCGCAGCATGACCCAGCTCGCCGCGACGGCGCCCGCCTGCCGCGCGGCCGCGAGGATCGACTCGAGCTCGGGGTCGGTGAGGCCGGGCACGACCGGCGAGACCATGACGCGCACCGGGACGCCCGCCTCGGACAGGCGCCGGATCATGGCGAGGCGCCGCGCCGGCGCGGGCGCGCGCGGCTCCATCCGGCGGGCGAGGCCCGCATCGAGCGTTGTGAGCGAAATGCCCACCCGCACCAGCCCCCGCGCCGCAAGGCGCGCGAGGATGTCGATGTCGCGCTCCACCACCGTGCCCCGCGTCACCACACCCACCGGATGCGCGAAGCGGTCCAGAACCGCGAGGCAGGCGCGCGTGTGCCCGCGGTCGCGCTCGACGGGTTGGTAGGGGTCGGTCGCGGTGCCGAGGGCGATCGTCGCGGGCCGGTAGGACGGGCGGGAGAGCTCACGCTCCAGCGCCGTGGCGATACCGGGCCGCGCCACGAGCCGCGTCTCGAAATCGAGCCCGGGCGAGAGGCCGAGATAGGCGTGGGTGGGCCGCGCGAAGCAGTAGACGCAGCCATGCTCGCAGCCGCGATAGGGGTTGAGCGAGCGGTCGAAGGGGATGTCGGGAGAGGCGTTGCGCGTGATCGCGCGCCGCGTCGCCTCTTCGGTCACGACCGTGCGCAGGACCGGCGTCTCCTCGGCGATGTCCCAGCCATCCTCCACCGCGACCCGCGCATGGCGCTCGAAGCGGCCCGCGCGGCAGCTCGCGGCGCCGCGGCCGGGGCGGCGGGCAGGATCGATGAGAGGCACGTCGCGCTCCATGGGGCGAGCGTAGAACACAAGAAGAACATTCGCAACGATGCGCGCGGGCGCGCCCGCGCCGCTCACAAAGCGCGGCCGCGTCGGTGCAGGCGCGGCGCATGTCGCAATCCGCCAAGTGCGGCTGCGACGAATTGACCAAACAGCACGAAGCAATTCCGCCGCGCCAGACTGCGGCGGCGTCAGGGGAACGCGACATGGCCGAAGAAGAAGACGACATCATCCTGTCCGAACTCGACGACGAGGAACTCGTCCAGCAGATGCACGACGACCTCTACGACGGTCTCAAGGACGAGATCGAGGAAAGCGTGAACATCCTGCTCGAGCGTGGCTGGCAGCCCTATGGCATCCTGACCGAGGCGCTCGTGGCCGGCATGACCATCGTGGGCAAGGACTTCCGCGACGGCATCCTTTTCGTGCCCGAGGTGCTTCTGGCCGCGAACGCGATGAAGGGCGGCATGGCGATCCTCAAGCCGCTGCTGGCCGAGACCGGCGCGCCGCGCATGGGCAAGATGGTGATCGGCACCGTGAAGGGCGACATCCACGACATCGGCAAGAACCTCGTCTCCATGATGATGGAGGGAGCGGGCTTCGAGGTGGTGGATCTCGGGATCAACAACCCGGTGGAGAACTACCTCGAGGCGCTGGAGGCCGAACAGCCCGACATCCTCGGCATGTCGGCCCTGCTGACGACCACCATGCCCTACATGAAGGTCGTGATCGACACGATGGTCGAGAAGGGCATCCGGGACGACTACATCGTGCTCGTGGGCGGCGCGCCGCTGAACGAGGAATTCGGCCGCGCGATCGGGGCGGATGCCTATTGCCGCGACGCCGCCGTGGCGGTCGAGACGGCCAAGGACTTCGTCCTGCGCAAGCACAACCAGATGACCGCGGGCGCCTGATACGCTCCTGTCTTTCGCTGCCGGCGCGCGCCACCCAAGGGGCGCGCCGGCCTTGGCCCGCGCGGCTTGGCGGGGCGGGGCGGCACCTTCCCGCGGGCCGGCAGGCAGACTAGGTTGGTCCCATGACGCCCGAGACGCCCGCCACCCTGCCCGACGACGCCACGCTCACCCGCGAGGGGCGGACCGTGCCCGCGCGGGCGGGGCGAGTGCTGCTGATCGCCTGCGGCGCCCTCGCGCGCGAAATCCTGGACCTCAAGGCCGCGAATGGCTGGGAGCACCTGGAGCTGCACTGCCTGCCGGCGATCCTGCACAATCACCCCGACCGCATCCCCGAGGCGGTGCGCGAGGCGGTCGCCCGCCACGGGAACGGTTTCGCACGGATCTGCGTGGTCTATGCCGATTGCGGTACCGGCGGCCATCTCGCGGCGGTCTGTGAGGAGCTCGGCGTGGAGATGGTCGCGGGGCCGCACTGCTACAGCTTCTTCGAGGGTAACCGCGCCTTCGCGACCCGCGCCGAGACGGAATTCACCGCCTTCTATCTCACCGATTTCCTCGTCCGGCAGTTCGACGCCTTCGTCTGGGAACCGCTCGGTCTCGACCGCCACCCGGAATTGCGCGACAGCTATTTCGGCCATTACGAAAAGCTCGTCTACCAGGCGCAGACCGACGATCCGGCACTGACCGACCGCGCCCGCGACTGCGCCGTGCGGCTCGGGCTGCCGTTCGAACGCCGGTTGACGGGATACGGCGACCTGGAGGGAACGCTCGCCCACTGGGCGCGGCAGGGCTGACGGGCGGCGCGTCCGGGGCGGCTGCGGCGCCGCGCGACAGTCCCACGGCACCCCGCACGCTCCAGGACTGCGCGGGGCTTTGCCGTGCGCGGTGCCCCTTACATCCCGGCCGCGCTTTCGCGGATGCGCTCGATCATGGCGCGCAGCCCGTTCGAGCGCTGCGCCGAAAGATGATCGTTCAGTTCCAGCCGCGCCAGTTCCGCCCGCGCATCGACGGCGGGCACCTCGTCCACGGGCAACCCGTTGTAGAGTTGCCGCAGCACCGCGATCAGCCCGCGCACGATCAGCGCGTCGCTGTCGCCGTCGAAATAGAACCGGCCCTCCTCGGCCCTGGGATGCAGCCATACCTGGCTCGCGCAGCCGTCGACCTTGGTGGCCGGCACCTTGAGCGCCGGGTCGAGCGGATCCATCGCCTTGCCCTGCTCGATCACGTAGCGATACCGGTCCTCCCAATCGTCGAGGAACTCGAAATCCGCCACGATGTCCTCGAAGGCCCCACTCGCCATCGCCTGATCCCCTGCATGTGCCATCACCCATGACCTAGGCGCGCCGGGCGGGCGGGTCCAGCCCCGCCTTGCCGCTTTTCAAGCCCGCGACGATGCGCTACTCGGAGGGAAAGGCGGGAAAAGGGGCAGTGTCCATGCGCAGATCGGTGACCGTGCTCGTGCTGGCGGCGACCCTCCTGGCGGGCTGTGCGACCGTGCGCGAGTCGCGCCTCAACCCGTTCAACTGGTTCGGCCGCTCCGTCCCCGTCGAGGCCGCGGGCGACACCAACCCGCTGATCCCGCAGCGGCGCGCCTTCGCCCGTCCCGAGGACGTCTATCGCGGCGTGCCGATCGACCAGATCACCGAGCTGCGCGTGGAGCCGATGCCGGGCGGCGCCATCGTGACGGCCACCGGCCTCGCCGCGCGCCAGGGCCCCTACGAGGTGCGGCTCGTGCCCCTCGGCGATCCCGACCGCGCGGATCTGCGTGCCTACAGCTTCAACGTGATCTATCCCGCCTACCGCACCGCGGTGGGTCCGGCCCGCTCGCGCGAGGTGACGGTGGCCACGTTCCTCTCGGACGGCGAGCTCGAGACCGTGCGAATGATCCGCGTGCAGGGCGCGCGCAACGCGCGCGAGTCGCGGCGCTGAAGGACCGGCTCAGCCCTCGGGCAGGTCCACCACGGCCACGTTGCGCCCCTTCGCGGCCAGCGCGATGCCCCCCTCGCAAAGCCGCAGCGCGTCGGCGCCGAACACCTCGCGCCGCCATCCCCTGAGCGCGGCCACGTCGCGCGCGCCGCCCGCGAGCGCGTCGAGATCGGCGGCCGAGGCGATGAGTTTCGACGCGACGCCCGCCTGCTCGGTCTTGGCCTTCAGAAGCACCCGAAGCAGATCGGCCAGTGCCGGATTGGCCTGCAGCTTGTCGCGTCCGCGCTCGGGCTGCGGCAGATCCTGCTGGGGGCATTCCAGACCCACGCGGACGGCCGTCAGGATCCCCTCGGCGATCTCGCCCTTGCGCGCCTCGCGCAACAGCAGGCGCGCGCGCGACAGCTCCTGCTGGTCGCGCGGCTTGGTCGAGGCAAGCTCCAGCAGCGCGTCGTCCTTGAAGACGCGCGAGCGCGGGATGTCGCGCGATTGCGCGTAGCCTTCGCGAAAGCGGGCAAGCTCGCGCACCACGGCAAGGAAGCGGGGCGAGTCGTTCCGCGTCTTGATACGCTTCCACGCATCCGAGGGGTGCAGCTCGTAGGTGGCCGGATCGGTGAGCGTCGAAAGCTCCTCCTCGACCCAGCCGGTGCGGCCGGTCTCCTTCAGTCGCCGCGCCAGATGCTCGTAGATCTGGCGCAGATGGGTCACGTCGGCCAGCGCGTAGGTTTTCTGCGCGTCGGTGAGCGGGCGGCGCGACCAGTCGGTGAAGCGCGAGGACTTGTCGAGCGGCGCCTTTGCGATCTTGCGCACCAGCGTCTCGTAGCCCACCTGCTCGCCGAAGCCGCAGACCATCGCGGCGACCTGCGTGTCGAAGAGCGGCTTCGGGATCACGCCCGCGTCCACGTAGAAGATCTCCAGATCCTGCCGCGCGGCATGAAAGACCTTCACCGTGCCCTCGTGGCGGAAAAGCTCGTAGAGCGGCGCGAGATCCAGATCGCCCGCGATCGGATCCACCAGCACCGCGTCGGCGTCGTCCTCGCCGGGCATGGCGAGCTGCACGAGGCAAAGCTTCGAGTAATAGGTCCGCTCGCGCAGGAACTCCGTGTCGACGGTCACGTAGGGGCGCGTCATCGCCTCGCGGCAGAAGGCGGTCAGCTCTTCGGTGTTGGTCAGTGTGCGCATGAAACCCTGTCGCTTGAAACCTTCGCTCGTGGCCTGCCCGTCCTCGCGACCGGGCGGCCGGGTGGTCGTAAGCCATGGCGGCGCGGATGAAAAGCGCCGCTCACGGCAGACGTACCGGCGTCGTGTCGCCGGCCGCGAAACGCCGAAGCACCGCGGGATAAAGGCGATGCTCGGCGGCCAGCACCCGCGTGGCCAGCGTGCCGGGGGTGTCGTCAGGCTCCACCGGTACCCGCGCCTGCCCGAGGATCGGGCCGTCGTCGAGCGCGGCCGTGACCTCGTGCACGGTGCAGCCATGCGCCTCGTCGCCCGCGGCGAGCGCGCGGGCATGCGTGTCGAGCCCGCGGTATTTCGGCAGAAGCGAGGGGTGGATGTTGAGAATCCGCCCCGCCCAGCGGCCCACGAAGCCTTCGCTCAGCACGCGCATGAAGCCCGCGAGGCAAAGAATGTCGGGCCGGGCCGGGGCGAGCGCGGCGTCGAGCGCGGCCTCGAAGCTTTCGCGGTCGGGAAACCGCGTGTGATCCACCACCGCCGTGGGCACGCCGAGCGCCTCGGCCCGCGCGAGCCCGCCCGCGCCGGGGCGGTTCGACAGGACCAGCACGGGGCGGGCGGGATGATCGCCCGCCATGCTTTCCACGAGGCGCACCATGTTGGAGCCGCCGCCCGAGATCAGGATGGCGACCCGCCGCGTCACCCGAGCGCGCCCCGGTAGCCGACCCCCTGCCCCGCGGTGACCCGGCCGATCCGGTGCACGGTCTCGCCCTCGGCGCGCAGCAGCGCGGCCAGCGCGTCGGCCCGGTCGGGCGCGACCACCGCCACCATGCCGATACCGCAGTTGAAGCTGCGCAGCATCTCGGCGCCGTCCACGCCGCCCTCGGCCATGATCCAGCCGAAGACCGGCGGCAGCGCCCAGGCGGCAAGATCGATCTCGGCGCCGAGCCCCTCGGGCAGGACGCGCGGCAGGTTCTCGGTGAGCCCGCCCCCGGTGATGTGGGCGAGTGCCTGAACGCCGCCCGCGCGCCGCGCCGCGAGCGCGGGTTTGACGTAAAGCCGCGTGGGGGTGAGAAGCGCCGCGCCGAGCGATCCCGCGCCCCAGGGGCACGGCGCGTCCCACGCGAGCCCCGCGCGCTCGGCCACCAGGCGCACGAGCGAGAAGCCGTTCGAATGCACGCCGTCCGAGGCGAGGCCCAGCAGCACGTCGCCCTCCGAGACGCCCGACGGAAGCGCCTGACCGCGTTCCATGGCGCCCACGGCGAAGCCCGCGAGGTCAAAGTCGCCCGCCGCGTACATGCCCGGCATCTCCGCCGTCTCGCCGCCGATGAGCGCCGCGCCCGACCGCGCGCAGCCCTCGGCGATTCCCTCGATCACGTCGGCCGCCGCATCGGGCTCGAGCCGCCCGGTCGCGAAATAGTCGAGAAAGAAGAGCGGCTCGGCCCCCTGGCAGACGAGGTCGTTCACGCACATCGCCACGAGATCGACCCCCACGCCCGCGAGCGTGCCGGTGTCGATGGCGATGCGCAGCTTGGTGCCCACCCCGTCGGTCGCAGCCACGAGGACCGGGTCAGCGTAGCCCGCCGCCTTGAGGTCGAAGAGCGCGCCGAACCCGCCGAGCCCGGCCATGACGCCCGGCCGCGCGGTGCGCGCGGCGGCGGGCTTGATCCGCTCCACCAGCGCCTCCCCGGCGTCGATATCGACGCCCGACCGGGCGTAGGTCAGTCCGTTCTTCTGGGTCATCGGCTGTGCTCCGGGCCGCTCGCGGGTGTGCGATGGCGTATCCCAACGCTCCGGACCCCGCAACTCCCGCGGCCGCGCCATTCACTCGCCCGATCAGGCGTCTTTCGGCTCGAAAACGAGGCTCGTGCCGTTGATGCAGTGCAGCACCTGCCCCTCGACCAGCAGGATATGGCCAAGATGGCTTCCGCAGCGGCGGCAATGCGCCTCGATCTCGGGTTTGGCGACCGGCTCGTCCTGCGATGTTCCGGCGCTCATGTCCGTCACCTGCACCTCGAAATACTGGATCCCGGTGAGGACGGCGTTGGGCTCGCTGTGGCGGAAGAAGACCCAGCCCTTGTCGAGCGGCTCCTTGTACCGCGCGTCGTAGGCGGGCAGGTCGCACCCCCGGCAGCGGTAGCGGCCGGCGCGGCCCTCGGTCATCAGGGGGCTCGTGTGCGGGCGCTCGGTGACTTCCTCGCGCAGAACGCGGAATTCCGCGTCGTCGAGCATGGCGCGCCACTCGGCCTCGCTGCGCTGGATCTCGAAGGCGAAATCGTCGCCGGCGGTGGCGGCATCCGCGGAACGCGGCCGGCCGGCCGCCAGCGTCGCGGCCGTCGCCGCCGCGGATCCCAGAAAGCTGCGGCGGCCCAGCCTGGCGTGATGTGCGTCGGTCATGGCATCTGTCTCCCTCTTGCGTGTCCGCACAGGCTACACCCGCCGCCCGCTCACACGCGACGAAACCCGTCGTGAGCCGGACGCAGGCCGCGCGCACGCCGCCGTGCGCAAGGCTGCGGTGACTCGTCGCGGCCCTGTAGGGTGGTCGTGAACGCCGCCGGCAAGCCACGCGTCGCGGACCAGGGCGCGCCCGGACACCGAGGCCGTTAAAGGCCATGATCGCAGGCGCAAGGCGCCGGTCACGGGACGTTCACCCGTGATCCTCGCAAGGTGTTTTGTGCGTGAACGGCCCGTGGACCTAGCGTCATCCCTGCCTGAACATCAACGAAGGAGGGCAACATGAAACTGAAGCTGAAAACCGTCATCTCCGGCCTCGTCGCCGCGAGCGCACTTTCCACTTTTGCCGTCGCTCAGGGCAGCGGCGACATGGAAAGCAACATGCAGGAGGGCGACTACCGCATCGAGATCATTGCCAAGGGCGACGCGCCGGTGGGCTATCGCATCTTCGCGGACGGCAACATCGTCCAGCTGCACGAATGCGGCATCGGCATGGAGGACTCGGTCTACGACAACAACGCCGCCGGGACCGTGTTCGACGGGCGCGACTGCTTCCAGGTGAGCGGGACCCTGCGCAACATCCAGGTGACCGACCGCGCGAACGCGACCATCCTCGTGAACGGCGAGGAAGTGTGAGGCCCCGGGCTCCTGCGGGGCGCGGCGGCACCGCCGCCGCGCCCTGCCTCGCCCCGCACGCGGTCCCGCCGCCGGGCGGACTTGACCTGACCACCCGCCCCTGCCAATCAGATCGCGGCGGGCCTGTAGCTCAATCGGTTAGAGCAGAGCGCTCATAACGCTTTGGTTGGGGGTTCGAGTCCCTCCGGGCCTACCATCGGTTCCCGAGGGGGTGGGGTGGTCCTGTTTCGCGGCAAACACGCCGGCCGGCCATTCCCCTTTGTCATCCTTGGCAGGCTGCCCAATCCCGATCGACCGCACTCGCACAAAAGCAGGCGCGCGCCCGCAATCTGGTGCGACCCTCGTGCCCGGTGTTTCCGGTTCGCGGGACCGAACCAGTACGCCGGCTCGGGGTGAGATGCCGACGGCGCCGGGATTGCGGCGCAGGAAGAAGGGGGGGGCCACGGCTGCCGCATGGCGTGAAGCGGCAACGGTGCTGACGATCCTGCAAGGCCTCGCGCTTTTTCGGCGCGAACAAGGACATGGTCGATGCCCAAGCTGGCCGGCGGGGCGCCTTCCTCCGGGGCCGTTTTCCACCTGATGAAGGCGCAGTGACGCCAGCCTTTTCCGTCCGGCGGGCGCGCGCTCCGACCGCTTGCGTCAGGGACGCGCAAGCATGGCCGGTGCGCGGCGGTCAGCGGCGCGAACCTGCCCCGTTGCCACCACCATGGCCGCCATTACCGTTACCACCACCATGGCCGCCACCACCATGGCCGCCACCGCCGTGGCCGCCATCGCCGCCGCCATTGCCGGAGCCGCCATGGCCGCCGCCGCCACCACCACGACCGGACCCGTCCGCGTCGAGCTTGCCATTCGCGTTTCTGGCCAGCGCGCCGCGCATCTCGTCTTCGCCCGGGGTATCGGCGCTGCGCGCCTGGTTCGCGTCGTGATACTTGGACAGGACGGTATCGTCCTCGCCCGCCCAGGGATTGCCGTGGTCCGCCTGCAGCGGTGCGCCAAGGCATAGCGTTGTTGCGACGAAGGTCGCGGCCAGTGTCGATCGTTTCATGAAAGTCTCCTCGCTCAGGTCAGCCCCCCACCTGGAACGGGAAGATATCACACATAACGCAATCGTGATATATCAAATATGGAATTCGTTGCGGCCTGCGCAGGAAACCGCCGGCACGGTGCGGCGGCGTCCGGCTCAACGCAGCGGGTGCAGGTTTTCGGCCGGCACCGTCGCGCGCACCTCCCGTCCCATCATCGAGAACAGGACCCGCAACCGCGCCGGTTCATCCATCGCCTCGATCCGGCCCGCGAGATCGGTAAAGGGCCCGGCCACCACGCGCACCCGGTCGCCCTCCGCGAGGCAGGGCGCGCCGATCAGCCGGCCCTCTTCATCGCAGCGCGCGCGCAGCACGTCCACGAAGCCCGCAGGCAGCGGGCTCGGCCCGCGCTGGGCCGTCTGCACCAGACGCGCCACGCCGCGCGTGCCCTGCACCGCGCGCCAGGGGCCCGCCCGGGGCGTCGCGCGGACGAAGAGGTAACCGGGAAACAGCAGGCGGCGCAGGCCGCGCAGCCGGCGGCCCCGGCGGCTCGTCTCGAGGCGCCAGGGGGCGAAGGTGTCGAAACCCTGCCGGCCGAGATGGGTGACGGCCATGGAAAGACCGTTCGGCTTGAGCTGCGCGACGAACCACCCATCGCTTTCCACCCGGGTGGCGCAGGTGTCGGCGACGGCGTGCAAGCTCATGTTTTCGGGCCACTCCTGTGCGTGTGGGAAGGCTCCGGAAAACTGGTTAAGACACCGTTAATGGGCGATATTAAAAATGAATTGACCCGCATGGCGGGAATCCGCGAAGGTCGTGCCATGACCGCGCCGCGGATATCACGGGCGCCCTGACCGGGCGACTTCCGCTGCGGTAGCCATGGCGCGCCTGCCCCCCCCCACGCGCCGCCTTTCCGATCATGAACGACGCCCGCCCCATCGACGCGCCGCCCCATGCCGCGCTTCTTCGCCGCCGGATCGCGTCGCGCGACGCGATTTTCGGCGTGGTGGGCCTTGGCCATGTCGGCCTGCCGCTCGCGGCGGTGGCGGCCGGCGCGGGACTTTCCACGCTCGGCTTCGACATCGACGACGCGACCTGCGCGGCGCTCATGCGCGGCGAAAGCCATTTGCGGCACTTCCCCTCCGAGGGGATCTCCGGACCCGTCGCGGCGGGGCGGCTTCGGGCCACCACCGATGTCGCGCGCCTCGCGGAGCCCGACGTGCTGGCGATCTGCGTGCCGACGCCGCTCACCGACGCGCGGGAGCCCGATCTCGGCCCGCTGACCCGCGCCGCGCGGGACATCGCCGCGCGGCTGCGGCCGGGGCAACTCGTGATCGTCGAGTCGACCACCTATCCCGGCACCACCGAGGAGGTCGTGCGGCCCATCCTCGAGGCGGGCGGCCTCGTCTGCGGGCACGACGTCTTCCTCGCCTTCGCGCCGGAGCGCGAGGATCCCGGCAACACCGCCTTCGGGACGCGGAACACCCCCAAGGTGGTCGGCGGGTCCTGCCCGGAGGCGCGGCGGCTCGCCCGCGACCTCTACGGCCTTTTCACCGACCGCGTCGTCACCGTGTCCGACACCCGCACCGCGGAGGCGGTGAAGCTGGCCGAAAACGTGTTCCGCGCCGTGAACATCGCGCTCGCGAACGAGCTCAAGGACGTGCTGGAGCCGATGGGCGTGGACATCTGGGAGGTGATCGAGGCCGCGGCCACCAAGCCCTTCGGCTACATGCCCTTCCATCCGGGGCCGGGCCTTGGCGGGCACTGCATCCCGGTGGACCCCCACTACCTTGCCTGGAAGGCGCGCGCGCACGGGCGGGCCGCGCGGGTCGTCGAGCTTGCCGCGGAGATCAACGCGGCGATGCCCGGCCGCGTCGCGGACCGCGTCGCCGAGGCGCTCGCGCGGCGGGGCGGGACGGGCGTGCGCGGCGCACGGATCCTCGTTCTGGGCGTGGCCTACAAGAGGAACGTGGCCGATGTGCGCGAAAGCCCCGCGCTTCGGATCATCGAGCGGCTCGAGGCGATGGGCGCGGCCGCGGATTTCCACGACCCGCAGGTCGCGCGCCTGCCCGCCCTCGCCGCGCATCCCGGCCTCTCGGGCCGCGCGGGCGTGGCGTGGCGCGACGACCTCGCCGCGGGCTATGACGCGGCGCTCGTCGTCACCGACCACGACGCCGTGGATTACCGCGCGGTGGTGCGCCATGCGCCCCTCGTCGTGGACACGCGCAACGCCTGCCGCCGCGCCGGGGCATCGGGCGCCAACCTCGTGCTCGCCTGAGACGAGATGGCCGGAGGCTCCCGGATCGACTGCGTGGTGGGCGCCCGGCCCAATTTCGTGAAGATGGCGCCGATCCTCCGCGCGCTCCGCGCCGAGGGCATCTTCGCGCCGCGGCTTCTGCACACCGGCCAGCACTACGACCCCGAGATGGACGCGGTGTTCTTCGAGGAGCTCGGGCTGCCGCGCCCCGACGTGCATCTCGGCGCGGGCGGCGGCACGCAGACGGTGCAGACCGCCCGGATCATGGAGCGGCTCGACGCCGCTTTCGCGACCGATCGCCCGGCGCTCGTGCTGGTCGTGGGCGACGTGACCTCCACCCTCGCCGCCGCGCTCGTGGCCGCCCAGCACCGGATCCCGCTCGCCCATGTGGAGGCGGGGCTTCGCAGCGGCGACCGCGCCATGCCCGAAGAGATCAACCGGCTCGTGACCGACCGGCTCTCCGATCTGCTTCTGACCACGGAACGCACGGCGCAGGGCCGTCTTGAGGCGGAGGGCGTGTGCAGGACGCGCATCCGCTTCGTCGGCAACGTGATGATCGACACGCTGTGCGAGGCGCTGCCGCGGACCCGCCCGGCGGCCGAAACCATCGCCGCGCAGGACGGCGCGGGACGGTTCGGCAGTGCCTGGCGCGCGGCCTTCGGCGTCGTCACGCTGCACCGGCCTTCGAACGTGGACGACCCCGCGCGGCTTTCCTCCGGTCTCGCCGCGCTGGAGCGGATCGCGGCGCGGCTTCCGCTGGTCTGGCCGCTTCACCCGCGCACCCGCGCGCGCCTCGCGGAGACGGCGCTCCTGCCGCGCCTCGAGGGCTGCAAGGGGCTGCTCGTCACGCCGCCGCTGGGCTACCTGTCGATGCTGGGGCTGCTGCGCGAGGCGCGGCTCGCGATCACCGACAGCGGCGGGGTGCAGGAGGAGACCACGGCGCTCGGCGTGCCGTGCCTCACGCTGCGCGACAGCACCGAACGGCCGGTGACCATCGCAGAGGGCACCAACACGCTGTTGGGAACCGACCCTGCCGCCCTCGGCCCGGCGGTGGCGCGGGCGCTCTCGGGAGGGGCCGGGCCGGTCCGCCGCCCCGAACTCTGGGACGGGCGCGCGGCCCCTCGCGTCGCCCGTGCCGTGCGGGACTTCCTGATCCCGGCCTGAGCGTGATGCGCATCCTGCTGCTCTGCCACTACTACCCGCCCGAGACGAACGCGCCCGCCGCGCGCAGTTCGGAACACGCGCGCCACTGGGCCGCGGCCGGGCACGAGGTGACGGTCGTGACCTGCGCGCCGAGCCATCCGCGCGGGCGGCTCTACCCGGGCTACCGGAACCGGCTCTTCCAGCAGGAGAGCTCGGAGGGCGTGCGGTTGGTGCGCGTCTGGAGCCACATCGCCCCCAATGCCGGCGTGTCGCGGCGCGCGGCGAGCCATCTTTCCTTCGCACTCTCGGCGCTGGCCGCCCTGCCACGCCTCGGCCGGCCCGACGTGATCCTCTCCACCTCGCCGCAGTTCTTCTGCGGGCTCGCGGGCCTGCCCGCGCGGCGGATGACCGGCGCGCGCTGGGTGTTCGAGGTGCGCGACCTTTGGCCGGAAAGCATCCTGGCGGTGAACGCCATGACGCGCGGCCGCGCGATCCGCGGGCTCGAGGCGCTCGAGGCGCGGGCCTATCGCGCCGCGGACCACGTCGTGCCGGTGGCCGAGGGGTTCGTGCCCCACATCGCCGACCGCCGCGGCGGGGCGGAGGGGATCACGGTGCTCCGCAACGGCGTCGACCTCGCGGCGTTCCACCCCGCCGCGCAAGAGGACGCGGCGGGTGCGAAGGCGCGCTTCGGGCTCGCGGGGCGCTTCGTGGCCACCTATGCCGGCACGCACGGGATGGCGCACGGGCTCGACGCGGTGCTCGACGCGGCCGCGCTTTTGCGCCACGAGCCGGGGGTGGGCTTCCTGCTGGTGGGCGACGGGGCGGACCAGGCGCGCCTCGCCGCGCGCGCCCGGGCGATGGCGCTGCCCAACCTTCGGGTGGCCGGCCCGCTCCCCCGCGCGGAGATGCCCTCCGTCCTCGCGGCGAGCGACGCGAGCCTCGTGCTCCTTCGGGACCGGCCCGCCTTCGCCCGGGTGCTGCCCTCGAAGCTCGCCGAAGCCATGGCGGCGGCGAAACCGGTGGTGCTGGGGGTGCGGGGCGCGGCGCGCGCCGAGCTCGAGGCCGCGGGGGCCGGCATCGCCGTGACCCGCGAAAGCGCCAAGGAGATCGCCGCGGCGGTGCTGCGCCTCGCCCGCGATCCCGCCGAGGCCGCCCGCATGGGGCGGCGGGGCCGCGCCCATGCCGAGCGCCATTTCGACCGGCGCCGGATCGCGGCCGAGTATCTCTCGCTGCTGGAGGAGGTGGCGGCGGCATGAGCACCCTTGCCGGGCTGGCCCGCGCCTGCGCCTTCGGGCGGCACATGCCGCTGGAGAAACTCGCCCGACGCGCCGAGCTTACCCTGCGCAGGCGCCTGGCAGACCGGCTTGGCCCGCGCGCGCCCGCCACCCCGGCCGCGCGGGTGACAAGGGCGGCGCCTGCACCCCTTTTCCCGCCGCGGGCGGGTTGCGCGGTGGCGCCGCGGGGCGCGGGCTTCGCGGTCACGCTCCTCAACCGGTGCGTGGAGATGCCGGGGCCCGGGATCGACTGGCAGGCTCCCGGCCCCGGACCGCGCGCGCAACTCTGGCGGATGACGCTGCATTACATGGAGTATCTCGAGGGCGCGGAGGACGCGCTCTGGGCGCGGCTGGTCTCGGACTGGCTCGACGCCAACGCGCGGCCCCGGCCCGGCGCCTGGGCGGATGCGTGGAACGCCTATGCGCTGGCCACCCGCGCCTGCGTCTGGATGGACGAGCTCGCGCGGCGTCGCGCGCGGCTGCCGGCGTCCCTCGTCGCGCGGGCCGAGGAGAGCCTTCTCGGCCAGCTCGCCTTCCTCGCGCGGCACCTCGAGACCGATCTGGGCGGCAACCACCTGATCCGCGACCTCCGCGCCCTGATCCGGGGGGCGGCATATTTCGAGGGCCGCGCGCCCGAAGGTTGGCGCCGCCGCGCCGTGGCGCGCCTGCGCCGCGAGGTCGCCCGGCAGATCCTGCCCGACGGGATGCATTTCGAGCGTTCGCCCTCCTACCACTGCCAGGTGATGGCGGACCTCCTCGATTGCCGCGCCGCGCTGGCGGCGGAAGGCGCGTGGCTCGACGGCCCGCTCGCCGCCATGGCCCTCGCGGCGGCGGACCTCGCGCATCCCGACGGCGGCGTGGCGCTTCTGAACGACGCGGGGCTTTCCATGGCGCGCCCGCCGTCCGAGTGCCTCGCAGCCTTTGCCCGCCTGATCGGCCCCGCCCCCGCGCCGCGCGGAAGCTTCGCCTTCCCCGACGCGGGCTGTTTCGGGATGCGCCGGGGCCCGCTCTACCTCGTGGCCGATTGCGGACGGATCGCGCCGGACGATCTGCCCGCCCATGGCCACGGCGACGCGCTCGGCTTCGAGTTCTCTGTCGACGGCCAGCGGGTGATCGTGGACCAGGGCGTGTTCGAATATGCCGAGGGTCCGCGCCGCGACGCCGCCCGGAGCACGGCGGCGCACAACACGCTGGCGCTCGCGGGGGCGGAGCAGGCGGAGTTCTTCGGCGCCTTCCGCTGCGGCCGGCGGCCCGAGGTGACGCTGGAGCGGTGGGAGGCCGGGCCTAAGGGCATCCGCCTCGAAGGGCGGCATGACGGTTATCGCACCGCGCCGGGCCGGCCGGTCCACCGCCGCCGCTTCGACGCGCACGCAACCGGCGTCACGATCGAGGACCGGCTGGAGGGCGGCCCGACGGCCGATGCGACGGCGGGCTTTCTCCTGCACCCCGACATCCGCGCCGAGCCGGGCCCGGACGGAAAGGCGGTGCGGCTTCACCTTGGCGGGCGCGCCCGGCTCGTGGTGGCCGCCACCGCCCCCATCCGCCTGGAGCCCGCCATCTGGTGGCCCGATCTGGGGGTCGAGCGGTGCACGACCCGCCTCAGCGTCCTGGCCGGGCGCGGACCGCTTCGCCTGATCACCCGCATCACGCTTCTGGAAGGGAACGCCCCATGAAACAGCTTCGCCAGGATTACCGCGGCGGCGCGCCCGAGGTCGTGGAGGCGCCCGCGCCCCGCGCCCTGCCCGGCCGCGTTCTGGTCGCCACGCGCGCCTCGCTCATCTCCTCGGGGACGGAACGCCAGATCCTGGAACTCGCGCAGGCGACGCTCGCCGGGAAGGCCGCCGCGCGGCCCGACCTCGTGCGACAGGTCGTCCGGACGGCGCGCCGCGAAGGGCTGCGGCGCACCGCCGAGAAGGTGCGCGCCAAGCTCGACGATCCCGTGGCGCCGGGTTACAGCCTTGCCGGCGAGGTGCTGGAGATCGGTCGCGGGGTCGCGGGGCTGGCCGTGGGCGACCGCGTGGCCTGCGCCGGTGCGGGCTTCGCCAGCCACGCCGAGATCAACGCCGTGCCCCGCAACCTCTGCGCGCGGATCCCGAAAGGCGTGAGCGACACGGAGGCGAGCTTCGCCACCGTGGGCGCGATCGCGCTTCAGGGCGTCCGCCGCGCCGCGCCTACGCTCGGCGAGCGGGTGGCGGTGTCGGGGCTCGGGCTTCTGGGGCTTCTGACCGTGCAGTTGCTGAAGGCCAACGGCTGCCGGGTCCTGGGATACGATCCCGACCCCGCGCGCGCCGCCCTCGCGCGCGAGCTTGGCGCCGAACACGCCGTCAGCGCGGATCTCGAGGCCGCGGCCGCGGCCTTCACCGGCGGCGCGGGAGCGGATGCCGTGATCGTCACCGCCGCCACACGGTCGAGCGCACCGGTCAACGCCGCCGCCGCGATCAGCCGGCTCGGCGGGCGCGTGGTCCTCGTGGGCCTGACCGGCATGGAAATCGACCGCGACCTCTTCTACCGGCGCGAGCTCGACCTGCGCCTCGCGCTCTCGACCGGTCCCGGCCGCCATGACCCGGATTACGAGATCGCGGGCCGGGACTATCCGCTGCCCCATGTCCGCTGGACCGGGCAGCGCAACATGGAAGCGTTCCTGGATCTCGTGGCCTCGGGCCGGCTGACGCCCGCGCCGCTCGTCAGCCACCGGTTCGCCATCGCGAACGCGGCGCAGGCCTACCACCTGCTGGGCGGCGGTGGGCCGCACCTCGCCATCCTGCTCGACTATCCCGCCCCATCGCGGGCCGCGCCCGCGCGCCGCCTCTCGCTGTCGCGGACGGCGACGGACACGCGCCCGGGCGTGGGCTTCATCGGCTTCGGCAGCTACGCGCGCGGCACCCTCCTGCCGGCCCTGCGCGCCGCCAGCGGTACGACGCTCACCGCCGTGGTCACCTCGCGCGGCCTCTCGGCGCGGGCCGCGGCGGACAGCGCGGGCTTCGCCTGTGCCGCCACCGAACCCGGCGCGGTTCTGGAAGATCCGGGAACGCAGGCGGTGGTGATCGCCACGCGCCACGACAGCCACGCGGGCTACGCGGCCGCGGCCCTGCGCGCGGGCAAGCATGTGTTCTGCGAAAAACCCCTCGCGCTCGATCGTGAGGGGCTCGACGCCGTGCGCGCGGCGGCGGCGGAGGTGCCCGGGCTCCTGACGGTGGGCTTCAACCGCCGCTTCGCGCCGCTCATGGGCGAGATGAAGGCGGCGCTCGCCGGCATGGCGGGACCGCTCCAGATCCTCTACCGGGTCAACGCGGGGCCGCTGCCGCCCGAAAGCTGGATCCACGGCACGGAGGGGGGCGGACGGCTCCTCGGGGAATGCTGCCATTTCCTCGACGCGATGGCCCATCTCGCGGGCGCGCCCGCCGTTTCGGTCCAGGCCGTCGCGGCAAGCGGCGCGGGCGACGCGGTGTCCGCGCTTCTGCGTTTCGCCGACGGTTCCACCGGCGCGCTCGTCTACGCGCCCATGGGCGACCCGGTCCTGCCGAAAGAGCAGGTGGAGGTCTTCGCGGCCGGCCGGGCGCTCCGGCTCGAGGATTTCACGCGCCTCGAGATCGCAGCCGGCGGACGGCGAAAGGTCTTGCGCCGCAAGCAGGACAAGGGGCAGCGGGCGCTCATGGCGGCCTTCGTCGCGGCGATCCGCGAGGGCGGCGCCCCGCCGATCCCCGAGCCCGAGATCTTCGCCGCCACCGAGGCGAGCCTCGCGCTCGAACAGGCGGTCCGCACGGGCCGTGCCGTGCCCCTTCAGCGGCAGGACGGGACATGAGCGCGCCCGGCCGCCATCTCGCCTGGCGGGTCGGCCGGCGGGTCTACTGCGCCGCGCGCGGCGAGCAGCGCCGCGACACCATCGCCCGGAACGGCGAGGCGATGCTCCAGCGCCGCGCCATCGCGGCCACCGGAGCCGCGCGCCCCTTCGCCGTCCTCGACATCGGCGCGAACCGGGGCGCATGGACGGCAAGCCTGCTGGAGCAGCTTCCACCCGCACGGCGCGCGGCCGGGCGCCTTGCCGTGCACGCCTTCGAACCGGTCCGCGAGACCGCGGCGCTCTTTCGCGCCGAGATCGCGGCGCGCGCGGGGGCGGTCACGCTTCACGAGACGGCCCTGTCGGACACCGAGGGCCAGGCCGAGATCGCGCTGGAGGGGCCCGGCGCGGGGACGAACTCGCTCCACCCGCCGCGCCCCGGGCTGGCACGGCAACGCGTGCCGACCGCGCCGCTCACCGCCGTCGCCGACGCGCTCGGCCTCGCCCGGATCCACCTCGCCAAAAGCGACACCGAGGGCCACGACCTGCGGGTGCTCACCGGCGCGCGCCCGCTTCTGGCCGCCGGGCGGATCGACATCTTCCAGTTCGAGTACAACCACCGCTGGATCTACGGGCGGGCCTTCCTGCGCGATGTCTTCGACCTGATCGGCGGGCTCGACTATACGCTCGTCCGCGTGGATCCGGCCGCCTGCACCGTGTTCGAGGACTGGCATCCGGAACTCGAACGCTTCTTCCAGTCGAACTACGCGCTCGTCCATGCCCGCGCGCTCGACTGGCTTCCGCTCCGGCGCGGGCGCTTCGACCGGTTCAACGTGCATGGCTGACGGCGCGGCCCGGGCGCACCCGTCCGTCGCGGTGTTTTTCGGTGCCTCCGGTCGCGCCCAGCCCGCCTCGGGCGCGGTCCGGAGCCTCGAGGCGCTGACGTGCGATCTGTCGGACGAATTCGCTCTCACGCTCGCGGCAAGCGCCGATGTGTTCTGCGCGACCCCGCGCGGCCTTTCACGCGTGGTGCTGGCGCCGGGCGGCGCGCGTTGGCACCCGGTCCGGCGCCTTCTGGCGCGCGGCGATTTCGACCTTGTCCATCTCAACAGCCTGTTCGACCGGGAAACCACGCTGCCCGTGCTGGCGCTGCGCCGCGCGGGGCTGGTGCCGCGCATGCCGGTCTTGGTCTCGCCGCGCGGCGAATGCGCGCCGGGCGCGCTCGCGCAGAAGGCCGGCGCGAAGCTCGCCTATCTCACGGCGCTCCGCCGCCTGGGGCTCCTGGACGACGTGTGGCTCCACGCAACCGCGCTGCAGGAACGCCGGGACATCGCCGCGCTCGGTCTTCCCGCGAGGGGCATCCTCGACGCGCCCGACACCGCGCGGCTCGCCCCTCCGCCGAATAGTCTCGAGCGACCCAGACACCGCGGGGGACCGCTCAGGATCGTCTTTCTGGGGCGCGTCGCGCCCGTGAAGAACCTGGTCTTCGCGCTGGAGACGCTCGCGCGCGTCCGCGTCCCGGTCGACTTCGACCTGATCGGCCCCGTCGTCTGCGCGCGGCACAAGGCGGCCTGCGACGCGGCGATTTCGCGGCTGCCGCGCCATGTGCGCGCGACATGGAAGCCACCGATCCCGGCGGAGGAACCAATATCCATCCTGGAGGCTTATGACGCTTTCTTCATGCCCAGCCTGAACGAGAGCTACGGCCACGCCATCGCCGAGGCGCTGGCCGCCGGCCTGCCCGTCATCACCAGCGACCGCACGCCCTGGCGCGGTCTCGCCGAGGCACGGGCGGGATGGGACCTGCCGCTTGGCGAGCCCTTGCGCTTCGCCGCCGCGATCGATCGCTACGCCGCCCTGCCGCCCGAGGAACGGCAGCGCTGGCGGCAAGGCGCGCGCCGGCTGGCGGAGCGTCGCCATGCGGAGGCGGACGCGGCACGCGCCACCGCCGCCATGTTCCGCACCGCCATGTCGCCCGAGGCGCCGCGGCCGTGACGCCCGCCCAGAGCCCGCGCTGGCAAATCGGCGCAACGCTTGTCCGCCCGGGCCGGGGCGGCATCGCCGCCGTGGCGCGCATCACGCTCCGCGCGCTTGTCGAGGCGGGGGCGGATGCGGCCCTTCTGTCATACCTCGACGACCGCCCGGCAATCGCGGCGGGCCGGACCATGCGCGTTGCGCGAGGAAGCCGCGCCCGGTTTGCCGCAGGCCTGCTGGCCGCCGCCGCCCGCAGCGACCTCTTCCTTTACGATTCCGTCGGCATGGCGCGCGCGCATCCGCGACTGCCGGGCCTGCGCCGGCCCTATGCCGTCTGGGTGCACGGGGTCGAAGTCTGGAACGGGCTGACCCCGGGCCGCGCCCGCGCGCTTCGGGGCGCGGATCTGCTCCTTGCCAATTCCCGCTTCACGCTCGCGCGTCTGGAGGCCCGCCACGGCCCGTTGCGCGCCGCGCGCGTCTGCGAGCTGGGCACGGAGGCTGACCGGCCGCCCGCCCCCCGGCCGCCCCGCCCGCCGGACGCGCCGCCCGTGGTGCTCTGCCTCGGGCGGATCGACCGCGCGCAGATGTACAAGGGGCAGCGCGAACTCGTCGCCTGCTGGGCCGAGGTGGTGCAGGCGGTGCCCGGTGCACGGCTCGTGATCGCGGGCGGGGGCGACGGGGTGCCGCTCATCCGCGAGGCGGCCCGGCGCTCGCCGGCCGCGGGCTTCATCGAGGTGACAGGCCATGTGCCGGAAGGCGATCTCGAAGCGCTCTGGGCCCGCGCCGATCTCTTCGCCATGCCAAGCCGCGGCGAGGGCTTCGGCCTCGTCTATACGGAGGCGATGCGCCGGGGCATTCCCGTGATTGCCTCGCGCCAGGACGCGGGGCAGGAGGTCAACCGGCACGGCGAGACGGGATTGAACGCTGATCTCGACGCGCCGGGGGCGCTGAGCGCGGCGCTGATCGCCCTGCTGCGCGATCCGGGGCTCCGCGCCCGGCTCGGCGCGCAGGGCGCGCGGCACTGGCGGGCCCGCTTCCGGTATGGCGCGTTCCGCGACCGCCTGCTGCCGATCCTCGACGAGTTCGCCGCCACGACCTGCCCCACGCCACGAGGGGCCCGCGCATGACCGGGCCCGGCGCATCCCGCCCCGCCGCCCTGCCCGAGCATCGCCCGCCCCTTCGCATCCTCGCCGTGTCGGCGCAGTGGCAGGGCGCGAACGACTACGCGCTGGTGCGCGCACTGCGCCGCGCGGGCCACTCCGTCCGGGCGATCGCGGAAGCCGAGTTCCTGCCCGCCTGGCGCGCGCCCGCGCTGCGCGCGCTGCGCCGCGCGCTCCGCCCGCGCCTCGTGCGCGAGTTCAACGCGGCGCTCATGGCCGAGGCCGAAGCCCTGCGTCCCGAGATGCTCTTCGTCTTCAAGGGACCGATGGTGGCGGCGCGCACGCTCGAGCGGTTGCGCGCCAAGGGCGTGATCTGCATCCAGTTCTTCCCGGATGTGAGCGTCTTCACGCACGGGCCGGAACTGCCGCGCGCGCTGCCCTGCTACGACTGGGTGTTCACCACGAAAAGCTTCGGGCTGGCCGACATGGCCGAACGCCTCGGCATCCGCGACGCGTCCTTCCTGCCGCACGCCTTCGACCCCGAAACCCACGCGCCAGCCGACCTTACCGAGGCCGACCGCGCGCGCCATGCCTGCGACGTGTCCTTCATCGGCGACCGCTCGCCGGAGAAGCAGCGCCTGCTCGCCGCGCTCGCCGCGGCCTGCCCCGACCTCGACCTGCGGATCTGGGGTCCCGACCGCTGGCGGCGGGCGCCGCCCGCGCTTCGCCGGACATGGCAGGGCGACCGTGTCACGGGGCGGGAATACGCCAAGGCCATCGGGCTTTCGAAAATCAACCTCGGGCTTCTGACCGAGCGCCAGCCCGGCGCATCGAGCGGCGACGTGATGACGGCGCGCAGCTTCGAGATCCCCGCCGCCGGCGGCTTCATGCTGCACCAGCGCACGCGCGAGGCGACCGCCTTCTTCGAGGAAGGGCGCGAGGCCGCCTTCTTCGACGGCCCCGACGAGCTGGTGCACGAGGTGCGGCGTTACCTGGCCGAGCCGGAGGCGCGGCTTGCCATCGCGGCGGCCGGCCGGCGGCGCGTGATCGCCGACGGCCACTCCGCCGACGACCGCGTCCACGCGATCGTGGCGAGATATCGCGACCTGCGCGCCCGACGGAAGCCTTGTGCGCCATGGACCTGACGCGCGGCGTCACCGCCGGGCGCGGGGGCGCTCAGGGGATCGACGTGCCGTCCGCCGCGCGCCGCCAGACGGTCCCGTCCGAGAAGGCAAGCGCCGGCCCGCCGGTGTCGTCGGGCACGAATACGATGGCGCCCGCGCCGACCGCGACGGCATCGGGCAGCGCCGCGACGGAGAAACTGCCGACCCGCACGGGCCCTTCGGCGTGGATCGTGGCGCTCGGCGCGTCCGTGCCCACGCCGAGGCGCGGGCCTGCCGCATCCACCATCCAGCCGCCGGCGGTCGCGGCATGCCAGGCGCCGTCGTGGTAGTAGGCCGTCAGACGGAAACGCGCGGTCCCGCCCCCGTCCGCGCCACGAAACGCAAGCTGCCCGCGGGTTCCGTCGAAGGGGATGTAGTGGGCGAGCGCCGCGCTCGTCTCGCTGGCGAAACGCTTGCCGTCCGAGACGGCGAGCCCCTCGGGGAAGCTCGGCGGCGCGGCGCTTTTCGGCAGGCGCATCCGGTGCGTCGCCGGATCGGACAGATCCCCGCCATGCGCAACGATCAGGTGATCCTCGTAAAAGCCCGGCCGTCCGGGGGCGACCGACCATATCCCCGCGGGATCGAGCGCGTTTCCCAGCACCAGCGCGGCGTCCTCCCCCTCGGCGTGGAGCGGGCCCTGCGGCTGCGCCGCGCCCACCGCGACGTGCCCCGTGGCCGCGTCCACGGCAAGCGCGGGGCGCCAGCTCACGCCATCGGCCGAAACCTTCACGCGCCAGTTGTCGTCCCCCGCGAGGCCGAATTCCGCCCGGCCGGAATAGCCCGACTGGAACAGCACCGAGGCGGTAGCCGCGGCGTCCTGCTTGTTCAGCGTCAGCCGCACGCCGCCAGAGCCGGGCGTCACGTCGTCATGCGAGAAGAGAACGCCGTCGGACTTGACGGAAAGCCGGTTCACCGCGTCGGGCTCGGTATTCACGCCGAAAAGCGTCGCCATGTCGGAGCTCGCGGCGACGCGCCACGCCGCCCCGTCCCAGACCATAAGCCTGGCCTCGTCCGCGACCCAGGCAAGCCAGCCCGCCTTCGGCGCGAAGAAATGCCACGCCCCGTCGAGGAAGGCGGCGAGCGCCTCCTCCTGCCCGGCCCAGGCGCCGGCCGCGGGCGCGGCCACGATGTGGCGGGTTCCGTCCGCGGGCGCTGGCGGCGGGCTCGTCTCGCCCCGCGAGGCGACGCCGATCTGAACCACCGCGTCGAGCACGCGCAGCGCCTCGTTGTGGGTGACATGTTTCTGGGCCTGGTTGGGCAGGATATAGGGAAGCCCCAGCGCGGGCGACTGATCCATGGGACGGCTCCTGGCTTGCCGGACCCGCGGGGGCGCGGGCGCGGCGTGTTCGGGTGGCGGTGATCTCGCGCAGAAAACTTGAGACCGCCCTGCCCCACCGCACGCAGGCAACAGGGCTTCTGGGGGCGGGGGTGCGCCTCGCCGCCGTCCGCGCGGTCAACCTCGGCGCGGGGATCGCGCTGACCGTGCTGCTCGCCGGGGCGCTCGGGGCGGATGGCTACGGGCAATATCTCTTCGCGCTGGCGCTTGCGCAGATCCTCGCGATGCCGGTGCTTGCAGGGCTGCCCACTCTCGTCGTTCGCGAAACGGCGGTCGCGCGCGCAACAAACGACCGGGCCACGCTGCGGGGGCTGCGCCGCTGGGCATTCGGCCTCGTCGCCGGGACGAGCGGGTTGCTCGGGCTCGCGGCGCTCGGCTGGGCCCTCGTCGCGGCCCCCACCGGTGGCGGCGCGGGCGTGGCGCTTCTGGCCGTGCCGCTCGTCGCGGGCCTCGGATTTCTTCGCGTCGCGGCGTCCCTTCTGCAAGGGTACGAGAAACCCCTCGCGGGCGCCCTGCCCGACGGCGCGCTCCGCCCGCTTCTTCTTCTGGCTTTCGTCGCGCTGGCGCTGGCCGCCGGTGGCCTTTCGCCCGCGGGCGCCATGGCGCTTCACGCGGGTGCGGTGGCCGGGGCGCTTGCGTGGACGCTCCTTGCGATGGCGCGCCTTGCGCGGGCGCCGGCCGCTGCTCACCCCCGTTACGCCGCCCGCGCCTGGCTGCGAAGCCTGCTGCCGCTGTCGCTCATCACCGCCGCGGCCCTCGTCAACGCCCGTCTCGATCTCTTGATGCTGGGTGTCCTGGAGGGGCCCGAAAGCGTCGCCGTCTACGGGATCGCAGCGCAGATCGCGGGCACGGCGCTCATCGGCCGGCAGATCGTGGCGACGGTTCTTCAACCGCGCCTCGCCCGGCTCTGGGCGGCGGGGGCGCGGGACGAACTGCAGGCCCTCGCGACCCGCGCGGCGCGGCTCGCCGCCCTGTCGGTCGCCGGCGCCGCGCTTGCCGTGGCCCTCGCCGGCCCGCCGGCGATCGAGGCGCTGGTCGGCCCCGCCTTCGCCACGGCGGCGCCGCTTGCGGTCTTCCTCTGCGTCGGCCTGCTGGTCGTCGCCGCCACGGGGCCGGCCGACGCGCTTCTGAACATGGCCGGGCACGAGATGGCGACGGTGAAGGCGGTGGCGGCCGGCGCGGCGCTCAACGCGGCGCTCAACGCGGTCCTCATTCCCGCCTTCGCCACGCCGGGCGCGGCGGCGGCCTCTGTCGTCTCGCTCGCGCTCGCGCATCTGCTTCTCGCCCGCGCGGCCGCCACGCGCCTCGGCATCCGGACATGGGCGCGATGAACGACGCCTCCGCCCGGCACGCCGCGGCCCGGCTTCGGGCCGCCTATCTCGGAGCGCTTCTCGCGCTCTGGCCGCTCTCGGGCCTCTGGATCGGGCTCTCCGCCCTGACGCTTTCGCCGGGCGCGGCGGGCGCGGTCAACGGCACGCTACCGGTCCTCTTCATCCTTGTCCTTGCCGGTCTCGCCCGCCAGGTCGCCCGCACCATGCCGGAGGCGGTCTGGTCCGCCGCGTTCTGGTTTCCGGCGCAGGCGGCGGTCTTCTCGGGCTTCGGCCCGCTGGTGGAGGTCTACGGAACCGCCTCCACGCGCGCCGCGCTCGCCGCGCATCCGCTGTCGCTCTCGCCCGCGGGGCTGCTCGAGGCGGGCGCCCTGGCCGCCTTTGGGGTCACGCTGGTCCTGTCGGGCCTGTGGCTGCACATGATCGCCGCGCCGCGCGACTGGGCGCGCGGCCGCACGCGCGCGCAGGGAACCGCGCAGGGAACGGTGGACGCCCTGCGCCTCGGGCTCGCTTTCGTGATCGCGGGCGGCGCGCTCAAGTATCTTCTGATCAACCCGGGGCAATGGGGGCTGACCGGTCGCGTGGTGCCCGGCGCCGTGAGCAATCTCGGCGCGCTGACCGATGTCGGGTTCGCGCTTCTCGCCTTCGCCGCCGCCGCGGGGCATCGCGGCGCGCGGGCCGCGTTCTGGGCGCTATGGCCTTTGCACCTCGCCCTTTCGGCGCTGTCCTTTGCAAAGCTCGACATCATGCTCGCCCTGGTGCTGCCGGCGATCGGTGCGTTCCTCGCCCACCGCAAGCCCGGGCGGCTGGTGATCTCGCTCGCGATCGCCGGCGCGCTTTACACGGCCGCGCAGCCCTACGTGCATCACGGGCGCGCGGCCGTGGCGGACGCCACGGGAACGCTCAACGGCGCGGGCTACGCCGCGCGGGCGGGCATCGCGCGGGACTATCTGCGCGACCCTGGCGCCGGGGCGTCGGCCGCTGGGGCGAGCGGCCGGCAGGGCTGGTGGACACGCCTCAGTTTCGCAGGCCCCCAGGCCTTCGCCATCGAGGCCCGGGCACGCGGCCTGTCCTATCTGCCGCTGGCCGATGCGTGGGTCTATCTGGTGCCGCGGGTCCTCTGGCCGGGAAAACCGGTCCTTCCCGGCCCCGGTCTCGAGGTCCACCGGCTGGTCACGGGCGCGCCGGATGCCGAGAGTTTCCTGGCGCTCTCGATCTACGGCGATCTCTACTGGCAGTTCGGCTGGGCCGGGCTCTGGCTCGGCTGTCCCCTTGTCGGATGGCTCTTCGCCATGATGTCCACGCACGCGATCAGGGCGGTCAGAGCGCGCGCCTTCATCATGCTGCCCGCGGTTCTGCTCGCGCTCGAGATGGCGATCCTCGGGCCGAACCGCTTCGTGGTGACCGGCATCCTGGGCCCGCTCCCGATCTACCTCGCCTATATCGGCGCGGCGGGGGCGCTGGGCTGGCTCGCCCGGTGGCTCGGCCACGGCCCGGCGCCTATCAGCCTTGCCCGCCGGCGGCGCGCTCAGGGCTGGTAGTAGGCGCGCCCATAAGCGGCATAGGCGCCCGACCTGCCCGCATGGCCGAGACGCCGCATTCCGGCCGGATCGACCCGGCTCAGCACCATCCCCCGCGGCGCGGCGCGCACCAGGCCGAGTTGCCGCAGCCCCTCGTCGAGCTGCTCGCGCGTGGTGCGGTTCCAGCGCACGACGTAAACCACCGCATCCGCCAGCGGCGCCACCAGCCGCGCATCGGGCACGGCAAGCACGGGCGGCGTGTCGATGATGACGTGATCGTATCGCGTCCGGGCCGCCTCGATCAGCCGGGCGAAGCCCGGCGCGGCCAGCAGGTCGGCCGCGTCGCCGGTGCGGGGGCCGGCGGGCAGCACGTCGGCACCCAGCGCGGGGTTGGGCCGCGCCGCTTCCTCCAGGCTCGCGAAGCCGGTCATCACCGCGCCAAGCCCCGCACCGCCCGCGCCGCCCAGATACTGGCCAAGCACGCGGCGGCGAAGGTCACCCTCGACCAGAAGGACCCTGCGGCCCAGCCGCGCGAGGTCGTGGGCGAGCGCGACGGCGATCGTGCTCTTGCCCTCTCCGGGGACCGAGGACAGCAGCGCCACGACGCGGGGCGGGCGCACCGGATCGGAGAACAGAAGCGAGGTGCGCAGGCTGCGCACCGCCTCGGCGCCCGGAGAGGCGGTCTTTGCCTCGAGATAGGACAGAAGCCGCGCCCGCCGGCGCACGGGCAGGCAAGGGACTTCGCCGAGGACGGGCGCGCCCGCCGCGCGCCCGAGCTCCTCCGCGGTGCGAAAGCCCTCGCGCGCGGCGTCCCGTGCAAGGACGAGCGCCCCGCCGGCGACAAGGCCCGCCAGACCGGCCAGTGCCAGAACGACAGCCATCCGGGGCGCGACCTGCTCCGCGCCTTCGGCAAGCGCGACGATCCGGCTGTCGGGACGCTGCAGGCCGCGCTGCACCGTGGTTTCCTTGAGCCGGGCGAGAAAGCTTTCGTAAAGCACCCGTGTCGCGTCGAGGTCGCGCGCCATCTGCTCCGCGCGCACGCGATCGGCCGCCTGGCCTTCGCTGCGCTCGGTCAGGCGCGCCTCGGCCTCGGCGAACCGCGCCGCCGTCGCGCGGGCCTGCGCGGCCTCGGCCTCCGCCGCCTCGGCAAGACGCGCGGCGCGCGCGCGGACCGCGTCCTCCGAGGCGCCCTCCTGGCGCATTTGTGCCAAGGCACCGGTCTCGGGCGCCTCCGCGCCCTGGGTCACCGCGCGCAGCGACGCCGCACGGGCCGTCGCCTGCGCCGCGGCCGCCGCGGCCTCGGCCCGCGTCCGGCGGTGCTCGGCCAGCTGGAACGACACCGCCTCGAGCGCCGCGGGCCCGCCAGAGACGTCGCGATCCGCACCCAGCCGCGTCAGCTCGGCCTCCTGCGCGCGAAGCTCCGCATCGAGTTCCCGCACCCGTCGCGACAGCCAGTCCGCAGCCTCGTCCGTGGCGCGCAGCTTCTGCTCCACCTGCCGCGACAGGTGCAATTCGGCCAGCGTGTTGACCATCCGCACGGATTTCGCGGCATCCCTCGTCGTCGCGGACAGGGTGAAGACGTAGCTCCGCGGCTGGCCCGCGACGGTGAGAGCGGCGCCTGCCGCCTCCACCACGCGGCGGCGCGTCTCGCCCTCGCCCGGCGGCGGCGGCACGCGCCCGAGACGGTCGCGCAGGGCGTCGAACATGCGCGTCGGCCACCAGCCGGGGGCGGGGCGCAGGTCCGAGTTGAACTCGGGGTCGCCGGAAAGCCCCAGGTCCGCGACAAGCCGGCCGATCAGCGCGGGAGAGCGGATCGCCTCGAGTTCGGTGTTTATCGCCGCGGTTCCCACGGGAAGCCCGCCCACCACCTGTTCCAGGTCGACCACGCGCGCGCCCTGCACGTCGAGCGCGAGCGTGGCCGTGGCGCGGTAACGCGGCTCGGCCAGGTAGCCGAGATAGGCCGCCCCGAGTGCCAGCGCGAGGAGCGTCGTCGCAGCCATCGTCCGCCGCCCGCGCCAGAGCGCGCCCAGACGGTCGGACAGGCCGGGCTCGTCCGGTTCCGGCGCAGCCGCCGGCAGCGTGATGGGGCGCTGGCCCGAGCGGACGAACTGAAGCTCCTGCACCGGGCGCGCCCTCAGATGCCGCGCGCACGGAGCACGACGAGAAGCGTGCGCCAGACGATCCACGCCTCGAGCCGCCAGCCCGCCTCGGCGATGTAACGCAGGTCGGCCTCGACCTTGCGACGTACCGCCTCCGGCGTTTCGGCGTAGCCCTCGACCACCTGGGCGAGACCGCTGATGCCCGGCAGCACCGCATGGCGCGCGCGATAGCCGGGAACCGAGAACAGGTGGCGCCGCGCGTGATCCAGCATGTCGGGACGGGGGCCGATCAGGCTCATCTCGCCCCGCAGCACGTTCACGACCTGCGGCAGCTCATCGAGACGGGTGCGCCGCAGCAGACCGCCAAGCGGCGTGATGCGATGCCGTTCGGCCGTGGCCAGCGCACCCGCGAGGGCGTCCGGCCCGGGCCGCATGGTGCGGAACTTGTAGACACGAAACGGCCGGCAATGGCGTCCCAGCCGTTCCTGCGCGAAAACGAGCGGCCCGCGGTTCAGGACCAGGTTCAGGCAAAGCAGCAGGGCCGCCACGGTGACCAGAACCGGTAGCAGCATCACGGAAAGCACCAGATCGAAGGCGCGCTTTGCCCTGCGGAAGGTCGCCCCGGAAGATCCGGACGGCGCAACGCTCACCGCCGTGTCGCAGCCCCGATCCGCCCGCACCCGGTCGGCGTGAAGATATTGTATTGGCAGCATCGCGGCGCTCCGGTACCATCGGCGGTCTCTCCGGTGCATTAGGGTGCGGTTAACCCTAACAAATCGTTAATCGCACCGGTGCAGCCGCGATCCCCGTTTCGCGTGCGCGTCTCCCGGCCTAGGGTGACGGGCGATTCCCTTTTCGGCCAAGGCGCGGATCACCCCATGCCCTATTTCACGCTCATCCTCGCGGTGCTGGCCGAAACCATCGGCACCACGGCGCTTCAGGCGAGCCAGCAGTTCACCCGGCTGGTGCCCTCGGTCATCGTGGTCGTGGCCTACGCCACGTCCTTTTTCCTGCTTGCCCAGGCGCTCAGGTTCTTTCCGGTGGGGATCGCCTACGCGATGTGGTCCGGCCTCGGCATCGTCTTCATCGCACTGATCGGACTTGCGCTTTTCGGGCAGCGGCTCGACTGGCCCGCCGTGGCCGGGATCGCGCTCATCCTTGCGGGGATCCTGGTGATCAACCTCTTTTCCGACACCGGGCCGCACTAGGGGCTGGCCTTTCCGGGCCCGCGCCCCTATCAGGCCCCGACAACAACTTCCGGACCTCCCCGACATGGACATTCGCAACATCGCGATCATCGCGCATGTGGACCACGGCAAGACCACGCTCGTGGACGCGCTCCTGCGCCAGTCCGGCACGTTCCGCGAGAACCAGGCCGTGGCCGAGCGCGCGCTCGATTCCAACGATCTCGAACGCGAGCGCGGCATCACCATCCTGGCCAAGGCGACCTCGGTCGACTGGAAGGGCACGCGCATCAACATCGTCGACACGCCCGGCCACGCCGATTTCGGCGGCGAGGTGGAACGCATCCTGTCCATGGTCGACGGCGTGGTGCTCCTGGTGGACGCGGCCGAGGGACCGATGCCGCAAACGAAGTTCGTGACCTCGAAGGCGCTCGCGCTGGGGCTGCGGCCGATCGTCGTGCTCAACAAGGTGGACAAGCCCGCGGCGGAAGCCGATCGCGCGCTCGACGAGGTGTTCGATCTTTTCGCCAATCTGGGCGCCGACGACGACCAGCTCGATTTCCCGCATCTCTACGCCTCGGGCATCGCGGGCTGGGCCGACACCGAGCTCGACGGTCCGCGCAAGGATCTGTCCGCGCTTTTCGCGCTCATCGTCAACCACGTGCCGAAGCCGCGCCAGCTGCACCGCGAGGGCGAGGATTTCCGCATGCTCGCCACCACGCTCGGCGCCGATCCCTTCCTGGGCCGCATCCTGACGGGCCGGGTCGAATCCGGCCGGATCAAGGCGGGCGCGACGGTTCAGGCGATCAGCCGCATGGGCCAGAAGATCGAGCAGTTCCGCGTCTCGAAGATCATGGCCTTCCGCGGCCTCTCCCAGCAGGAAATCCCCGAGGCCGTGGCGGGCGACATCGTCACGCTCTCGGGCATGTCGAAGGCGACCGTCTCGGACACGATCTGCGCGCTCGCGGTCGAGGAGCCGCTGCCCGCCCAGCCGATCGACCCGCCCACGATTTCGGTCACCTTCGGGATCAACGACAGCCCGCTCGCCGGGCGCGACGGCAAGAAGGTGCAGTCCCGCGTGATCCGCGAGCGGCTGATGCGGGAAGCCGAATCGAACGTGGCGATCCGGGTGAGCGACACGCCGGGCGGCGAGGCGTTCGAGGTCGCCGGCCGGGGCGAGCTTCAGATGGGCGTCCTGATCGAGAACATGCGGCGCGAGGGGTTCGAGCTCTCGATCTCGCGCCCCCGGGTGCTGATGCGCGAGGAAGACGACACGACGCTCGAGCCCATCGAGGAAGTCACCATCGACGTGGACGACGAGTATTCCGGCGCGGTGATCGAGAAGGTGACCGGCCCGCGCAAGGGCGAGATGGTGGAAATGCGCCCCGCGGGCGCGGGAAAGACGCGGATCGTCGCCCATGTCCCCTCGCGCGGGCTCATCGGCTATCACGGCGAGTTCCTGACCGACACCCGCGGCACCGGCGTCCTGAACCGCGTGTTTCACGGCTGGGCGCCACACAAGGGCCCGATCCCCGGCCGCAGGGCGGGCGTGCTGATCTCGATGGAGGACGGCGAGGCGGTGGCCTACGCGCTCTGGAACCTCGAGGAGCGCGGGCGGCTTTTCATCGGCCCGCAGGAGCGCGTCTACCAGGGCATGATCATCGGCGAGCATTCGCGCGAGAACGATCTCGAGGTGAACCCGCTCAAGGGCAAGAAGCTCACCAACGTCCGGGCGAGCGGCTCGGACGACGCGGTACGGCTCACGCCGGCCACGCGGCTGACGCTCGAGGAGGCCATCGCCTACATCGACGACGACGAACTCGTCGAGGTGACGCCGAACGCGATCCGCCTGCGCAAGCGCCACCTCGACCCGCATGAGCGCAAGCGCGCCGCCAAGACCACCTGAGGCTTGCCGGGCGGGCGCAGGACGGCCTAGCCTTGCCCATGGGACCGCGCCCGACCCTCGCCGCGCTCGCGATGGCGTTCCTCCTCGCCCCTGCCCCGCTGGCGGGCGGCACCATTATTTGCCCGAGCGGTGCCCTTCACCATGGCGAGCCCGGACGCCACGCTGAACGAACACATCTGCCGCGTGGCGGAGGCGGGCGCGGAGCAACTCGAAGCTTGCGGCCTGCCGATCCGGGCGCCGCTCGTCATCCTCGCGGTGCCGGAGATCGCGCATGGCGACGTTTCCTGCCTCGGCGCCTATGATTGCAACCGGCTGGAACTCCGCCTCGTGACGCCGGCGGCGCTCGACGCCGCCCTCGCGCCGGACAGCGTGCTGCGCGACATCCCGCGCGAGGCGCTCTTCGACAGCCTCGTGGTGCATGAACTCGCCCACGCCGCGCTCGCCCGGCAGCCCTGCGCCGCGCCGCCCTGCCTCGCCGAACACGAATACGTCGCCTACGCGATGCAGATGCAGGCCCTCGCGCCCGAGCACCGCGCCATCGTCACCGCCGCGGCGCGCGGGCTGGACCGCGTGACCGAAGAGCGGCTGAACGAGTTCATCGCCGTCGCCGCGCCGGACACCTTCGCCGCCTGGGCGTGGACGCATTTCTCGCGGCCGGGAGAACGGCTGCGGCTTCGTTGCGCGGCTCATCTCCGGAGAGGCGCAGCTCGGGCTCGACGCCTACTGAACGCCCCGTCTCAGGGCGCGATCAGGATGCGGTCGGCGACGCGCAGGCCGTCCTCGCCGCGCTGCACCACCACGATCTCGCCCGAGCCGGGCGCGACGCCGGTGAGCGCGCGGATGTTCACGTAATGCGTCACGAGCATCGCCCGCTCGCCTTGGGGGAGCGCGTCGAGGAGCGCCCGCGTGGCCGCCGTCTGCGCGGCGGGATCGCCGCGTCCGGCGAAGAAGGAATTGAGCGGCGGGCGCTCCGCCAACGTGCCGAGTTCCAGAAGCTCCGCGGTCTCGCGGCAGCGGCACCACTGGCTGGTCCAGACGTGGTCGAAGACGATGCCCGCCTCGCGCAGCGCCACGCCGATTCGGCGGGCCTGTGCGCGGCCGTCCTCCGAGAGATTGCGCTGGGTTGCGCAGTCCCCGAGCGTGAAGCCTGCCGGGTCGCCCGTTCCCGGCGCGAGCGCGTGACGCATGAGCGCGACCGCCCCCGGCGCCTTCAGTGCGGAAAGATCCTGCGCGGCCACGGAGAGCGGCAGACAGATGACCAGCACGGCGGCGATCAAGCGGCGCATCGGGACCCTCCCTTCGCTATCGAGACCTTAGGACCGGGCGGCCGACCGTCCAGCGGGCGCGCTACCCGGTGGTCTCGACGATGAGAAGCTCGCGCTCCGAGGCGCCGCGGGCGTGGCTCAGCGCCTCCTGGTACTCGGGAGAATGGTAGCACGCCTCGGCCGCCTCGATGGAGGGGAACTTCGCCACGACGTTGCGCGGCCGTTCCTGGCCCTCGAGCTGCACGTAGCGCTCGCCGCGGGCGATAAACTGCCCGCCATGCTTGGCGATGGCGGGGCCGGCGAGTTCGGCGTATTTCCCGTACGCCTCGGGGTCGGTGACGGTCACATGGGCGATCCAGAGCGCGGGCATGGCCGTCATTCCACTTCTTCGGCGGGCGCGCCCGCGATCACGGTTTCGGCGGCCTTGATCGCCGCATCGGCGTTCGCGGGATCCTTGCCGCCGCCCTGGGCCATGTCGGGCCGGCCGCCGCCGCCCTTGCCGCCAAGCTCGGAGACGGCCGCCTTCACGATCTCCACCGCCGACAGCCGGTCCGTCAGATCGTCGGTGACGCCCGCGGCGACGGCGGCCTTGCCGCCGGCGTCGGCGATGAGCAGCACAGCGCCCGAGCCGAGCCGCGCCTTCATCTCGTCGATGAGCGGCGGAAGATCCTTGCCCGAGACGCCCGAGAGCACCTGCGAGACGAACGACACGCCCTGCACGTCCTTGGGCGCGGGCTGGCCACCCCCCTGCCCGGCCCCGCCCGCCATGGCGAGATCGCGGCGAAGCTGCGCCACCTCGTTCGACAGCTCCCTGAGCTTGGCCTGATCGGCCCGGACGCGCTCCACCAGGTGCTCGGGCGTGGTGCGCAGTTCGGCCACCGCGTCCTCGACGAGCTTGCGCAGCCGCGCGACATGGGCGCGCGCGGCCTCGCCGGTGAGCGCCTCGACCCGGCGCACGCCTGCGCTCGACGCGCTGTCGCCCAGAAGCACGAATTCCCCGATGTCGCCCGTGCGCCGGACATGGGTGCCGCCGCAAAGCTCGATGGAATAGGTCCGCCCGTCCCCGCCCTTGCCGGAGCCCGGCTGCATCCCCATCGACACCACCCGCACCTCGTCGCCGTATTTCTCGCCGAAAAGCGCCTGCGCGCCGATGGCGCGGGCGTCGTCCGGGGTCATGATGCGCGTCTCGACCGGCGCGTTCTGCCGGATATAGGCGTTCACCTCTTCCTCGACGCGGGCGACCTCCGCCTCGGTGAGCGGCTTGGCGTGGGAAAAGTCGAACCGCAGCCGGTCCGGCGCGTTGAGCGAGCCCCGTTGCGCCACGTGATCCCCGAGCGCCTCGCGAAGCGCCTCGTGCAGGAGGTGCGTGGCCGAATGGTTGGCGCGGATCGCGGTGCGGCGGTCGTGATCGACCTCGAGCCGGGCGGACTGCCCGGGCTCCAGTACACCCTCCTCGACCTCGGCGAAGTGGATGAAGATGCCGGCCACCTTCTTCGTGTCGGTCACGCGCGCCGTGGCCGCGTCGGTGGCGATGACGCCGGTGTCGCCCACCTGGCCCCCGGCCTCGGCGTAGAACGGGGTCTGGTTCAGCACGATCTGCACCGCCTGGCCGGGATGCGCCTGCGCCACCTCGCCCCCGTCCTGCACCAGCGCGAGCAGCTGGGCCTCGGCGGTCTCGGTGTCGTAGCCTAGGAAATCGGTGGCGCCGTGGGTCTCGGCGAGATCGTACCAGATCGCGGCGTCCTTCGCCTCTCCAGAGCCCGACCAGGCCGCGCGGGCCTTTGCCTTCTGTTCGGCCATGGCGGTCTCGAAACCCTCGGCATCCACCGCGCGGCCCTTCTCGCGCAGCGCGTCCTGGGTCAGATCGAGCGGGAAGCCATAGGTGTCGTAAAGCCGAAACGCCGTGCGGCCCGGCAGCGACGCGCCGTCGGGCAGCTCCGCAAGCTCCTCCTCCAGAAGCTTCAGCCCCCGGTCGAGCGTCTGCTGGAAGCGCGTCTCCTCAAGCTTCAGCGTCTCCTCGATGAGCGCCTGCGCGCGGCCGAGCTCGGGATAGGCCGCGCCCATCTTGGCGACGAGCGCGGGCACCAGCCGGTGCATCAGAGGCTCCTTCACGCCCAGGAGATGGGCGTGGCGCATCGCCCGCCGCATGATCCGGCGCAGCACGTAGCCGCGCCCGTCGTTGGACGGCATCACCCCGTCCGCAATCAGGAAGGAGGTGGAGCGCAGATGGTCCGCGATCACCCGGTGATGGGTGCGCCCCGGCCCGTCGGGATCGGTGTTCGACGCGTTGGCCGAGGCCTCGATCAGGCTGCGCATGAGGTCGGTGGCGTAATTGTCGTTGGTGCCCTGCAGGAGCGCCGCCACCCGCTCGATCCCCATGCCGGTGTCGATCGACTGCGCCGAAAGCTCGCGCCGCGTGCCGTCCTCGAACTGCTCGTACTGCATGAAGACGAGGTTCCAGATCTCGACGAAGCGGTCGCCGTCCTCCTCCGGGCTGCCCGGGGGACCGCCCCAGTACTGCTCGCCGTGGTCGAAGAAGATCTCCGAGCAGGGGCCGCAGGGGCCGGTGGCCCCCATCATCCAGAAATTGTCGTCGGTGGCGATGCGCAGGATGCGATCGTCGGGCAGGCCCGCGACCTTCTTCCACAGATCGGCCGCCTCGTCGTCCGTGTGATAGACGGTAACGAGCAGCCTGTCCTTCGGGATGCCGAGTTCTTTCGTGACCATCTCCCAGGCGAAGGGGATCGCCTGCTCCTTGAAGTAGTCGCCGAAGGAGAAATTGCCGAGCATCTCGAAGAAGGTGTGGTGCCGCGCGGTGTATCCGACATTGTCGAGGTCGTTGTGCTTACCCCCCGCGCGCACGCATTTCTGCGCCGTGGCCGCACGGGTGTAATCGCGGTGCTCGAGCCCCGTGAACAGGTTCTTGAACTGCACCATCCCCGAATTCGCGAACATCAGCGTGGGGTCGTTGCGCGGCACCAGCGGGCTCGACGGCACGATCTCGTGACCCTGCCGCTTGAAATAGTCGAGGAAGGTGGTGCGGATATCGTTGAGGCTTTGCATCGGGCGGGCGGTCTTCCGGACGGTTGATGGCATCCCCGACGGCTCGGGCGCGGCGCTGCGGCACGGGGCCCTGCCGGGTTCCGGAACCTCTATCCCCGTGCCGCGGCGCTGTCCATGCGAAAGGGGTCGGCCGCAGCGCCGCGCCGACCGCTTTCCGGGTCCGGAAGGAAGGCCCTCAGCCTTCCATCACCTCGCCGTCGCCGTCGCCGCCCTCGGCCATATGGAAATCGAGCCCGTGGGCGGCGCGGATCTTGTCCTCGATCTCGAGCGCGACGGCCGTGTTCTCTTTCAGATAGGTCTTGGCGTTCTCGCGGCCCTGGCCGATGCGCTCGTCGCCGTAGCTGAACCAGCTGCCGGATTTCTCCACCACCCCGGCCTTCACGCCGAGATCGAGAAGCTCTCCGGTCTTGGAGATGCCCTCGCCGTACATGATGTCGAACTCCACCTGCTTGAACGGCGGCGCGACTTTGTTCTTGACCACTTTCACGCGCGTGGCGTTGCCCACGACCTCGTCGCGGTCCTTGATCGAGCCGATCCGGCGGATGTCCAGGCGGACGGAGGAGTAGAACTTCAGCGCGTTGCCGCCCGTCGTCGTCTCGGGGGAGCCGAACATCACGCCGATCTTCATGCGGATCTGGTTGATGAAGATCACCATGCATTTCGACCGCGAGATGGAGCCCGTCAGCTTGCGCATGGCCTGGCTCATGAGGCGGGCCTGCACGCCCACGGACGAATCGCCCATGTCGCCCTCGAGTTCGCTCTTGGGCGTGAGGGCGGCCACCGAATCGACCACCACCATGCTGACGGCGCCGGAGCGTACCAGCGTATCGGTGATCTCGAGCGCCTGCTCGCCGGTGTCGGGCTGGCTGATCAGCAACTCGTCGAGGTCGACGCCGAGCTTGCGGGCATATTGCGGATCGAGCGCGTGTTCCGCGTCCACGAAGGCGCAGACGCCGCCCGTCTTCTGTTCCTCCGCGACGCAATGCAGCGTCAGCGTCGTCTTGCCGGAGCTTTCCGGGCCGTAGATCTCGATGATGCGCCCCTTGGGCAGGCCGCCGATCCCGAGCGCGATGTCGAGCCCGAGCGATCCGGTCGAGGTGGCCTCGATATCCTTCACCGGGTTGTCGGCGCCGAGCTTCATGATCGAGCCCTTGCCGAACTGGCGCTCGATCTGGGCGAGCGCGCTGTCGAGCGCCTTCTGCTTGTCCGCGCTTTTCTTGCTGTCCATGGAGAGAAGGCCTGCCGTTGCCATTGGGTTTCGTCCTTATTTCACGCGCCGCGCCGAGCGGCAATGATTGCCTTCGTTCACTTTGTGTTCTCGCTTCCCTTGTGAGACCAAAAAGCGAACATTTCAAGTAAAATCCCTCTTGCCCGTACTTTCCCGCACCACGGTTAAGAAGTAGTTTAACCGTGCAGGACAGGGGAGGTCGGACGCGCGCCATGCTGGTTTTCGCGAAGCAGGGTCTGGTGTTTCTCGCCGTGCCCAAGACCGGTACGACCGCCTACGCGGAGGCCCTCGCCCCCCATGCGAGCCTCGTTGTGCGCGACCCGCCCGAGCTCAAGCACGCGCCGATCTGGCGCTACAACCGCTTCTTCAGGCCGATGCTGGAAAAGTTCGCGGGCGAGATGGAGACCATCGCGGTCGTGCGCGAACCGGAAAGCTGGCTCGGGAGCTGGTATCGCTACCGGCGGCGGCCCTTCACGCGGGGCAAGCCCGTCTCCACCGAACAGCTCGGCTTCGACGCGTTCGTCCAGGGCTACCTTTCGGAGCCGCAGCCCGCCTGGGCGCGGGTCGGCAGCCAGTCGGCATTTCTCGCGCCGCGGCGCAATGGCACGGCAGCCGATCATGTCTTTCGCTACGAGGCGCCCGGATCGCTGCTGGATTTCCTCGAGGCGCGCTTGGGCGTCCGGCCGGCGCCGGCCCGGCGCAATGTGTCGCCCGAGGCGCCGCTCGAGCTTGCGCCAACAACGCGCGCGGCGTTGCGGGAGGTCTGCGCGGAGGATTACGCGCTTTGGGAGGGAAGCCGGTGAGTGCCCGGAAACGGTGGCCGCCCCGGGTCAGTGCAGCTGGCGCTGCACGGTTTCGGTAAGCTCATCGAGCGAGAAAGGCTTCGGGAGAAACACCGCGTTCGGGATGTCTGTGCTCTCGCGACCGAAGCTTTCCTCGGCGTAGCCCGAAACGAACACCACCCGAATGCCGGGATGATCGCGCAGCGCCTCGCGCACCCAGCTCGGCCCGTCGCGTCCCGGCATCACCACGTCGGTCACGAAGACATCGACGTCGAGGTCGCTCCCGCGCAGCGTTTCGAGCGCCTCCTCCGCCGATCCGGCCTCCAGCACGGTATGTCCCCGCAGCCTGAGCGCACGCGACGCGAAGGCCCGCACGGGCACCTCGTCCTCGACCAGCAGCACGACCGCCTCGCGGTGTGCCAGGGCGCGCCCGGCCTCGGGCGCGGCGCCGTCCCGCGGGCTGGCCTCGGCCGCATCGGCCGGGGCGGGAAAAAGCAGCGTGAACGTCGCACCCTCCCCGGGGCCGCTGTCCACGAAGACGAAGCCGCCGGTCTGCTTGACGATGCCGTAGACCGTGGAAAGGCCGAGCCCCGTGCCCTCCCCGGTCCGCTTGGTGGTGTAGAAGGGCTCGAACACCTTGCCGATCTTGTCCGGCGGAATGCCGACGCCCTCATCCGCGACCCTGACCGCGACGTAATCACCCGGCGGCACCTCGGCGCGGTCGCGCCGCCAGGGGTCGGCGAGGTGGAGGCGCTGCGTTTCGATCCGGATCTCCCCGCCACGCGGCATGGCATCGCGCGCGTTCACAACGAGGTTCATCAGCACCTGCTCGAGCTGGCGCTTGTCGGCGCGGATCGGCGGCAGATCGGGATCATGCACCAGCGTGAGCGACACGCGTTCGCCCACCAGTCGGTTCAGCAGATGGGTAAGATCCGCCAGCGTGTCGCGCAGGTCGAGCCGTTCCGGCCGAAGCGTCTGCTTGCGCGAGAAGGCGAGAAGCTGACCCACCAGCGCCGCGGCGCGGTTCGCGTTCTGGTGGATCTGGACAAGATCCCCGTAGTCGGGATCGCCCTGGTCGCGGCGCAGCAACAACAGATCGCAGTGCCCCGAGATCGCGGTCAGCAGATTGTTGAAGTCGTGCGCCACCCCGCCGGCGAGCTGCCCGATCGCCTGCATCTTCTGGCTTTGCACGAACTGCGCCTCCAGCGATTTGAGCTCCGTCGCGTCGTGCAGGACAGCCAGCAGCGCGGACGCCCCGCGCTCCGTGATCGCGCTCAGCGTGACCTGCACGAACACCTCCTGGTCGCGCCGCGTCAGCCGCAGGAATTCCGAGCGCACCACGCCCCTCGCCGCTTCCTCCAGCCAGGTGTCCAGGGGGCGGCCCAGCCCCTCCATCAGGTCGGCGAGCCGCGTGCCGGGCTCGGGGTCGTTGCCCAGAAGCCTTTGCGCATCGCCGTTGGCGGCGAGAACCCGCCCGTCGGCGCCAAGCTTCAGCAGCGCGACGGGCAGCCTGTCGATCGTCTCCCGGTCGGAGGCCGGCACGGGGTCCGTCCGCGCGGGCGCGGGAAACAGATAGAGATCGCGGCGGCCGCCACCGCCCTCGCCCTCGGCCACGAGGCAATCCAGGGAGCCCTCGGCGGCAGCGACCCGGGCCACCTCTCCCGACACGGGCGGCGCGTCGAAGATCTGGCTCAGCGATTTCACCCGCGCGCCGAGCAGACGCCGCGCCGCGTCGTTCATGAACAGGATCGCGCCGCCGCGCCCGGCGGTGAGCCGCGGAATGCCGAGCGTGTCGCCGCCGCCCGCCGCGGCGGCGCGGTCCCCGAAACTTTCGACCCGCCACAGCAGCGCCCCCGGGCCGATCCGTTGCGCCGAGAGCCGCAGATTGCCCTTGCGGGTCACCACGTCCTCGCGCGCAGCACCCGCAGCCTGCGCCTTGAGCGACAGCCGGCCGAGCACGGCCGAGGGGCTGGCCAGCGTGCTGCGGAGCGCACCTGCCAGCGTCTCGTGCGCCTCTGCGTTGTAGATTCGTTCCGCCGCGGCGTTCCAGAGGCAGAGCGCCCCGGCCTCGTCGGACAGAAGGCACGGCACCGCGTCGTGCCGGACGAACTCCGCGATCGCGGCGAAGTTGCGGCGCCGGCGGCGCGCCGACCAGGTTTCCGCCGCGCGGATGATCGCCGACAGCACCAGAAGCGTCGCCCCCGCGGCGAAGGCTCCGGCGGCGAAGGCGGGCGACGGAGCCATCGCGCCCGCGGCGACCATCAAGATGCCGATGAACGGGAGCAGCCAGAAGCGGCGCGACATCTGCCAGTCGGCACGCGGAGACGTCGCGAGAGAGAGCATCGTTTCGGACACCGGGTCGGGGCACCTTTTCGATTCGAGCCACGGGCCATTACGTCCGGCGATGCTTAAGCGCGACTTAACGCCGGACGAAGACACCTCTGAGTTGCATAATGCGCGGCCTCACTGGGCCGTCAATACCGCGAGAAAGAAACCATCGCCGCTTGGGCCCGGCAACCACAGGTGGCAATCGGTCCGCACCCAACCGGGGTTTCGGGCAAGAAACGCCTCCACCTGTGCGCGGTTCTCGCCCTCGAGGACCGAACAGGTCGCATAGGCCAGCCGTCCGCCCGGCGCCACGAATTGGGCCGCGGTCTCGAGGATGCGGGCCTGCAGAGCCTCGAGCCCGGCAAGACCTTCGGGATCGAGCCGCCACTTGGCCTCGGGATCGCGCCGCCAGGACCCGCTTCCGGAACATGGCGCATCGCAGAGCACGATATCGAAAGGGCCCTCGGCCGCAGGATCGTCCACGATCCTGACATCTGCCTGCGCGCGCGCCGCACGCGCAGGCAGATCGCGCATGCGCCGCGGATGCGCGTCATGCGCCCAGACCGGCGCCCGCGCCAGCGCGGCGAGCGCCAGCGTCTTCCCCCCGCCTCCGGCGCAGTAATCGAGCACCCGGCCCCCCGCGCGCGGCGCAAGCCGCGCGACCACGGCCTGGCTGGCCGCGTCCTGAAGCTCCACCAGCCCGTCGAGATAGGCCCGGCTGCGCGCGACAAGACGCGCGCCTTCCGTGACCTCGAGGGCGGTCTCGACGGTCTCGACGGGGCGCGCGCAAATCCCCTCTCCGGCGAGCGCGGCCACGGCGCCCGCGCGGTCCGTCCGCAACAGGTTCACGCGCAGATGCACCGGCGCCCGGTCGCGAAGCGCGCGCGCCGCGCCATCCGCGTCCGTCCCGAGCGAGGCCTCGAACCGGTCCCAGAGCCAATCGGGCAAATCGCGCGCGGCCGCCCCCTCGGGCGGGTTGCCGGCGGTTCGCTCGGCCTCCGACAGGGGAGGCGGCGCGTGGCCGACACCCGTGAAGACGCTGTCCGGATCCTCGCCCGCGTCCCGCAACCGTCCCAGCATCAGCCCGCGCCCGGTGTCCGCCCCGCCCCGCGCGGCATAGGACCGCCGCCTGCGCAGCGCGTCGAAGACGAGATCGCGAAGCGCCCGGCGATCCTTCGATCCGGCGAAGCGCGAGCGCCGCGCCCAGCCCGAAAGCGCCGGCTCGGCCGGGGCGCCGGCGAGGATCTCGTCGAGGACCTCGGCGGCGGCCGCGACCCGCGCCGCGGGCGTCACGCGCCGCCCCCGCGCCTGCGCTCAGCCAAGGCGGTAGTTCGGGCTTTCGCGGGTGATCTGCACGTCGTGCACGTGGCTTTCCTTGAGCCCCGCGCCCGTGATCCGCACGAACCGGCAGCCGCGGCGCATCTCGGGCACCGTGCCGCAGCCGGTGTAGCCCATCGCCGCGCGCAGCCCGCCCACGAGCTGGTAGACCACCGAGGAGGCCGGGCCCTTGTAGGGCACCTGCCCCTCGATGCCCTCGGGCACCAGCTTGTCCGACGCCGCGTCCTTCTGGAAATACCGGTCGGCGGAGCCGTGCGCCATGGCCCCAAGGCTTCCCATCCCGCGATACGACTTAAAGCTCCGGCCCTGGTAGAGGATCACCTCGCCCGGGCTTTCGTCGGTGCCCGCGAGGATCGAGCCCACCATCGCGCAGGACGCCCCGGCCGCGATCGCCTTGGCGAGATCGCCCGAGAACTTTATGCCGCCATCGGCGATCACCGGCACGTCGCCCGCCGCGGCGGCGCAGTCCATCACGGCGGTGAACTGCGGCATGCCAACGCCGGCGACCACGCGCGTCGTGCAGATCGAGCCGGGCCCGATGCCCACCTTTACCGCATCCGCGCCCGCGTCGATGAGGGCGCGGGTGGCCTCGGCGGTCGCGACGTTGCCCGCGACCACCTGCACCTCGTTCGACAGCCGCTTGACCCGCGTGACCGCTTCGGCGACGGCGGCGGAATGGCCGTGGGCGGTGTCGATCACGATCAGGTCGCAGCCCGCGTCGATCAACGCCTCGGACCGCTCGAAACCCGCATCGCCCACCGTGGTGGCCGCCGCGCAGCGCAGCCGGCCCAGCCCGTCTTTGCAGGCCGTGGGGTTCAGGACCGCCTGCTCGGTGTCCTTGAGCGTCAGAAGGCCGGTCAGCCTGCCCGACGCGTCTGTCACCAGCAGCTTCTCGATCCGCCGCGCCTTCATGAGGCTCTTGGCCTCCTCGCGGTCCGCGGGCTCCCGCAGGATGGCGAGGTTCTCTGAGGTCATCATCACCCGCACGGGCGTGTCGTCGTCGGTGGCGAAGCGCATGTCGCGGTTGGTGACGATGCCGACGACATGGCCCCGCTCGTCCACGACGGGAAAGCCGGTGACGCGGTAACGTTCCTGCAGCGCCTTCGCATCGGCGAGCGTCTGGTCGGGGCGCAGGGTGATCGGGTTGTAGACGATGCCGGACTCGAAGCGCTTCACGCGACGCACCTCCCGCGCCTGCACCTCCACGTCGAGGTTGCGGTGGATGACGCCCATGCCGCCCGCCTGGGCCATGGTGATCGCCATCTGGCTTTCGGTCACCGTGTCCATCGCCGAGCTGAGCAGCGGGATGTTGAGCGCGATCGCCTTCGTGACATGGGTGGCCGTGCTCGCCTCGCCCGGCAGCACCGAAGAGGCGCCCGGTACAAGCAGCACGTCGTCGAAGGTAAGGGCCTCGCGAATCTCCATGTCCGTCCTGTCCTCGGCTGGGATCGTTTGGCGCTTCCCTATTGCATGGATGGCGGGGAGGCGAAAGACCGATTCCGGCTGGACGGGCCGCCGGTCGGGCGGCAGGCTCCGGGTGACGTGGAACGGGGGTCCGAATGGCCGGACATGGTTACGAGACGGGGCGGCTCGACCTGCCCTTCACCGGTATCGCGAGCTTCGGCAAGCGCGAGATCCAGACCGACTGGGGCGCGATCGCGGCCGACGCCGCGATTTTAGGCGCGCCCTTCGATGCAGGCACCCAGTGGCGCGCGGGGGCGCGGTTCGGGCCGAGGGCGGTGCGCGACGCCTCCACGCTTTTCAGCTTCGGCCACGCCGGCGCCTACGACCACGAGGACGACGCGACCTACCTGCCCGCCTCTGTGCGCATCGCGGATATCGGCGACGCCGATATCGTCCATACCGACACCGAGAAGAGCCACGCCAACATCGAGGCGGGCGTGCGCGCGATCCTCGACGCGGGCGCGCTGCCGGTGGTGATCGGCGGCGATCACTCGGTGAACATCCCATGCATCCGCGCCTTCGCGGGGCGCGGCGACATCCACGTCCTCCAGATCGACGCGCATCTCGATTTCGTGGACGAGCGCCACGGCGTGCGCCACGGCCACGGCAACCCGATGCGCCGCGCCGCCGAGCAGGCGCATGTCACCGGACTGACGCAGATCGGCATCCGCAACGTGAGCTCCACCGCGCGCGAGGGCTACGAGGATGCCCGCCGCATGGGCTCGGACATCCTGTCGGTCCGGCAGGCGCGCCGCCTCGGCGCCAAGGCGCTGGCCGAAAGGCTGCCCGAAGGCGCGCGGATCTACGTCACGATCGACATCGACGCCTTCTGCCCCTCGATCGCGCCCGGGACCGGCACGCCCAGCCATGGCGGCTTTCTCTACTACGAGGTGCTGGAGCTTCTTCAGGAGGTCGCGCGGCGTCACGAGGTTGCGGGCCTCGACCTCGTCGAGGTCGCGCCCGACTACGACCCGACGGGCTCCACCCAGATCCTCGCCGCACAGCTTCTCCTGAACTTTCTCGGCTTCATCTTCCACGCTCGCGGCGCGCGCTGAGACGAGGACCGCGGGCGGGGCGGCACGGCCCCGTCCCGCGTCGCTCGCGTTTCGCGCCGTCCGGGGGAACGGACACGGCGCGCGGGCGCGCGGGGATCGCCATCGGGACCGGCCTCCGGGGGCCGGCCGCCCCGGGCGCGGCGTGGCGCGTCAGCCCCGGCCGCGGATCGAAAGATGACGCGGCCATGCAAGATTCTGCCGGTTGCGGGCCGACACGCGGCCTTCGACGTCCTATGTTCGGGCGGCGCATCGAAATGAGCGAGGTCCACACAGCATGAGTACCGATCCCCTCGTCGTCTTCACGCCTTCGGGCAAGCGGGGGCGCTTTCCGGCGGGCACGCCCGTCCTGACCGCGGCGCGCCAGCTCGGCGTCGATCTCGACTCTGTCTGCGGCGGGCGGGGCATCTGTTCCAAGTGCCAGGTGACGCCCTCCTACGGCGAATTCTCCAAGCACGGCGTCACGGTGCGCGAGGGCGCGCTTTCGGAGTGGAACGCGGTCGAGGCGCGTTACGACAGCAAGCGCGGGCTGAAGCCGGGCCGGCGCCTGGGATGCCAGGCACAGATCCTGGGCGACGTGGTGATCGACGTGCCGGCCGAAAGCCAGGTCCATCGGCAGATCGTGCGCAAGTCCGCCGCCGTGCGCGCGATCGAGATGGACCCGGCCACGCGGCTTCACCTCGTCGTGGTGGACGAGCCCGACATGCACGAGCCGACCGGCGACCTGGAGCGCGTGGCGCGCGCCCTCAAGGCGCAATGGGACGTGGAGGAGATCGCCGCGGACCCGACCCTGCTTGCGAAATTGCAACCCGTTCTGCGGAAAGGCGGCTGGCAGATCACCGTGGCCTTGCACAAATCCCACAAGGAGGCGGTTCCGCGCATCCTGGAGGTCTGGCCGGGCCTGCACGAGGGCGGGCTTTACGGCCTCGCCATAGATCTCGGCTCCACGACCATCGCCGCGCATCTCACCGACCTCGACACCGGCGAGGTCAAGGCGTCCTCGGGGATCATGAACCCGCAGATCCGCTTCGGCGAGGACCTGATGAGCCGGGTGAGCTACGCCATGATGAACGAGAACGGCGCGGCCGAGATGACCCGCGCGGTGCGGGAGGCCATTGACGCGCTCGCCGTCGAGATCGCCCGCGAGGCGGAGATCGACCCCGCGCTCATCGTGGAGACGGTCTTCGTCTGCAACCCGGTGATGCACCACCTTTTGCTCGGCATCGACCCGGTGGAGCTCGGCCAGGCGCCCTTTGCGCTGGCGACCTCGGATTCGATCGCGATGGACGCGCGCGATCTCGGTCTCTGCGCCATCAACCCGCGCGCGCGCAGCTACATCCTGCCCTGCATCGCCGGGCATGTGGGGGCCGATGCGGCCGCTGTGGCTCTTTCCGAAGAACCCGGCAAATCAGATGACTTGGCGCTCATCGTGGATGTGGGCACGAACGCCGAGATCCTGCTCGGCGACCGCTCGCGGGTGCTGGCCTGCTCCTCGCCCACCGGCCCGGCCTTCGAGGGCGCGCAGATCAGTTCGGGCCAGCGCGCCGCGCCGGGGGCCATCGAGGCGATCCGCATCGACCCCGAGACGAAGGAGCCGCGCTTCCGCGTCATCGGCTGCGATCTCTGGTCCGACGAGGACGGCTTCGCCGACGCCATCGCCGAGACGGGGATCACCGGCATCTGCGGCTCGGGCATCATCGAGGCGGTGGCGGAACTGCGCATGGCCGGGATCATGGACGCGGGCGGGCTCATCGGCTCGGCTGCGCAGACCGGCACGGCGCGCTGCTTCGCGGAGGGGCGGACCCACGCCTATCTCGTCCACGACGCCACCGCCGAGGGCGGGCCGCGCATCGCGGTCACCCAGGGCGACATCCGCGCCATCCAGCTTGCCAAATCGGCGCTTTACGCGGGCGCGCGCCTGCTCATGGACGAGCGCGGCGTGGACAAGGTGGACCGCGTGGTGCTCGCCGGGGCCTTCGGCGCGCACATCTCCCCCAAGCACGCCATGGTGCTCGGCATGATCCCCGACGTGCCGCTCGACAAGGTGACCTCCGCCGGTAACGCCGCCGGCACCGGGGCGCGCATCGCGCTTTGCAACATCGGCGCGCGGGCCGAGATCGAGCGCACGGTGCGGCGCATCACCAAGGTGGAGACCGCGATCGAGCCCCGCTTCCAGGAGCATTTCGTGGCCGCCAACGCCATTCCGCACGCAACCGATCCGTTTCCGGAACTCTCTCGCATCGTGCCGCTGCCGCAGGTCAGTTTCAACACGGGCGGCGGGGAGGACGACGGCGGGCGCCGGCGACGGCGCCGGCGGGCCTGACGCCCCGCACGGGGCCTTGACCGGCCGCGGGGCACGCTGCTAGATAACGGCGCTGGGCCGGGCGGGTATGATGTAATGGTAGCCTGTCAGCTTCCCAAGCTGAACGCGCGGGTTCGATTCCCGCTACCCGCTCCAAGGCCGGCCCCGGATCCTTCCCGAGACATCACGGAAATCGGGCCCGCGTGCCAAGACATGCCGCGTCGGCGACCCCCGCGCGCCAAGGGTGTGCAGCGGGTCTTTGGCCCTCCGTTCGCGCAATGACCGGATGGGGCGCGGCCGTCGCAGGCATCGCCGCGCGCGCCTCAGACCTCGGCGCGCAGCCGCGTGCGCAGCGCCGCGATCCGCTCGGCCACGCCGGGCGTGGGCGGGCCCTCGCGCGGCGCGTCTCGAAGCGTGGTGAACCAGTGCTCCGGCGGGTTGCGGCCCAGCCGGTGCGTCCAGCGCAGCCCGCGAAGCACCTCTTCGGCCGCAGGCGGCAAACGCTCGGGGATCTCGTGGCCCGCGAGCGTGGCCCAGACACTGGTCCAGGCGCGCCCGACCGACCAGGGGTTGTAGCCGCCGCCCCCGAGCACGATCAGCCGCGGCGCGAGCGGGCGAAGCGCGCGCACGGCGGCCAGATGCGCGTTGTTGGACCAGGCGAGGCGCGACAGCGGATCCTCCGTCACCGCGTCCGCGCCGCATTGCAGCACGATCGCGTCGGGCCGGTGCCGCGCGACGGCGGGCAGAATCAGTTCGTCGAGCGCCCGCGCGGCATCGCCGTCATGGGCGCCGCGCGGCAATGGCAGGTTGAGGGCGACACCGCCCGCGTGATCCGCGAGCGCGCCGGTGAAAGGCCAGCGCCGCTCCTCGTGGGTGGACACGAGCAACATGCCCTCGGCGCCCGCGAATGCCGCCTCCACCCCGTCGGCATGGTGGGCGTCGATGTCCACATAGGCGAGCCGCCCGAGGCCCAGCGTGCGCAGACGCGTCAGAGCCAGCACCGGGTCGTTGAGGTAGCAGAACCCGGCAGCCCGATCCGCCATGCCGTGATGCGTGCCCCCGCCGGGATTGTGGACGACTCCGCCGCCCGCCACAAGTTCCGCCGCGAGGAGCGAGCCGCCCGCGGCGGTGGCCGGCCGCCGGAACATTTCGGGGAAGACCGGATTGGACGGGGTGCCGAGCCCGTGACGCGCGCGGGTCGCCGCATCGACCGACTGGGTTTCCTCGGCGCGGGCGAGTGCGGCGATATAGGCGGGCGTGTGGAAGGCAGCGAGCGCCGCGGGCCGGGCGCGCGGGCTCTGCCGGAACTGTCCGGGCGCGATCCAGCCCAGCCGGCGCGCCAGGTCGGTGACGGTGGGCACGCGGGGCACCCGCAGGGGGTGATCCGGCCCGTAGCTCGAGCCGCGGTAGATTTCCGAACCTATGAAGAGGGGCATGTCCATACCGGGCATTCTAGCGTCCGCGCCGGCCGCGGCGAGCGCGGCCCGCCATCGCAGGGCGGAGCGTCCGGTGGCGCGCGGCGCGGGCACGCGGCGGGGAAGGGCCCCTACCCTTCGGCCTTCTCCGCAAGCTCCAGCCATTCCTCCTCGGCCGCGGAAAGCTTTTCCTGCCGCGTGGCGAGCGCCTCTGTCGCCTTGGCGAACTTGACCGGATCGCGCGCGTAAAGCTCGGGGTCGGAGAGAAGCCCCTCCAGCCTGCCGATCTCGGCCTCGAGTCGCGCGATCTCGTCGGGCAGCGACTCCAGCCGGTGCTTCTGGGTGAAGGACAGCTTCGCCGCGGCGGCCGCGCCACCCTCCTGAGGCTTCCCGCCGGACTTCTTCGGTTTGCCCTTCGCCTTCTGGCCGCCCCCCTCGGGCGCGAAGGGATCCCCGCCGCGCTGGGACAGGTAGTCCGACCAGCCCCCGGCATAGACGGTGGCGTGGCCGTCGCCTTCCATCGCGACCGTCACCGTCGCCACGCGGTCGAGGAAATCCCGGTCGTGGCTGACGACCAGAACCGTGCCGTCATAGGCGTCGAGCAGTTCCTGCAAGAGATCGAGCGTCTCCACGTCGAGGTCGTTCGTCGGCTCGTCGAGCACGAGCAGGTTCGATTCCCGCGCCATGAGCCTGGCCAGCAGAAGCCGCGCGCGCTCGCCCCCCGACAGCGCACGGACCGGCGCGCGCGCCTGCCGCTCGTCGAACAGGAAATCCTTGAGATAGCCCACGACGTGGCGCGGCTGACCGCGCACGATGATCTGGTCGGCCTGTCCCGACACCCGCATCTCGGGATCGCCGGTCAGGTTCTCCCAGAGCGAGGCGTCCCAGTCGAGCCGCGCCCGCGCCTGGTCGAAGATGGCCGGCACGAGGTTCGTGCCGTGCCGGACACGCCCCCGATCCGGCGGCACCTCGCCCATGAGCATCTTCAGAAGCGTCGTCTTGCCCACGCCGTTCGGACCCACGAACGCCACCCGGTCGCCGCGCAGGATGCGAAGCGAGAAGTCGCTGAGGATGGTCTTGCCGTCGTAGGATTTCGCGATGCCTTCGGCCTCGATCACGCGCCGCCCCGAGGCCGGCCCCGATTCGAGCGCCATGGCCGCCGCGCCCTGCCGGCGGATCATCGACGCGCGCTCTTCGCGCAGGGATTTCAACGCGCGCAGCCGGCCCTGGTTGCGCTTGCGCCGCGCGCTGATGCCTTCCACCGCCCAGCGCCCCTCGGCACGGATCTTGCGGTCCATCTTGTGGCGCGCCTGGTCCTCCTCCTCCCAGACCTTGTCGCGCCAGGCCTCGAAGCCGCCGAAGCCGACCTCTGCCCGGCGCACCTGCCCGCGGTCGATCCAGAGCGTCGCGCGCGTCAGCGCATCGAGGAAGGCGCGGTCGTGGCTGATGACGACGAAGGCCTTGCGCGTGGCCGAAAGCTGCGCCTCGAGCCACCGGATCGCCGCGATGTCGAGGTGGTTCGTCGGCTCGTCGAGAAGCATGAGCTCAGGATCCTCGGCCATCAGCCGCGCGAGCGCGGCGCGGCGCCGCTCTCCGCCCGACGCGGCCGCGACCTCGCGGGCGGGATCGAAAGCAAGGCCCTCGGCGGCCTGCTCCACGCGGTACTCCTCTCCCGGTTCCAGGCTGGCCGCGGCGAAGTCGCCGAGCGTGGCGAACCCCGCCATCTCGGGCTCCTGTTCCATGTAGCCCACACTCACGCCCGGCGGCACGACCCGCGTACCGGCATCGGGCTCCACCAGGCCGGCCATGACCTTCAGCAGCGTCGACTTTCCCGACCCGTTACGCCCGACGAGGGCGAGCCGGTCGCCGGGATGCACCACGAGATCGAGATCCGCGAAGAGCGGCTCCCCCCCGAAACCGAGGGAGATGCCCGAAAGTTGCAGGAGCGGAGCCTTCACCATGACGCGCAGCTAAGCGCGGCGCGCGCGAAGGTCAACGTGGATGGCTACTGCGCGACGGCGCGAAGAAGCCGCTTGCGCGCGGGCGGGATCGCGCCGATCTCGAGCCCTGTGAAGACGTGCAGCGTGTTCATGTGGTCGTCCACGACCGCGTGGTCGCTCACCCATCCCCCCATCAGCAGGTAGCTTCTGAGAAGCGGCGGCATCCGCAGCATGGCCTGGCGCGTGTCGGGCTTGCACCGCGCGAGGCGCTGCGCGAAGCGGAAGACGTTGGGCGCCTTCACCCTGGGCAGCCAGCGCTTCGGTGCGAGGTGCCGCTCCTTCAGCATGGCGAAGGCGTCGAGGTAGCGTGCGGCGTCGGTGCCCGGGAAGGAGGCGCAGCCGAACAGAAGATCCACGCCCGTATCGTCGACATACCGCGTCAGCGCCCCCCAGGCCACGCGCAGGATGTCCGGGTCCTGGATGTCGGGATGGATGCAGAAGCGTCCCATTTCCGCAAGGCGCCCCTCATACGCCTCGAGCGCCGAAAGCTCATAGAACTGCGCGGAGTAGCTGCGCGATATCTCGCACCCGCCGTGAAGCGGCAGGATGCGGAAACAGCAGACCAGCCTGCCCCCCCGCGCCTCCTCGACGAGAAAGTGCGTGCAGCGCCCGTCGAAGTCGTCCGCATCGAGGCCGCCACCATCGGCACGATGGCGCGCGAAGGCAAGATGGCGCAGGCGTTGCGCGGCGCGCAGGTCTTCGACGCCTTCGGCGATCCGGGCGCGGTAGCGCCCTTTGCTCAACCCGATCATGGTATGGCCCCGTGCGCGGTAACCTGCAGGAAGAGGCTACGAAGCCCGTCCCTGACAGACAAGCATGACGGCGGCGTGACGCAAGGGCGCCGCTGCGCGTCAGTCGATGAAATCTTCCGCCGAGAACGCGCCGATGCGGCGCAGGAGCTGGCGCAGGAAGCCCACGCTGCTGCCGGTCTCGGTGACGCGGCGAGAGAGCGTGACCACGCGCCCCTGCTCGAGGCCGAAGCGCTCGATGTTGCGCACCGTTCCGGTGTCGTCGAAGCTGATCGCGAGCACCTCGCGGCTGACTTCCTCGGGCGCGCGCCACGCGAAGCGGCGGACGCGGCTTTCGACGTAATAGAAGCCGCTCACATCCGTGAGGCCGGCGGTGCTGGGCGTGCCGATGGTCTCGGACACCGTGTCGCGCGTGTCCAGGCCGACGACGATCGCGTCGAGGTCTTCCTGTGGCGGAATATAGCCGTGCGTGCGATACTGTGCACTGCAAGCGGACAGGCCGGACAGCACCGCGATCGCGAGGGCGGCTCTCAGCCCGAAACTCCTAAGCCTCATTGCGGCCCTCTTGTCTTGCCTGTCCACGGCTTCTATCCCGCATAGCGAAGGATGAAAAGCCGTTCAAGCCAGGGGAGCACGCGCACCCATGACCGACCCCTCCCGGCCGTCAGACCCGTCGCCCCGGATCCTGCGCCTTGCAGAACTGCCGCAGGACGCGCCCACCGCATTCGCGCTCGAACCCGATGCCGGGACACGCGCGGCGCTCGCCGAGACGCTCGGGATAGACGCGATCCGCAAGCTGCGCTTCACGGGCACCCTCGCGCCGGAGGGCCGGAGCGACTGGCACCTCGAGGGCGTGCTCGGCGCGACGGTGGTGCAGCCCTGCGTCGTCACGCTCGCGCCCGTCGCAACGCGAATCGACACCACGGTGACGCGCCGCTATCTCGCCGGGTTCGATCTGCCCGAAACCGCGGCCGAGGTGGAGATGCCCGAGGACGTCACCTCCGAGCTCCTGCCGGAGCGCGTGGACCTGATGGCGGTGATGACGGAGGCGCTGGCCCTCTCGCTGCCGGACTATCCCCGCGCCGAGGGCGTGGAGCTCGGCACGGCGCAGGCGGCGCCGCCCGGCGTCGCGCCGCTTTCGGACGAGGAGCTGAAACCCTTCGCGGGCTTGCAGGGCCTGCGCGACAAGCTGCGCCGCGACTCCTGAAAGGACCGCCGCTCGCGCGGCCCGAGAAATGCCTTGCGCGGCGCGGGATTCGCTGTATTTTCGCGCCTTCATCCGGATTTGGGGTTGCCCTCCGGGCGCGATCACGGCTAAGCGCCGGCTCACGCCAATTGCGCGCGCCCCGCGCGGGCTTCCACCGCGCCGACCGACACATAGAGAAAGCCGAGGTCTGTCATGGCCGTTCAACAGAACAAAGTTTCGAAGTCGCGCCGCAACAACCGCCGCGCGCACGACGCGCTGGTCGCGGTGAATCCCAACGAGTGCCCGAACTGCGGCGAGCTGAAGCGCCCGCACCACGTCTGCGCGTCCTGCGGCCACTATGCCGACCGCGAGGTGGTCGTGATGGCGGACGAGATCGACCTGGACGAGGACGCCGCCTGAGGCACACTGCGCGGGCCCCCGGATGAGCGAACGCGAGCATCATCGGCGCGGGGGCGCTTCCTCCACGGTCATCAGCGTGGACGCCATGGGCGGCGACCGCGGGCCGGCGGCGGTTGTCGCGGGCCTTGCAAGGTCGGCCACCAAGAACCCGGACATCCGGTTCATCCTGCACGGCCCGAAGGACGAGCTCGAGCGGCTCGTCGCCAAGCGCCGGCTCTCCGACATCTGCGAGATCCGCGACGCCCGAGGGGTCGTGCGGATGCAGGACAAACCGAGCCAGGTGATGCGCCAGGGCAAGGGCACGTCGATGTGGTCGACCATAGAGGCCGTCCGGGACGGAGAGGCCTCCGTGGCGGTGAGCTGCGGCAACACCGGGGCGCTCATGGCGCTTTCGATGGTGCGGCTGCGCAAGATCGAGGGCGTCAACCGGCCCGCCATCGCGGTGCTCTGGCCCTCGCGGAACCCGCAGGGCTTCAACGTGATGCTGGACGTGGGCGCGGATGTCCGCGCCGATGCCCGCGATCTGCTGCAATACGCGTTGATGGGATCGTCCTACGCGCGCAACGGGCTCGGGATCGCGCACCCGCGGGTCGGGCTGCTGAACGTGGGCACAGAAGAGCACAAGGGTCGCTCCGAGCTCCGGGAAGCGCATGAACTCATCGCCGCCAACGCGCAAGCGGCCAGTTTCGAGTTCGTTGGCTTCGTGGAGGGCGGTGACATTCCCGGCAAGCGCGCGGACGTGATCGTGACGGACGGGTTCACCGGCAACGTCGCGATCAAGACCGGCGAAGGCACCGCGCACCTCATCGGCGACCTGCTGCGCGAAGCGTTCCGATTTTCGCCGCTGTCGCGCATCGCGTCGGTTCTGGCCTACACGTCGCTTCGGCGGCTGCAGAAGAGGATCGATCCACGCCGCGTCAACGGCGGGGTGTTTCTGGGGTTGAACAGCACGGTGGTGAAATCGCACGGTTCGGCCGACGCGACCGGCGTGTCGGCGGCGGTGAAGCTGGCCTTCCAGCTGGCGCAATCGGGCTTCTCGGACCGGCTCGCGGCGCGGGTGGCCTCGGCCAGCCCGACCGCGCCGGCCCAGCCCGCGCAGGACAGGAACGGAACACACGGATGACGACACGCGCGATCGTCAGGGGCGTCGGGCACTACCTGCCCGAACGGGTGGTCGAGAATGCCTGGTTCGAGAGCTTTCTCGACACGAGCGACGAGTGGATACGCTCCCGCTCGGGGATCGAGCGCCGGCATTTCGCGGCCGAGGGGCAGACCACCTCCGAGCTTGCCGCCCGCGCCGCGCGCGCCGCGCTCGAGGATGCGGGCCTTGCCGCCTCCGAGATCGACGCGATCATCGTCGCCACCTCGACGGCGGACTTCACCTTCCCCTCCGCCGCCACGATGGTGCAGGCCGAACTCGGCATGACGACGGGCTTCGCCTTCGACGTGCAGGCCGTCTGCGCGGGGTTCGTGTTCGCGCTTGCGAACGCCAACGCGCTCATCGTCTCGGGGCAGGCCCGGCGCATCCTCGTGATCGGGGCCGAGACCTTCTCGCGGCTCATGGACTGGGAAGACCGGTCGACATGCGTGCTTTTCGGAGACGGGGCGGGCGCGCTCGTGCTCGAGGCGGCGGAAGGCACGGGCCAGCCGGAAGACCGCGGGATCCTCGCATCCGACCTGCATTCCGACGGACGTTTCCGCGAGATCCTGCACGTCGATGGCGGCGTCTCCACCGGTCGGACGGGGCATCTGCGCATGCTCGGCAAGGAGGTCTTTCGCCACGCGATCGAAAAGCTGGCCGACACCGCGCACCGGGCAATGGACAAGGCGGGCGTGAACTCTTCGGACGTGGACTGGGTGGTGCCGCACCAGGCCAACATCCGCATCATCCAGGGCACCGCCAAGAAGATGCAGCTGCCGATGGACAACGTGGTCGTCACCGTCCAGGACCACGGCAATACCTCGGCCGCGTCGATCCCCCTCGCCCTCTCCGTGGGCCGCGAGCGGGGCCAGATCCGCGAGGGCGATCTCGTCATCACCGAGGCGATCGGAGGCGGCCTTGCATGGGGTGCCGTGGTGCTGCGCTGGTAGGCGGATGACTGCCGCTTCTGCACTGCCGCACAAGCTGTTGATATTGACTCGGAAATTTTCCTGCCCCTAAGGTCAATCCGTTAACGATTGGAGGGACGGCATGAGCCAGCGCACACTCACCCGAATGGATCTGAGCGAAGCCGTCTTCCGCGAGGTGGGGTTGTCGCGCAACGAATCGGCCCAGCTCGTCGAAAGCGTGCTCGATCACATGTCCGACGCGCTCGTGCGGGGTGAGCAGGTGAAGATCTCTTCCTTCGGAACCTTCTCGGTGCGCGACAAGGCCGCCCGGGTCGGCCGGAACCCCAAGACCGGCGAGGAGGTGCCGATCCTGCCGCGGCGGGTACTGACCTTCCGGCCCTCGCACCTTATGAAGGATCGCGTGGCGGCCGGAAACCGCCGCTGAGGACGCCCCCGATGGCCACCAAATCGCCCGACGCGTTCCGCACGATCAGCGAGGTGGCCGAGTGGCTGGAAACGCCGGCCCACGTGCTGCGGTTCTGGGAAAGCAAGTTCTCGCAGGTGAAGCCGGTGAAACGTGCCGGCGGGCGGCGCTATTACCGCCCGTCCGACATGGCGCTGATCGGCGGCATCAAGACCCTGCTGCACGACGAGGGCATGACCATCAAGGGCGTTCAGAAGCTCTTGCGCGAGCAGGGCGTAAAGCACGTGACGAGCTTTTCCCCGCCGCTGGCCGGCGAGGCGCCCGAGCGGGAGCCGGAAGAGGTGCATGTCCTGCCGTTCCAGCCCCGGCGGGCGGGCCGCACGCGCGGCCCGGTGGAGGACGCCGAGGAATTGCCGCTCTTCCCGCCGGAGGAGGAAACCGCGAGGGCGTCCCCGGCGACCGACGCGGCAGACGACGTGCCCGCCCGGGCGCGCAAGGCGGAAGAGACGGCGCCCGCGGCCGTGGCGGAGGAAGAGGAGGCCTCCGCCGCGGCCGCGCCGCAGGGCGCCACGCCGCCGCCCGGCGACACGACGCACCCGCCCCTTGCGCCGCCGCCGCGCGACAGCGGCGTTCCGTCCTTCCTGCGCCCGCGCGCCACGGCCACCGGGACCGATGCACCGGCGGCGCGCGACGCGCCTTTCGCGAACGGGCCCGGAACAGCCGACGCGTCACCGGCGATACGGGCCGTAACCACGCCACCCGACCCGGCGGACGACGCGCTTCCCGCCGAAGCGGGCCTCCTGTCCCGCCTCGCCAAGATTCATTGGCTGCCCGGCACGCAAACCGAGGCCGCGGCCGCGATCGCGTCCGAGTTGCGAACTCTCGCCGAGCGCCGCGCCGATGCGGCCCGGCCCTGATCCCGGGATCGCGACTCCGTGGCAATTCACCCTTGCTCTCGCGCAGGAAACAGGTATGAAACCGCCCTGTTCGGGCTATGGCGCAGTCTGGTAGCGCGTCCGTCTGGGGGACGGAAGGTCGCAGGTTCAAGTCCTGCTAGCCCGACCAATTTCCCCCTTTGCAACCGGAAAACCGGTTCGATCCAGGAAGGGTCCGCATGACCGGCGTGATGCCCTGCCAGGCCATTCGCGCGATGATCGCCGAGGGTGCGATCGCCACGGACCGGCCCATCACCGACACGCAGGTCCAGCCGGCGAGCCTCGATCTGAGGCTGGGGCGGCGGGCATGGCGCGTGCGCGCCTCCTTCCTCGCCGGTGCCGGGCGACCGGTGGCCGCGCGGCTCGATCGCTTCACCATGCACGAGATCGACCTGTCGGCGGGCGCCGTGCTCGAGAAGGGCTGCGTCTATGTCGCCGAGATCGAGGAACGGCTCGCCCTGCCCCCGGGCGTCAGCGCCGTCGCGAACGCGAAAAGCTCTACCGGGCGGCTCGACCTTCTCACCCGTGCGATCACCGACGGCGGCACCGAGTTCGACCGCATTCCCGACGGCTACGCCGGCCCGCTTTACGCCGAGATCTGCCCACGCTCCTTCTCGGTGCTGGTGCGGCCCGGCATGACGCTGAACCAGATCCGGTTCCGCGAAGGCCATGCCGTGCTCGACGACACGGCGCTGCGCGCGCTTCACGCCGAAAGCCCGCTGGTGACGGGCGAGGCGGTCATCTCCGAGGGGCTCGGCTTCTCGGTGGATCTGCGGCCCGCGCAGGGCACGCTCGCGGGCTGGCGCGCCAAACCGCACACCGGGCTCATCGACCTCGACCGGATCGGCCACTACGCCCCCGCCGACTACTGGGAGGAGGTGCACGCCGAGGACGGGCAGATCGTCCTCGATCCCGGCGCCTTCTATATCCTGGTGAGCCGCGAGGCGGTGCATATCCCGCCCGGCTACGCCGCTGAGATGGCGCCCTATCTCGCCATGGTGGGTGAGTTCAGGGTGCATTACGCGGGTTTCTTCGACCCGGGCTTCGGTCACGATGCGGCGGGCGGCGCGGGCGCGCGCGGCGTGCTGGAGGTGCGCTGCCACGAGGCGCCCTTCGCGCTGGAGCATGGCCAGGTGGTCGGGCGGCTCGTCTACGAGCGCATGGCCGAGCCGCCGGACCGGCTTTACGGCGCGGGCATCGCGTCGAACTACCAGGGCCAGGGCCTCAAGCTGTCCAAGCACTTCCGGGCCGCCTGACGGGCGCCCGCGGCAGCCTCCTCAGAAACGGCCGATACGCCGCGCGAGGCGCATGGAGCGCTTGAGATGACCTGCGCGCTTCCGGTCCGACCGTGGCGCCGGACGCTGCGCGCGGCTGTCCTCGGACCCGCGTCCGGAGCCTTTCGACATCTTGTCGATTCCGGCGTCGAGCCCCTTGTTGACGGCCTTGCGCATGACCATGCGCACCAGCATGCTGAAGAGCCGGTCAGGGTTCATCGCTGCCTCCCGAGTTTCCTGAGATTTGCCTTTGCCTCCGATCTAGCCCGCAATCTTGCCGTTTTCAGGGCTTCCCGGCCGAAACGCGCCGGTCTGGCTATTCCTCGAACATCTCGCCCTGGCCGGGATCGCTCGCATCGTCCTCCTCCTCGGCCTCCGCCTCGCCCGCGCCCGGCAGCGGGCGGCTGTCCAGAAGGCCCGCGGCGCGCAGTTCCGCAAGCCCCGGCAGATCGCGCGCGGATTCGAGGCCGAAATGGTCGAGAAACGTCTCGGTCACCACGAAGGTCACCGGGCGCCCGGGGCTCATCCGTCGCCGGCCGAAACGGATCCACTCGAGCTCGAGCAGCTGGTCCACCGTCCCGCGCGAGACCGAGACGCCGCGGATTTCCTCGATCTCGGCCCGGGTGACGGGCTGGTGATAGGCGATGATCGCGAGCGTCTCGATAGCCGCGCGCGAAAGCTTGCGGGTCTCGACCGTCTCGGTCTGCATCAGGAAGCCCAGATCGGGCGCGGTGCGAAAGGCCCACGCGTCGCCCACCCGCACTAGGCGAACGCCCCGCCCCTCGTAGCGCCGGCGCAGGTGCTGAAGCGCCTCGGCCGGGTCGGAGCCCTTGGGCATGCGCTCGGCCAGATCGCGCGCCGAGACGGGCTCGGCCGAGGCGAAGAGCATCGCCTCGACCATGCGTTCCTGCTCGCCCATGGGCGGCGCATCGAAGAGGACGGGCTCCTCCTCGCCGTCGCCGTCTGCCGCGCGCGTGTCGTCACTCATCGCGCGCGGCCCTCCGGCGAAGCTGAATGGGCGCGAAGGCTTCCGATTGACGCAGCTCGATGCGCCCCTCCCGGGCCAGTTCCAGCGTCGCGGCGAAGGTCGCCGCCGTGGCGGAGCGGCGCCGCCCCGGATCCTCGCGCCAGCCCTCCGGCAGGTAGGCGGAAATGTCGGTCCAGGTCCCGGCGAACCCGATCATCCCGCGCAGCCGGTCGAGCGCCTCTTCCATGGTGTAGACCGCCTCGCGGTCGAAGGCGTAGGGGCGGAACTCCTCGCGGGTGCGGATGCGGGCATAGGCCTGCATGAGATCGAGCAGCGTCGCGGTGTAGCGCACGCGCCGGACCCGCTCCACCTCTTCGGGCAGGCCGCGCGCGAACACGTCGCGGCCCAGCCTGTCGCGGCCCATGAGCCGCGCCGCGACCTCGCGCATGGCCTGCAGCCGTTCGAGCTGGAACGCCAGATGCGCCGCCATCTCCTCGCCCGAGGGGCCTTCTTCCGCTGGGTCGGGCGGAAGCAGGAGGCGCGATTTGAGAAAGGCGAGCCAGGCCGCCATCACGAGGTAGTCGGCGGCGAGTTCGATGCGCAGCGCGCGCGCCTCCTCGACGAAGGCAAGGTACTGCTGCGCAAGCTCCAGCACGGAAATCCGGCGCAGGTCCACCTTCTGACCGCGCGCCAGCGACAGCAGCACGTCGAGCGGCCCCTCGTAGCCCTCGACATCCACGATCAGCGCCTCGGCGGCAAGCCGCGCCTCGACGCCCCCCTCCTCGTGACCGCTGCCTTCATCCATCGCCGAACCCTCCGGGCACGGCTCCGAGCTTCGCCTCGAGCGCCCGAATGTCAACCGGCGCGTCGGCGGCCCGGCGCAGCGCGAGCGCCCTGGCGCCGCGCGCGCGGGCGGCCTCGCCCATCGTGCCCGCGGCCTCGGCCACCGCCTCCATCTCGCGCAGCGCGCCGTTGCAATGCAGGACCACGTCGCACCCGGCCGCGATCGCGTCCGCCGCGCGGCGGGCGACCGACCCCTCGAGCGCCTGCATCGAGATGTCGTCCGTCATCAGAAGCCCGCCGAATCCGATCTCCTCGCGGATGAGACGGATCACCGCGGGCGAGGTCGTGGCGGGACGCTCGTCGAGATCGGCGAAGACCACATGCGCCGTCATGCCGAGCGGCAGATCGGCAAGCGCGGCGAAGGGCGCGAAATCCGTTTCGCGCAGCGTGCAGGCAGGTTCTTGCACCCGGGGCAGCGCGAGGTGGCTGTCGGCCTCTGCGCGGCCATGACCGGGGATGTGCTTCAAAACCGGCAGCACCCCGCCAGCGAAGAGCCCCTCGGCCACTGCGCGGGCATTCGCGGCGACCTCCTGCGCCGTCGTGCCGTGACAGCGATCCCGCAGGAACGGATGGGTCCGGGGCGTGGCGATGTCGGCAAGCGGCGCGCAGTTCACGTCGATGCCGAGCGACTGCAACTCGGCCGCGATCACACGGTACCGCAGCCGCATCATGTCGGCCGCCCTGCCGCCCGCGGCACGCACCGCGTCGAGCGGCGGCGGCAGGCGGCGGCCCACACCCCGGGGCAGCCGCGACACGCGCCCGCCCTCTTCGTCGATGAGGATCGGCGCCGCGCGGCCCACGGCATCGCGCAAGGCCGCGGTAAGGCCGCGGATCTGCTCCGGGCTTTCGCAGTTGCGCGCGAACAGGATGAATCCGAACGGGTCGGCCTCTCTGAAGAAGCGCGCCTCGGCCGGCGCAAGGTGCGGCCCCGCGCAGCCGAAGATCGCCGCGCCGCGGCCGACCGGTGGGGTCACCGGGTGACCACGGGGATGCAATCGGCGTTCGCGGCCATCAGCGCCGCGCAGAACCGCCGCGCGTCGGCAAGATCCTCGAAGCCCATCGCGCGGAGGCGATAGAAGATCCGCCCACCGCTTTCGGCGCGTTGCACGACCCGGGTCTTGCCGGCGAGATAGGCCTCGAACCGCCCGGCGATCCGGCCCCATTCGGCGCGAGCCACCTCGGCGCTCTCGAACGCGCCGAGCTGCACGAGGCGCGTGCCCACGGGCAGCTCCGCGGGATCGGCCTCCGGCACCTCGGCGCGCGCGGGGGCGACCCGGCCGGCGCCGGATAGTGCCGCGAGATCGAGGTTTTCAGGCCGCAGGCGCGGGCGCACCGACCGCGCCGGAACGCCCGGAAGCGCCTCGACCTGCGCGCCGGTCTCGTCCTGCGCCTCGGCGGCCGGGGCCGTGCCGGGCGCATCGGCCACGACGGCGGCCACCACCGCATCCACCGCGGCGCTCACCGCCTCGTCGCGCGAGGGCGCCGGCGTGTCCACGCGTAGCGCGGCCGGAACCGCTGTGACGCGCGCAAGCTCCCGCTTGGTTCCGAACGGAAGATCCGGCCTGTCCTCGGCGTCCAACCGGGTCGCAAGATCGCGCAGCGCCGCGCTTGGCGCGCCCATGCCTGCCGCGAATCCCGGTCGCAAGTCGTCGGCGGGCTCCGGCGCCGACGCGGCGGCGAGGGCGCCGAGGGCGAGGTCGTCCTCGGCCAGCGCGACGGGCGTCGGCGCGAGGCGCAGTTCCTCGGGCGGCGGTTCGGCCGTGCCGCTCGCGGCGACGGCGTTGACGGACAACCCCTGATGGGCCGCGGCCTGGCCGCCGGGCTCGGCGGGCGAGACGCGCATCGGCCCCTCGGCGGCGCGCACCACCGGCACGCCGCTCACGTCGCGCATCACGAGTTTCGTGCCCCAGACGCCCGCACCGCCCAGAAGGGTCAGCGACACCAGCGCCGCCACGACCTGCGCGGCCCCGCCGATCCTGGGCGCCGCCTCCGGCGCGAGGGCATCGTTTTCGGAGGAGGACTCACCAAGGGCGGGCGACGAGGCGCCCGCGTGCATCTGCTGATAGCTCATGTCTGCCTCGCTTGCCCGACGATGCGTGCCGCCGGGTTCTGTTCGTTCCGCCTCTGCCCGGGCGGCCGCGCGGCTTTCTACCGCATCTCCTCGACCGGGCGCACCCCAAGGATACCCAGACCCGCCGCGATGACAACGGCTGTGGCCCGCACAAGTGCCAGTTTCGCTTGACTCGTGGCAGAATCGCCCTCCTGCAGGAAACGCAGCGCGGGCTCGTCGTTGCCGCGGTTCCACAGGCTGTGCAGCTCGCTCGCCAGATCGTAGAGGTAGAAGGCCACGCGGTGCGGCTCGTAGACCCGGGCGGCGATCTCCACGAGACGCGGCCACTCGGCGATCTTGCGCGCCAGCGCAAGCTCCGCCTCGTGATCGAGGCGCGACAGATCGACCCGCGCGAGCGTGGCGTCATCCGCCTCGATCCCGGCCTCCGCCGCCTTGCGCAGGACCGAGCACACCCGCGCATGGGCGTATTGCACGTAAAAGACGGGGTTTTCCTTCGACTGCTCCAGCACCTTGTCGAAATCGAAATCGAGCGGCGCGTCGTTCTTGCGCGTCAGCATCACGAAGCGCGTGACGTCGGCGCCCACCTCCTCGACCACGTCACGCAGCGTCACGAAGGTGCCCGCGCGCTTGGACATCTTGAAGGGCTCGCCGCGCTTGTAGAGCTTCACGAGCTGCATGAGCTTCACGTCGAGCGGGACGCGGCCGTCCGACAGCGCCGAGACGGCGGCCTTCATCCGCTTGACGTAGCCGCCGTGATCGGCGCCGAACACGTCGATCAGCCGGTCGAAGCCGCGCTCGATCTTGTCGTAATGATAGGCGATGTCGGGGGCGAAATAGGTCCAGCTGCCGTCGGATTTCATGACCGGGCGGTCCACGTCGTCCCCGTGCGCGGTGGAGCGGAAGAGCGTCTGCTCGCGCGGCTCCCAGTCCTCGGGCGTCTTGCCCTTGGGCGGCTCCAGCACGCCCTCGTAGATCAGCCCCTTGCTCCGCAGCGCGTCGAGCGCCGCCTCGATCCGCCCGGTGCCGTAGAGCGACTTTTCCGAGAAGAAGACGTCCATCCGAACGCCGAGCGCATCGAGGTCGGCGCGGATCAACTCCATCATGCGCTCGGTCGCGAAGGCGCGCACGGGCGCAAGCCACGTCTCCTCGGGCGTGCCGACATAGGCGTCGCCCACCTCGGCCTTCAGCGCCTCGCCGACCGGGACGAGGTAATCGCCGGGATAGGTCCCGTCCTCGAAGGCGACCTCGTGGCCATGGGCCTCGAGATAGCGCAGGTAGACCGAGCGGGCGAGCGTATCGACCTGCGCGCCCCCGTCGTTGATGTAGTATTCGCGCGTCACCTCGTAGCCCGCGTAATCGAGAAGCGAGGCGAGCGCGTCGCCAAATACAGCGCCGCGGGTGTGGCCCACATGCAGCGGCCCGGTGGGGTTGGCCGAGACGTATTCCACGTTCACCCGCTCGCCCGCGCCCAGTTCCGAGCGGCCGAACCCGTTGCCGGCCGCGAGCGCGCGGCGCACGACCTCCTGCCAGACGGAGGGCGACAGGCGCAGGTTGATGAAGCCCGGCCCGGCCACCTCTGCCATGGCAATGCGCGGATCGGCGGCCAGCCGGTCGGCGAGCGCGGCGGCGATATCGCGCGGCTTCGCGCCGGCGGGCTTGGCGAGGACCATCGCCGCGTTGGTGGCCATGTCGCCATGGGCGGGATCGCGCGGCGGCTCCACCGTCACGGCCGCAAGGTCGAGACCGTCGGGCAACGCCCCGTCGGCCACCATGGCGCCCAGCGCCCCGGTCACGGTGTCACGGAGTTCGGAAAACAGGTTCATCGGCGTCCCTCTCGCTCGGCGGGCGGTGTAGCATGCAGGGTGGGCGCGTCAACGCCGCGCGACCGTCACGCCGGGCGCGCGGCAGGCGCCCGGCGCCCGCGCCCCGCGACGGCACCGCCGGCCGGGATACCCATGACGTGCGGGCTAGCGCAGGCCCGGGCGCAGGTCCGCCATGTCCTCCCCACCCAGCAGCCGGGCATGGCTTTGCAGCGCGAAGCGGTCCGTCATGCCGGCGATGTAGTCGGCCACGATGCGCGCCAGCGTCGTCTCGTCGGCGGCGGCCGCCACGTCCGCCTGCCAGCGCCGGGGCAGAAGCTCGGGCCGGGACAGGTAGAGCGGGAAGAGATCCTGCACCACCCGCGTGGCCTGCGCGCGCGTCTCGACGACTTCCGGCGCGCGGTACATCCGTTCGAAGAGAAAGGCCCGGATCTGCCCTAGATCCGCGAAAAGCCCGTCGGAAAAGCGCACCACCATGTGCCCGGCCTGCCGCACCGCGTCCACGTCCGCGGGATCGAGCGCGGCAAGCGCGGCGCGGGTGGTGGCGATCACGTCCTCGACCATGACGCCGAAGAAGCGCCGCAGCGCCTCGTGGCGCCGTCGGTAGGGCTCGAGCCCGGGCCACGCCCGGTCCACCTCCGCGAAGCAGTCGGCCAGCACCGGCAGCGCCGCGATCTCCTCCAGCGTGAAGAGATCGGCGCGCAGCCCGTCGTGCAGGTCGTGGCTGTTGTAGGCCACGTCATCCGCCAGCGCCGCCACCTGCGCCTCCGCGCTGGCATGGGTGTCGAGTTCCAGATCATGGACGGCGTCGTATTCGGCAAGCGCGTAGGGGATCGCGCCCGTCACGGGCCCGTTGTGCTTGGCAAGGCCCTCCAGCGTCTCCCAGGTCAGGTTGAGCCCGTCGAAGGCGGCGTAATGGCGCTCCAGACGCGTGACGATACGGATCGCCTGCGCGTTGTGGTCGAACCCGCCATAGGGCTGCATCAGCGCGTCGAGCGCGTCCTCGCCGGTGTGGCCGAAGGGCGTGTGGCCAAGATCGTGGGCAAGCGCCACCGCCTCGGTCAGCGCCGGGTCGAGGTCGAGCGTACCGGCGATGGTGCGCGCCACCTGCGCCACCTCGAGCGAATGCGTCAGACGGGTTCGGAAATAGTCCCCCTCATGCTCGATGAAGACCTGTGTCTTGTGCTTGAGCCTGCGGAAGGCCGAGGCATGGATGATCCGGTCCCGGTCGCGCTGAAAGCAGGAGCGGAACGCGCTTTCCGGCTCTGGCACGAGCCGTCCACGGCTCCTCGCCGGGTCGGACGCGTATCGGGCGCGCATGGGTCCCCTCCTTGTCGCATGTCCCGCGACCTCATATATTTGAGACGAGAGCGGAACTGAACCGTCGCAACGAGGCCCAGATGCAACTTCCTCCGAAAGTGACAGAACGCGCCTTCGCGCGACTGGCCGAGATCGGCGCCTCCCGCGAGGGTCAGGCGCTGCGCGTGGCCGTCGAGGGTGGTGGGTGCTCGGGCTTCCAGTACGACATCCGCCTCGACTCGCCCGCCGAGGACGACCTCGTGCTGGAGGGCGGGGGCGAGAAGGTGGTGGTCGATTCGGTGTCCCTGCCCTTTCTCGAGAACGCGGTGATCGACTTCACCGAGGAACTGATCGGCGCGCGGTTCACCATCGAGAACCCGAACGCCTCGAGTTCCTGCGGCTGCGGAACCTCCTTTTCCATGTAGCGCCGTGTCACAGCCGGCGCGTCACCCGGAACGCGCCCTCCGCGAAGGTGACGGCCCAGCGGCGGGCGGGGATCGCGGTGCCCGCAGCGGTGACATGAGGCGCAAGGTCCAGCACCCCGCCCGCGATCTCGCCCGGCACTTCGACACCATCCGAAAATCGCACCGTGCAGCCGCCCTCTGGCGGGCCCTCGACCCGCCCCCGCGCGCCGGGAAAGAGATGCGTTCGCGCCGTCGTCAGGATCGTGGCCATCCGCCTTCCCTTTTCGCGCCTTGTCGCGGCACCTTCGGTTGGCGCCCGGGGCCAACCTCACCCATCCGCGCGGCCGGGATCGCGCGCGGCCGCGCTCGCACGCGGCCAGCAGAATGGCAGCGCATGACGCGCGAGGAAAGGGCCGCAGAAGCCCGGTGCGGCCCGGCGCCGGCCCGATGTCTCGGGGGCGCGCGCGCGCGGAGCCGCTCTTCCCCGCCTTGCGCCCGGACCGGCGAACCGGCTAGCTGGGGCGAGGCCAAGAGGAGCGCGCCGATGAAGATCGCCACCTTCAACATCAACGGGATCAAGGCCCGGCACCAGGCGCTTTGCGACTGGCTGGACGAGGACCGCCCCGACGTGGTGCTTCTGCAGGAGATCAAGTCGCTCGACGAGAGCTTCCCGGCCGAGCTTTTCGAGGAGCGGGGCTACACCGTCGAGACCCATGGCCAGAAGGGCTTCAACGGCGTGGCGATCCTTTCGCGGCTGCCGCTCGAGGACGTCTGGCGCGGGCTGCCGGGCGACGATGACGACACGCAGGCCCGCTGGATCGAGGCCACGGTGATGGCCGATGTTCCCGTGCGCGTGGCCGGGCTCTACCTGCCCAACGGCAACCCCGCGCCGGGGCCGAAATACGACTACAAGCTGGCCTGGATGGCCCGTATGCGGACACGCGCGCAAGAGCTCTTGGCGCTGGAAGAGCCCGTGGTGCTTGCCGGTGACTACAACGTCATCCCCCAGGACGAGGACGCGGCCAATCCCGAGGCCTGGCGCGAGGACGCGCTGGCGCTGCCGGAAAGCCGGGCGGCGTTTCGCCGCATCCTTCACATGGGCTATACCGAGGCCGTCCGCGCCCGGGTGCAGGGCCCGGGCCACTACAGTTTCTGGGACTACCAGGGCAACGCGTGGGCGCGGAACAACGGGATCCGCATCGATCATCTGCTGCTCTCTCCCGAGGCCGCCGATCGCATGACCGGCACGGGCATCGAGGCCGCGCTGCGCGGGCGCGAAAAACCCTCCGATCACGTGCCGGTCTGGATCGAACTGTCCGTCTGAGCCGGGAACGCGAACCGCACCCGGTCACGCCTCGGCGGTGACGTCGTGGCCGTAAAGCCAGTCGAACCCCGCCAGCATCGCGCCGGGCGCGAACCGCCCGCCGAGCCCCAGCGCGGCATGGGCAAGCCCGCGCACCGGGCCGGGCCGCAGGTGGTAGCGCCGGGCATTGCGCTCCGCCGCGCCAACCACCCGCTCAGCACGGGCGCGCCGCCGCCGCTGGTAGGCCGCGAGCCCGGAGGCGCGATCCTCGGCGCGGTCAAGCGCGTCGGCCAGGACCCACGCATCCTCGAGCGCGAGATTGGCGCCCTGCGCGAGGAACGGCAGCGTCGGATGCGCCGCATCGCCCAGGATCGCAACGGACCGGCCATGCCAGCGTTCGGCCACCGGATGCCGGAAGAGACCCCAGACATGCACCTTGTCCAGCGCGCCGAGGATCGCCGGCACGTCCCCGCCGAAGCCCGCGAAGGCCGCGCGCAGGTTCGCCGGGTCGTCCGCGTGGGTCCAGCCCTCCTCGGCCCAGCGGCTGCGCTCTTCCACCGCCACAAGGTTGAGAGTGCGCCCGTCGCGCAGCGGATAGACCACCATGTGCCGTCCCGGCCCCATGAGCACCCGGGCCTCCGCAGGCTGGCCGATGACGTTGGGCAGAAGCGCGCGCCACGCGACTTGGCCGGTGAAGCGCGCGGGCGGCGCCGATCCCAGCGCGTGGCGCGCGCGGGAGTGCAGACCGTCCGCGCCGAGCACCAGATCCGCCCTGTGCTCCGCGCCGTTCTCGAAGACGATCCGCGCGCGCGGGCCGTCCTCCACCGTCGCGACCCGTTGCAGAAGCCGGACCCGGACGCCCGCGGCGCGGGCCGCGGCGGCGAGCAAATCGACGAGATCCGCGCGGTGGACGAAATGATACCCCTGCTCCCGCCCGAGGCGCGCTAGGTCGAGGCGCAGAACCTCGCCGCCGTCCTCGCCGCGCCGAAGGCTCACCGCCTGGGCGCGGGGCGCGCGCGCCGCGAGCTCCGCCTCGAGGCCGAGCGCGCGCAGCACGCGAAGCCCGTTGGGACTGATCTGCAATCCGGCACCCACCTCCGCGATCTCGGGGGCCTGCTCGAACAGGGTGACGGAGGCGCCGCGCCGGCCGAGCGCAAGCGCGGCGGCAAGCCCCGCGATGCCGCCGCCCACCACGGAAATCTCAAGCGCGTCGAGCTGCATCTCTCGCTTCCCAAAAGGAAAACGCCGGAGGCTCCCCCGGCGTTCTCTTGTCTCTCGGTCCCGGTCGGCCTCGCGTCAGTCGTCGCGGTGCACCTTCTCGCGGCGCTCGTGACGCTCCTGCGCCTCGAGGCTGAGCGTGGTCGTCGGGCGCGCGACGAGACGTTTCAGCGAGATCGGCTCTCCCGTCTCCTGGCAGTATCCGAACTCGCCCTCCTCGATCCGGCGCAACGCGGCGTCGATCTTCGAGACGAGCTTGCGCTGACGGTCGCGGATCCTAAGCTCGAGCGCGCGGTCGGTCTCTTCGCTCGCGCGATCGGACACGTCGGGAATGTTGCGGGTCGCGTCCTGAAGGCCCGCGATGGTGTTCTTGCTGTCGGAAAGAAGCTCGTTCTTCTGTCGCATCAGTTCGCGCCGGAACCATTCGAGCTGCCGTTCGTTCATGAACGGCTCGTCCTCGGCGGGCTTGTAATCCTCGGGAAGGAACACTTCGGCCTTCATCTTCTGCGCTCCCTTTTCATGACCCACTTCAGCCATGGAATACTTGTCAGACATGTGGCACCCCTCGACGCGGCAATTACCCGAAGGCACTGGCAATGTCACTACACAAACACGGGTCGGCCATGGTTAATTCGGGCGCGGGCGCGGCGCTGCAAGGACGTTCGGCAATGGCTTGGAGCAGATGATGAAATTCACCGGAACCGGCGAGTACGTGGCGACGGTAGACCTGACCGTCGCGGTGAACGCGGCCGTGGCGCTGGAGCGCCCGCTTCTCGTCAAGGGCGAGCCCGGCACGGGCAAGACCGAACTCGCGCGGCAGGTGGCGGGCGCGCTCGGGCTGCCGCTCATCGAATGGTCGGTGAAATCCACCACCCGCGCCCAGCAGGGGCTTTACGAATACGACGCGGTGAGCCGCCTGCGCGACAGCCAGCTCGGCGACGCGCGGGTGAACGACGTGGCGAACTACATCCGCAAGGGCAAGCTCTGGGAGGCGTTCGAGGCCGACGGCAAGGTGGTGCTGCTCATCGACGAGGTCGACAAGGCCGACATCGAGTTCCCCAACGACCTCCTGCAGGAGCTCGACCGGATGGAATTCCACGTCTACGAGACGGGCGCGACGGTCCGCGCCCGGCACCGCCCGATCGTCATCATCACCTCCAACAACGAGAAGGAGCTGCCGGACGCCTTCCTGCGCCGTTGCTTCTTCCACTACATCCGCTTCCCGGACCCGGAGACGATGAAACGCATCGTCGAGGTACACCATCCGGGCATCAAGCCCGCGCTGCTCGAGACGGCGCTGACGCAGTTCTACGAATTGCGCGAACAGCCGGGCCTGAAGAAGAAGCCCTCCACCTCGGAGGTGCTGGACTGGCTCAAGCTGCTGCTGGCCGAGGATCTGGAGCCCGCCGACCTGCGCCGGGACGGACCCGACGCGTTGCCCCGGCTGCACGGCGCGCTGCTGAAGAACGAGCAGGACGTGCATCTTTTCGAACGCCTGGCCTTCATGGCGCGGCGGCAGCGCTGAGGCGGTCGGCCCGGCAAACCCGGCGCCGCCCCGGCAGCCCGCGTGTGACGGCGCGGCATTCATGGTCTAGGCTGCGCCTGCCGGGTCCCGCGGCGCGCCGGCGCGGCCCGCGCCGCAAGGAGCGAAGACGCAAGGGAGCGCTCGTGCCAAGATACGTTCTGCCACTTCTGCTTCTGCTCGCGGCCTGCGCGCCCGCGCCCCGGGCCGCGGACACCGCCGCGCGCCTCGCCGTGGCAATCCCGAAGCTGCCGCCGGCCAAGCAGTTCTCCGCGGCGCGCCCTGACGCGCCCGCCCGGTCCAACGCCGATATCGCGCGCGATTTCCTCGACCTCGCCTTCACGCTGGAAAGCGGCCGCCCCGTCCCGGTCTTCACGCGCTTCGAGGAACCGATCACCCTGCGCGTGACCGGGCGGGCCGATCCCGCCCTGGCACGGGACCTGCGCGATCTGCTGCGCCGGCTTCGCGACGAGGCGGGCATCGACATCCGCCTCACGCGCGGACCGGGGGCCAACATAACGATCGAAAGCGTGCCCGGCGCGCGCATCCGGAGCGTGCTGCCGCAGGCGGCCTGCTTCGTCGTCCCCAATGTCAGCAGCCTCTCCGACTATGCGAGAAACCGCCGCAGCGCGCGCACGGCCTGGTCCGAACTGCGCACCCGCGAACGGGTAGGGATCTTTTTGCCCGCCGACATCTCGGGCCAGGAGGCGCGCGACTGCCTGCACGAGGAACTCGCCCAGGCGCTCGGGCCGCTGAACGATCTCTACCGGCTGTCCGACAGCGTCTTCAACGACGACAACATGCACGCGGTGCTCACCGGCTTCGACATGCTGATCCTGCGCGCCTACTACGCGCCGGACCTTGCCAGCGGCATGAGCCGCGACGATGTCGCCCGGCGCCTGCCCGCGGTGCTCGCGCGGCTCAACCCGGCGGGCGAGGGGCTGCCCGCAAGGCCGCTCGCGCCGACGCCGCGCGCCTGGAGCAACGCGATCCAGGAGGCGCTCGGGCCCGGGGCCGCGCCGGCGGCGCGACGCGCGGCGGCCGAACGCGCCGTGGCCATCGCGCGGGCCTCGGGCTGGCGCGATCACCGGCTCGCCTTCGGCCATTTCGCGCTCGGCCGTCTTACCCAGAGCCACGCGCCCGACGCGGCGCGGGAGCATTTCGAAACCGCGGACCGGACGCTCGCGGCCCTGCCCCGCTCCGAACCGCACCGCGCCTTCGTGCGCGCCCAGCTCGCCGCCTACGCGATCGCCGAGGGCGACGCCGAGCGGGCGCTTGCGCTCACCGCCCGGGCGATGCCGGTCGCCTCGCGCCACGAGAACGCGATGCTTCTGTCCACGCTGATGCTGCTGCGCGCCGAGGCGCTGGCGCTTGCCGGGCGCCCGCAGGAGGCGCGCGCCCTGCGTCTGGACAGCCTCGGTTGGGCGCGATACGGGTTCGGACCGGAGGGGGCGGTGCGCGGCAAGCTGGCCGAAATCGCCGCCCTGAACCCGCGAAACCACACGGGGGGCTGAGGCCGAATGATCCTGTTCTCGGCGCTGATCGGCGCGGCCATCGGCGCATTCACCGCCTACCGGCGCAAGGGCAACCGGCTCGACATGCTGCACTATGCGGCCGGATACGGCATCGCCTTCGGTCTCGTGGGCGCGGTACTGTCGATCGCGCTCGTCCGGCTGCAGGTCTGAGGGCGATGTTCCAGCCCTTCTTCCTCACCCTCAGGGAGAGCGGCGTTCCCGTCACGCTTCGCGAGTACCTGGCCTTCCTCGAAGCGGTGAAGGCCGATCTTGTGACCTACGACGTGGAGGGATTCTACTATCTCGCGCGCACCGCGATGGTGAAGGACGAGCGCCACCTGGACCGCTTCGACCGCGCCTTCGCCACGGCCTTCCGGGGCCTCGAGGACGTCTCGCTTGCCGAGATGCTGGACAGGGTCGATCTGCCCGAGGACTGGCTGCGCAAGATGGCGGAGAAGCACCTGAGCGAGGCCGAGAAGGCCGAGATCGAGGCACTCGGCGGGTTCGACGCGCTCATGGACACCCTCAAGAAGCGGCTCGCGGAACAGGAGGCGCGCCACCAGGGCGGCTCCAAGTGGATCGGCACGGCGGGCACCTCGCCCTTCGGCGCCTACGGCTACAACCCCGAAGGCGTGCGCATCGGCCAGGACGAAAGCCGCCACCAGCGCGCCGTGAAGGTCTGGGACAAGCGGGAGTTCCGCAACCTGGACGACTCGGTGGAGATCGGCACCCGCAACATCAAGGTGGCGCTGAAGCGGCTGCGGCAATGGGCGCGCGACGGCGCGGCCGAGGAACTCGACCTCGACGGCACGATCCGCGCCACCGCCGAACACGGCTACCTCGACGTCAAGACCCGCCCTGAGCGCCGCAACGCGGTGAAGGTGCTGCTCTTTCTCGACGTGGGCGGATCGATGGATGCCCATGTGAAGGTCGTGGAAGAGCTTTTCTCGGCCGCGCGCGCCGAGTTCAAGCATCTCGAGCACTACTACTTCCACAACTGCCTCTACGAGGGCGTCTGGCGCGACAACCGCCGCCGCTGGAACGAGGTCACGCCGACCTGGGACGTGCTGCACACCTATGGCGCGGATTACCGGTGCATCTTCGTGGGCGACGCCAGCATGAGCCCCTACGAGATCGCCTATCCCGGCGGCGCGAACGAGCACTGGAACGCCGAGGCGGGCGAGACCTGGCTGCGCCGCGCGCGCGCGCAGTGGCCCGAGACGCTCTGGATCAATCCCGTGCCCGAGCGACACTGGGATTACACGCCCTCGATCCGAATGATCCGCGAGATCTTCGAGGACCGGATGGTGCCGCTCACCCTCGAAGGGATCAATCGCGGCATCCAGGTCCTGCGGTGACACGCGCCGCGCCGTTTCGCCGCTTGCCGGGCGGCCCGGGCGAGCCCATATCTTCGTCATGATCAAGGTGACGCCGATCCTGCTCGCGGTGCTTTACGCGCTCGTCATGTACCGCATGTCGGTCTGGCGGACGAAGCGCGAGCTCGACGCGCGTTCCACCGAACTTGCCGACCCGCGGCTCAAGGCGCTCACCGACCGGATGGCAAAGGCGCTCGACGTGCCGCGTATCCGCGTGCACATCTACGAGGTGGACCCGGTGAACGGGCTCGCCGCCCCGGACGGGCGGATCTTCATCACTCGGGGCTTTTACCAGAAATACCGCAATGGCGAGGTCAGCGGGGAAGAGATCGCGTCGGTCATCGCGCATGAGCTGGGCCACGTCGCGCTCGGCCACACCCGGCGGCGCATGATCGACTTTTCCGGGCAGAACGCGCTCAGAAGCGCGCTCGCCATGGTGCTCGGGCGCATCATCCCGGGTATCGGCGTCTGGATCGCGAGCGCGCTCACGTCTCTGCTGGCCGCGGGGCTTTCGCGTGCCGACGAGTACGAGGCTGACGCCTATGCCGCGGCACTTCTGACCAAGGCCGGGATAGGCGTCGCGCCGCAGATCTCGCTCTTCCACAAGCTCGACGAGTTGACGCGCTCGCGCGCGGGTGTCGCGCCGGCCTGGCTCATGAGCCATCCGAAGACGGCAGACCGGATTGCGGCGCTGGAGCGTCTGGAGGGGAAGTGGCAGCCGGGCGAGACCTGACCGCCCCGCCCTGCCCCCCGCGGACCTCCGCGGCAAGCCAGTCCCGGAACGCGGCAAGGGGCGGGTAATCGTCCCGCGCGTGCGGCCACACCAGCCAATACCCTCCACGCCCCGGCACCGCCGCCCCCCAGGCCGGCCGAAGCCGCCCCTCGGCGATCTCGGGCTCCGCCAGGAAGGGCGGCAGGAGCGCCACGCCCAGCCCGTGGATCGCCGCCTGCGTCATCGGCGCGAACTGGTCGAAGACCATGCCCCGCTGCGCCGGCGCGGCCTGGCCGTGATGCGCGAACCACCGCTCCCAGGCGCGCGGGCGCGACTGAAGGTGCAGAAGCGGCATCGCCGCGATCGCGGCGGGCCCGTGCGGCGGATGCCGCTCCAGGACACCCGGCGACGCGACCGCCAGCATCGGCTCGTCGGCAAGGTGAAGGTGCCCGCAGCCCGCCCGGTCGGCCGCGCCGAAATGGATCGCCGCGTCGAAGGCCTCGGTCTCGAAATCCACCGGCCGGAGCCGGGTCGTGAGGTGCAGCGTGACGCCCGGATGCGCGGCCTGGAACGCCGCGAGGCCCGGCGCGAGCCACCGGGTGCCGAAGGCGGGCAGGATGGCGAGCGAAAGCGTCCCTCCCCCCGGATTGGCGGTCAGTTCCATGGACGCACGCCCGATGAGGTCGAGCGCCCGCGACACCGCCTCGGCATAGTGGCGCCCGGCAGGCGTCGGCACCAGCCGGCGCTTCTCGCGGCGGAAAAGCGCTGCCCCGAGTTGCGCCTCGAGCCGCTGGACATGCCGGCTCACCGCGGCCTGGGTCATGTGCAGTTCATCCGCCGCCGCCGTGGTCGCGCCCGTGCGCATCACCGCCTCGAAGGCCCGAAGCATCGAGATCGAGGGCAAATAGCGTGGCGACCAGCTCATGGGACATGACCTTAGCACATGAAACGATGCGCGATAGTCGTTTTGCCGCGGCGCGTCGAGCCGCTATGCTGTGTCAAACGTTGCCGGGATCCTCCCGGAGAAAGGTGACCGCCATGACCCTAGACACCCCCGCCCCGCGCCTGCGCGCCAAGGACGCCCCCGATCTCGGACGCTTCGACTGGGCCGATGCCCTGCGCCTCGACGATCAGCTGTCCGAGGAAGAGCGGATGATCCGCGACAGCGCCCGCGCCTATGCGCAGGAGAAGCTGCAACCCCGCGTGATCGAGGCCTTCGACGCCGAAAAGACCGACCCGGAGATCTTCCGCGAGATGGGCGGGATGGGCCTGCTCGGCGTGACCGTGCCGGAGGAATACGGCGGTCTCGGCGGAAGCTATGTGAGCTACGGGCTCGTGGCGCGCGAGATCGAGCGCGTGGATTCGGGCTATCGCTCGATGATGTCGGTGCAGTCGAGCCTCGTCATGTATCCGATCCACGCTTACGGAACCGAGGAGCAACGGCAGAAATACCTGCCGAAACTCGCCTCCGGGGAATGGATCGGGTGTTTCGGCCTGACGGAGCCGGACGCGGGCTCCGACCCGGGCGCGATGAAGACGCGGGCCGAGAAGATCGAGGGCGGCTACCGGCTGACGGGCTCCAAGATGTGGATCTCGAATTCGCCGATCGCGGACGTCTTCGTTGTGTGGGCCAAGTCGGACGCGCATGACGGCAAGATCCGCGGTTTCGTGCTGGAAAAAGGCATGACGGGCCTCTCCGCGCCCAAGGTCGGCAACAAGCTTTCCTTGCGCGCCTCGATCACCGGCGAGATCGTGATGGAGGGCGTCGAGGTCGGCGAGGACGCGCTGCTGCCCCATGTCGAGGGGCTGAAGGGGCCGTTCGGCTGCCTCAACCGCGCACGCTACGGCATCAGCTGGGGCGTCATGGGCGCGGCGGAGTTCTGCCTGCACGCCGCGCGGGGCTACGGGCTCGACCGCAAGCAGTTCGGCAAGCCCATCGCCCAGACCCAGCTTTTCCAGAAGAAGCTCGCCGACATGGAAACCGAGATCGCGCTCGGCCTGCAGGCGTCGCTCCGGGTGGGCCGGCTCATGGACGAGGCCAACGCGGCGCCCGAAATGATCTCTCTCGTCAAGCGCAACAATTGCGGCAAGGCGCTCGAGATCGCGCGGCACGCCCGCGACATGCATGGCGGCAACGGCATCAGCTCCGAATTCCAGGTGATCCGGCACATGATGAACCTCGAGACGGTGAACACCTACGAGGGCACGCACGACATCCACGCCCTGATCCTGGGTCGCGCGATCACCGGGCTGCAGGCCTTCGTCTGACGCGCCCCATCGCGCGCCCGGACGGGCGCGCCCGGTGAAGGCGTGGCGCGCGGAACGCGCGCCTCCGCCGGATCAGGGCAACGCCGCGAGCCAGAGCCAGGCGGTGAAGACCGACGCGGCCGTGCCGATCAGCACCGAGGAGGCCGCGACGCGGCGCGCGCGGCCGTACATGTCGGCGAAGATGTAGGTGTTCACGCCAGGCGCCATGGCCGCCGTCACCACCGCCGAGCGCAGACCCGTCTCGGGCAGCCCGGAGGCCTGGCCCAGCCCCCAGACGACCGCCGGATGCAGCAGCAGCGAGACGGCGGCGACGAAGGCGATGGTGCGCAGATCCCCCTCCGGGCGATAGCGGTAGAGCACGCCGCCCAGCCCGAAGAGCGCCGCGGGAAGCGCCGCGCGCACCATCAGGTCGAGCGCGTCGCCGATCGGCACCGGCAGCGTCCATCCCGAAAGATTGACCGCGATGCCCGCGAGGATACCGAGGATCAGCGCGTTCTTGAGCATGGCGCCCGCGACCTTGGTCGGAAGGCCCGCGGTGCCTGCCCCCGCGCGGCGGGCGCGCACCAGCTCCATCGCGGTGATGCCCAGCGCGTAGCAGAAGGGCGAATGAAGCGCGATGATCGCGTAGTTCCCGGCCAGCGCGTCGGCGCCGTAGGCGCGTTCCGTGATCGGCAGCCCGAGCAGGAGCGAATTGGAAAAGAGGCAGCAGAACCCGATCGCCACCGCGTCCTCCCAGTCGCGCCCGAAGAGGTAGCGCGCGCCCAGAAGCCCCGCGAGGAAGCCCGCCACCGCCCCTGCATAGAAGCTTCCGATGAGCGCGGGATCGAAGCCCGCGCCGAGGTCGAGCGTGGAGAGCGCGCGGAACAGCAGGCAGGGCAGCGCGAACCTCTGGGTGAAGACCATAAGCCCGTCCACCGCGCTTTCGCTGAAGAGGCCCCGCCACACGGCGGCATAGCCGAAGCCGATCACCAGGAAGACCGGCAGGACGACCTCGATCAGCGCCTGCACGGGCGCCTCCGGGCCGCGCGCCGCGCCAGGGCGGGGTGTGCGTTCACAGCGGGTAGCGGATCACCATCCCGTCATGGGCGGGGGTGACGTTGTCGGGCGTGTCCCGGTCGACCTCTTCGTAGTCCATGTCGATATGCATGTTGGTCAGGACGGCGCGCGCGGGCGCGGCGCGCCCGATCCAGTCGAGCGCGAGGTCGAGATGGGCGTGGGTGGGGTGCGGCGTGCGCCGCAGCGCGTCGAGCACCCAGCAGTCGAGCCCGTCCAGAACCGGCCACGCCGCGTCGTGGATCTCGACCGCGTCGGGCAGATACGCCAGCGGCCCGACGCGAAAGCCCAGCGCGTCGATCGCGCCGTGTTTGGCCCGGAACGGCGTGAAGGGGATCTTGCCTCCCGAGCCCGCGATCTCGAAGTCTTCGCGGATCGTGTGCATGTCGAGGATCGGCGGATAGGGGCTGTCCTCGGGCTGCATGAAGGCGTAGCCGAAGCGCGAGTAAAGGTCGTTCTGCGTGTCGCCGTCGGCCCAGACGGGCAGACGGCTGCGCATGTTGAAGACGATCATCCGCAGGTCGTCGATTCCGTGGACGTGGTCGGCATGGCTGTGGGTGTAGACGACGGCATCGAGCTCTCCCACGCCCGCGTCGAGCAGCTGCTGGCGCAGATCGGGCGTGGTGTCGATCAGCACGCGGGTGGTGCCCGCCTCGGTCTCCCGCTCGACAAGAAGCGAGCAGCGCCGGCGGGTGTTCCTCGGGTTCGCCGGATCGCAGGCCCCCCAGTGCCCACCAAGCCGCGGCACGCCCCCCGAGGAGCCGCAGCCCAGGATGGTGAAGCGCAGTTCTCCGCTCACGCGGCCGCCTCGTAGGCGGGCACGCGGTCGAAGAGTCGCTCGAAATTGGCCTCCGTGCGCGCGGCGAACTCTGCGTAGGACAGCCCGAATAGCTCGGCTGCCGCCTTGGCGGTGTGCACGACATGCGCGGGCTCGTTGCGCTTGCCGCGATGGGGCGGCGGCGCGAGGTAGGGGCTGTCGGTCTCCACGAGGATCCGGTCGAGCGGCGCGGCGGCGAAGATCTCGCGAAGCGCTTTCGATTTCGGAAAGGCGGTGATCCCGGACATGGACAGGTAGAAGCCCAGGTCGAGTGCCGCGCGGGCCAGGCCTGCCCCCGACGAAAAGCAGTGCATCACGCAGGGATAGGGCTTTTTCGCGTGTCCCTCCGCAAGGATCCGCGCCATGTCGTCATCCGCGTCGCGGGCGTGGATGATGAGCGGCAGGCCGGTCTCCTGCGCCGCGGCGATATGGATACGCAGGCTTTCCTGCTGCACCGCCGCGCTTTCGGCGGTGTAGTGGTAGTCGAGGCCGCTTTCGCCGAGCCCCACGCATTTCGGATCCTCGGCGAGGGCGACGAGCTCCTCAAGCTGCGCCAGGGGCTCTTGCGCGGCGCTCATCGGGTGGGTCCCCGCCGCGTAGAACACGCCCGCGTTGTGGTGCGCGATCGCCCGCACGGCGGGAAGGCTGCGCAGCTTCGTGCAAATCGTCACCATCCGGTGCACGCCGGCGTCCCGGGCGCGCGCGATGACGGCGTCCAGCTCTTCGGCGAGTTCCGGGAAATCGAGGTGGCAATGGCTGTCGGTGATCCTCGGCGCAACGCTCATGCCGCACGTCCCCCTGCCCTTGCTGACTGCCTTTTGCGGTTGCGGCCCGGCGTCAGCGCACCGCCTGCCCTGCAATCCTGTGGACCGTATCTAGGATGAGCGTGGCGGGGTCAAGGTTGACCGCCCGGCCATGCCGAAGCCGCGCGCCCAGCGTCTGGCCAAGCTCGGCCCAGCGCCGCGCGGCAGCCATGTCGGGGGCGAGGCGGGCGAGCGTGGCGGCCTCTCCGGGCACGGCCTCGGGCGGCGGCGCGCCCGTCGCGCCCGTGCGCGCCAGACGCGCGATCGCGAGGTCGAGAAGCTCGATCAGAAGATCGCGCACTGGCTCCGCGCCCCGGCCCGACGCGCGTTCGGAAAGCGCGATCGCGGCCGGGCGGTCGAGGCGCGGCAGACTTTCGAGGAGGTGCAACAGGTCGCGGTAAAGCCCGATGCCGCCGAGCCCGGCGAGCCGCACGGCCGCGCCCACCGAGCCGCCCGACAGTTCCGCGAGGGCCAGCGCCTCTTCCTGCCCCGCATCGACCCCCGCCTGCGCGAGCGCCGCGGCCATGTCGCCGGGCGAGAGCGGGACGAGGCGAAGTTCCCGGCAGCGCGACCGGATCGTCGGCAGAAGCCGCGCCGGCTGATGCGCGACAAGCAGCATGGTCGCCCGCGAGGGCGGCTCCTCCAGCAGCTTGAGAAGGGCGTTGGCGGCGTTCACGTTGAGATCGTCGGCGGCGTCGACGATCACCACCCGCCGGCCGCCCTCGGTGTTCGACAGCGAAAAGAAGCCCTTGAGCTTGCGGACCTCGTCGATCCTGATCTGGGCCGAAAGCGCCTTTCCGTCGTCCCGCGGCCCCCGGCGCAGCAGGAAGAGCCCGGGATCGGAAAGCGCGGCCACCCGCCGCGCCACTGGGTGATCCGGAGAGACGGCGAGGCCGTCGGCCGCGGGCGGTGCGTCCGAAAAAAGCCCGCCGCCCTCCTCCACGGGCCGGGACAGCAGGAAGCGCGCGATGGACCACGCGAGCGTCGCCTTGCCGACGCCCTGCGGACCGGTCAGCAGCCAGCCATGGTGAAGCCGCCCGGACGCGTAGGCGTCGAGGAAGGCGCGCTCCGCCGCGTCCTGTCCGTAAAGCCGCGGCGTCTCGCGCGGGTGCGGCGCGCCCTCGACGCGATCGGGCTCGGGCAGATCGTCCGCCGCGCTCATGCGCCCGCCGCTTCCGCGACGCGCGCGGCCACCGCCTCCGGCGGGCCCGACCCGTCGACGACCCGGACACGCGCCGGCGCCTCGGCCGCCAGATCGAGGAAGGCGCGGCGCATCCGTGCCTGCATCTCGACGCCGAAAGCCTCGAAGCGGGCCTCCTCTCCGCCCCGGGCCCCTGCCCGCGCGAGACCCGCCGCTGGATCGATGTCGATCAGGATCGTGAGGTCGGGTTCGCGCCCGATGGTCATCTCGTGCAGGCGATCGACGAGGGCGCGCAGGTCGCCGCGCGTCACCCCCTGATAGACCCGCGTGGAATCGGCGAAACGGTCGCAGACCACCGTCGCGCCGCGCGCCAGCGCCGGCTCTATGGTGCGCTCCAGGTGATCGCGCCGCGCCGCGGTGAAAAGCAGGATCTCCGTCTCGGCGGACCAGCGGCCGGGATCCCCCGTCAGCAGGAGGCGCCGGATCTCCTCGGCGCCGGGCGAGCCTCCCGGTTCGCGCGTCAGCACCACCTCGCCCCCCGCGGCCTCGAGGCGGGATGCGAGCAGGCGCGCCTGCGTCGACTTTCCCGAGCCGTCGATCCCTTCGAAGGTGATGAAGCGTCCCGGCACGGCGCGGGGCGTCAAAGCGCGTCGCCCGCGCGTTCGCTCAACCGTGTCGCCAGAAGCCGCGCGGCAAGCTGAACCCGGTCCAGGAAACCGCCCCGGGCCACGTTGCGGTCGGCCACCAGCGGGATGCGCGTCTCGGGCAGGCCCTCGGGACGCAGGATGAGTTCTCCGAGGCGCTGGCCTTTCTCGATGGGCGCCTCGACCGGGGTGTCGAAGACGGCCTCGCCCTCGACGCGCTCCTGCGCGACGGCCGGCACGAGGATCTCCCGGCTTTCGCCCGCCACGAGGCCCACCCGCGCATCCGCGCCGAGCCAGACATCCGCCTCGGCCACAACGGTGCCGGCCTCGACGATGTCGCGCGCGACGAACTGGCGGAACGCCCAGTTCAGGATGCGCTGGGACTCCTCGGACCTGGCATTCCGGTCGGCCAGCCCGGTGATGACGAAGGTAACGCGGCGATCGCCCTGCACCGCCGACCCCACGAGGCCGTAGCCCGCCTCCTCCGTGTGCCCGGTCTTGAGCCCGTCCGCCCCGACGCCGAGCCCCAGGAGCGGGTTGCGGTTGAAATGGTTGGACGGCACGCGCCCGTCATACTCGAACTCTTCCTCGGCGAAATAGGTGTAGAATTCCGGGAAATCCTCGATCAGTCGCGTGGTGAGAATACCGAGATCGCGCAGGCTCATGCGGTGCTCGGGATGCGGCCAGCCGCTCGCGTTCACGAAATTCGACTGCGTCATCCCCAGCATCTCGGCCCGCTCGTTCATGAGCCGCGCGAAGGCGCTCTCGCTTCCGGCAAGCCCTTCGGCCACCACGACCGTGGCGTCGTTGCCCGACTGCACGACGATACCGCGGATCAGTTCCTCGGCGGTGGGGCGGTCCGTGGTGGTCAGGAACATCGACGACCCGCCCATCGACATCGCGCGTTCCGAGACATCGAAGCGGGTCTCGAGCGTCATGCTCTCCACGTTCCGAAGCGCTTCGAAAAACATGTAAAGCGTCATCAGCTTCGACATCGACGCCGGCGGCAGGGGCGTGTCGGCATTCTTGGCCAGAAGCACCGTGCCGGTATTGTGATCGTAGACATAGGCCGCGCCCGCCTCGGTCTCGAAGGCCTGCGCCGGAAGCGCAAGGCAGATCGCGGCCATGAGCCCCGTGGCCAGGCGGAAGAGCGCTCGGAATTCCATGATCGGCATCGTCCCCGTCGGTTCCTTCCGTCAGTTTCTCACGACATAGGCATCGGCGAAACCGGCCGCCTTCACGATGCCGAGGGTCTCCTCGCGCTCGCGCTCGCTTGCCGCGGGTCCCACGAGCACCCGCCAGAAGGTCTTGTCCTGGCTCGTCTGGCGCCGGATCTCGGGCGAAAGACCCTCTTCGCGCATGGCGCTCGCGGCTTCGCGCGCGTTTTCCTCCATGCTGAAGATCCCGATCTGAACGTAGGATCGCGCGGGCGCGGGCTCCGCCGCGTCCGCCGCGGCCGGGGCGGCTTCCGCCGCCGCGCGCGCCGGCGCGGTATCTTCATCCAGCGCCGCGGACGCGGTCGCCACCGGGTCGAGGGGCGCGGCCTCGATCTCCGCCGGCGCGGCAAGCGACTCGGCGTCGCCCCCGCCCTCCTGCGGCGGCGCCTCGCCCGTCTCTTCCTGCACCGTCTCGCGGCGCAGCGCGACCACCTCCAGCCGCACGGGCTGCCCCGCGAGCATCCCGAGCGCGGCCGCGGCGTCCGAGGAGACCTGAAGCCGTGGACCGGGGTTCTGCCGCTCGCGCCGGAAAAGCGCGCCCACGACGTCGCGCCCGTTGACGGTGTTGCGGATGATGACGCGCTCGGGCTCGGCTACCTCGGGATGCGCGACCCATACGCCGCCCAGCGACGGACGCCCGTCCCAAAGTCCCGCCTCCGCGACCCCGAACACCTCGGGTGCTTCGACGTCGCGTTCCACGAGCTTGACCGAGCGCTGCTCTGACGCGCCCGGCGCGGCACTCGTGCCGTTCGCTTGCGGCTGCAGGAAGCCCGGTGCGCCGTCCTCGCCGCACCCCGCGAGCGCGAACGCCAGGACGAGTGCGAACCCCGCCCCGGCCCTACGGCCGCGGCGCGCGTGATCTGCCGGTATGATGATCATGTCATGCCCCTTGCCTGCCAGCGCGGCCGGTTTGTTTCCGGTCCTTGCCCCGCCTGCGCGGTGTTACCCCGCGTGCCGCGATCATAGCGCGGGGCCCCGCGCATGGAAAGCCCGTGCCGCCCGGCCGGCGGAAACCCTCCGCCGCGCGCCTTGCTCAATTTCATGTCACGCGATAGCACGTTCCCGCGCGTCCAAAGAGCGTGGCCGGCCGGACGGCCGGGCGCCGGACCGCGCGCTCGGGAAGGGTGGCAGAGTGGTCGATTGCAGCGGTCTTGAAAACCGCCGATGGGAAACCATCCGTGGGTTCGAATCCCACCCCTTCCGCCAACCTTCATTGCAATCATTCAATAAAATGGGCTTCCGGTCATATTACCCCACATAAAGCCCCACATAGGAAAAACGCTAGGTGGGGCCTTGGCGCGGGGCCGACCTCTTGTTGCAGCTTTAGCTTTGAGGCAACCATCTTTCCCCGCCGGTCCCGGCTCGCTACCTGCTGAACTGTTGCACGCGCGCCTTGCTAGGTCTCGCACTGATTACATGCCACGCGAGGGGCGAGATCGAGCCACTTAGGCCGGGCGGCCCGCTCAGCATTCCTGACGGAAATTATCAGATGACGGCAGCCAGCCCAAAGCGGACCCACGGCCTTAGACGCGAGTTTGCGGTAGCTGACCTTCACCGCAGGTCACGAACTGGTAAGATGCGGACTAAGCGTGCTTTCGCTGCGCTTGCGCAAATGGCGGCTTTCAGAGATCGTTCAAAAACGGCCGTTTTTGGGAGGGCCATGCCAATTGCAGCGAAGACCCGCTCTAAGCCGGTATCCGCCCGATCTGCAGACAGCGCCGTCGGATGCACATGCAGAACGTATGTCTGAACTGGGCTGGGAGCGGTCATTTAGGTCTGTCGCATTGACCCGCAGCTTAGTCCGCATCGTACCCGTTAGCGAGCTGCTCGGCGATGGTCAGCTAGGATAGATTCGAGCCAAGGGCTTTGGCTCCACTCCGGGGCTGACTGCCGTCATCTGACATTCCCAGCCGCGATACCTGCGTCCTGACTTGGCGCCTGCCTTCGCAAGGGCATCTTGTCGCCGATCAGCCGGCTCGGGCTCGACAAGGACAAGCTGTCGAGGCTTCGCAGCTAGCGCCCGTCCGGGGGCTCGGGCAGCAGCAGAACCACGAGGGCAAGCATCGAGGGCAGCGCATAGATCATTCCGCCGAGCTGTCCATCGATCGAGGACTCTGACTGCCAAGACAGAAACCAATCGCCCGCGATCACCATGAACCCGATGCCCCACACTAGGATCGCGAGGAGACAACCGTAGATCCCTGCGGTCTTTGCTGCGTCGAAGGTCTCGCCGGACCCTCCTCGGGCGCCGATCAGCCGGATGATCCCGATCGTCGAGAACAGTCCTGCCAGGGCTTCAGCCGCGGTGATGGCGACAAGCGCGACTGTGGCCGCCCACGGGGCCGTGACGGCTCTCCAGGTCTGTGCCGGATTTCCGTAGGTATCGCTCATCTCCAGCATGGGACGAACCGCAAAGTCGCGCGTGCCCGAGAAGCCGCTTACGTTGTTGAGAAGCCCAAGCCATCCCCACAGGGCTGGAAAAAGCAGCAGAACAATCGGGGATAGTCGCCGCGCGGCTCTGTACGACATAGCGATGCGTCTCCTTGGCCAGTTCCGTTTTCGCCGTCTCCCAAAGGTCAGCACCTTTAAGGGACTATGCCCCGTCGCTTCAGACTATCCCGAAGATATAAGCGCAAATTTCCCAAGAGGAATCTCATTGGGCGGAGCCGAAGTCCAATGCGTAATCATCCACCGATCATGCGTATCGCGCATCAGCGAGGCGTTATTTCACAATGCGACTGCCGGCGGTTGGATCTCTGAACCGACATTCCCCAAGTGGCATGCCGTCTGACGTGAAGGTCGCCTGAATCCGACCGCTGGACAAGCATATTCCGTCCTGAGCGGCGTTGTCGGGCGCGCAAGGCGCTGGAACGGGGCAGATCGGCCCGCGAAGCCGCCGTGTTGTGCCCCGACGGCGGTGTTTTTCAGCGAAGCGGGCAGACCTGTCCTG